>JBMNTQ010000044.1:0-12687 GCA_050945815.1 Christensenellales bacterium
CCAAGCTGGGGAAAGGCTTTCGAGGGAAGACCATAGAGGGGGTTGGGTTTGATCGAGATATATTGCTGCAAGCGAAGATTGAAAAAAGTGATGCGCTTGCCGCTTTCACATCAAGCGATGAATCCAACGCGGTGATTGCAAGGATCGCGCGGGAGATCTATCATGTGCCAAAGGTTGTGGCGCGGCTGTATGATCGGGACAAAGCTGAAATATATAAGCACTTGGGAATACAGACGCTTTCCTCCACGGCCTGGGGGATCAAGCGGGCTGCGGACCTTTTAACCTATTCACCTTTAGACGCTGTGTTCGCTTTTGGCAATGGGGATGTAGAGCTTGTAAAAATCGAAGTTCCTTCCTTAATTGCCGGACGGAAGGTGAACGACCTGACTGTTTTAGGCGATATTCACGTGGTGGCCATTGAACGCGGAAATAAAACCATGCTGCCGATTGGGGGGACAGTTTTCCAGCGGCGTGACATTTTGTATATTGCTAGCGCAACTTCATCCGGCGGACAGCTTAGAAAGCTACTTGGATTGAGCGATGAGAAGGGGATGTGAAGAGTATGAAAGTGATCATTGTTGGCGGCGGACAAACAGGCTGTTACCTGGCATCGTTGCTTATTGAGCGAGGGCATGAAATTAAAATTATTGAGGCAAAAGAGGCCCGCATTGAAGTGTTGAAGAAAAGCTTGCCGGAAAACACAATTATCCATGGAAGCGGCACCGATCCGCAACTGCTGAAAAGTATAGATATCCAGCATACAGACGTGCTTGCTGCTGTCACGGGCTCGGACGAAACGAACCTAGTCATTGCAACATTAGCGCGCTTGGAGTATAGCGTAGCCCGTGTAATAGGAAGGGTGAACAACCCAAAAAACGCCTGGCTGTTTACGCCGGTGATGGGCGTTGATGCAGCTTTGAATCAGGCAGATTTAATGGCCCGTTTAGTAGCGGAAGAAATGTCTATGGGCGACATGATGACCCTCCTTAAATTGCATAGGGGAGAATATTCGCTGGTTGAACGTATGGTGGACCCTGCTTCTGCTGTGGTGGGAAAAGCCTTGCGTGATAGTCAGCTTCCAACGGAATGTGTTTTGGTTGCGGTGATTCGTAATTCCGGGCTTCTCATTCCCCAGGGAGATACTGTGCTTGTATCGGGTGATAAGGTGGTAGCTATTACACATGTGGATCAACTGCAAAAACTGGACGATATGTTTGGAGCATCGAGTAGGCAGCTCTAGTTCGTTTGCTGATTAGAGCTTGTTAATTCAGCTGGCAACGATGTAGTAGGAACGCCTTGCTATAAGCAAATAAAATATCGCGAACCATACAAAAACGGTTCGCGATATCGTGAGCGGCGAGTTTGCCGCTGCCCTTGCTGCCAGAAAAAGATGAATTTTAGTATTCAGTAAACTTGGCGCCCGGAACACCGCATATGCTGCATCGTTCCGGCCGGGATTTCTCAATGTTGCCGCAAACAGGGCACAGATAATAAAAGACTTCTTCTGTTTGGTCGATGTTTTCCAAGGCGTCTTGATAGAGCCCGGCGTGCACTTCTTCTGCCTTCATGGCAAAGGTAAAAGACATCAAAGCTGCGTTGTTTCCTTCCGCTTCGGCTTCCTTAACGAAATCCGGATACATTTCCTTATATTCGTAGGTTTCTCCGGCAACCACGTCTTTGAGGTTTTCTGCTGTTGAGCCGATTTTTCCTGCTACCTCAAAATGCTTTAAGGCATGGATGGTTTCAGCATCCGCCGCAGCCCGAAACAGTTTCGCCGCATTTGTTTTTCCGTCTTTTTCAGCTTTCGCCGCATACGCCGTATACTTCCTGTTTGCTTCAGATTCGCCGCTGAATGCCGCCATTAAGTTCGAGAGTGTTTTGTTTTTATCCATTTTGTGTTCCTCCTTATCATTAAAGACCTTTAATAATTTTTCCACAGTTTCTTTGGGGAAACCTTCCGGTTGCTTTTGTTCAAGAAGCGATTGCAAGAATGCTTGCGTACGATCACTTTGCGGCAGCATATACCCTGCTTCGCGGATAATATCTTCTGCCATAATATGGTTGGATCGCTGGATTGCGGCAGCCAGTTTTCCCGGCAATGCGGCGGCTATCGCTTCTTGCTGCGACTTGCTGCGCATAAGCGATGTTAGCGCACTCATCACGGCTTCTGTTTTGACCTGCTGGGGCGGATATACGCTAGGTACCATAGAGATAGCACCGGACGGACAAGCATCTGCGCAATCGCCACAGCCTATGCATTTTTCCACATCGATAATGCTGTTCTCGGTGTCTGTTGCTCCGGTTGGGCAGACGTAGAGGCACAAGCAGTCCTTTGTGCATAGGCGTATAGTCCTTACTGCATATTTCTTAGACATTCTCATTACCTCCCTTCGACCTTATCAAACTTCCAATTTGGCACCTTGCAAACAGGGCAAAGCTCGGGCAGATTGTCCCCTATATATACAAAGCCGCAAATTGTACAGACATAAACGCCAGTGTTTTCCAGCAGCGCAGTTCCTCCGTTTTGATAGCGGGATAGAAGGGATTTTAAAATTCGGGTGACCTTTTCGCTCCAGACCAGCGCGCGAAGCGCACCTCTGTCTTCAGCGCCAGATGCCGCAGCATTAGCATGGGGAAAGCCTTCTTCGAGATCCTTTTCGACGAGCGCAACCAGTTGGTCGAAATCCGGGTTTTGAGCCGGGGCTGATACTGATTTGAAGTATTCAGCCAACTCGTGAAAGAGAGCGGCTTCCTTCGGCTTGTATTGTTTTTCACAGCCGCGCTCTAAATTTGTGCACAGGGCGCTGACTTGTAGGGCAGACAGTTCTTGGACGTCTGCAGGAGCTTGGGTAATAGACGCCGAGTCCTTCGCGGAAGATACAGCAGAGCCGCCCTGTTGTTCAAAATCTTGTTTTACCGCACCACAGAGCGGGCATGTCCAATCCGCAGACAGGGCTTCCCACGTTGTACCCGGAGCTAGGCCTGCTTCTGGGATACCTTTTGCTTCATCATAGATATAGCCGCAAATAGAACACACATATTTCGCCATGGCATGACCTCCTTAATAATAGATGGCTTTTTACTTTAGTCAACCCTACACTTTGGATTATATCATAAATACGATTAATATAGAGCATGATTAGGCTACTTGCGGAACGATTAACAGCGCTATTTTTCAGAGATGGTACCTGTGATAAAAAACAGAGATGTAAGGAGGGGTTCCCTTGCGAAGTTGGAGGGGGAGAAAGCCGCCCAGGGATTGTTGGTGGGCTTTTGGGCAGGCCTAGGCTTTCACAAAGCGCACAAAAGCAGGGAGGAGCTTTTGCTTTGATAGGAACGTCCTTGCTTGGGTTTCGCTATGCTCGTTGCTGGAGAAGTTCGATCGTCTTGATTGCGCAAGGTGTATATTTGAAGCGGTTTGCTAAGACTAAACCCAGATTAAGGAAAACAGGCAGGCCTATATTGGGTTTTTTAGCAAGAAGAAGAATCAAAAGATAGAGGAAACCCTGGAAAAGATGTTTTCCGGGAAGGAAACAAAAGAAGTTTCGAAGAGTTATCAGGAAGCCCTGTGCCAGCTAAAGAAGACGTTCCAAGATAACGACCCTATTGAGTTTCGGGAAGTATGGATTGGCGGGCAGGAGCCGATGCGTGCCTGTTTTGTCTTTTGCGACGGTTTGGTAGATTCTTCACGCATGTTCTAGGCTTGTGCTCCTTTGGCGTCTGGCAGCTCTCATCAGGCCGCAAGCTGCATGTTCAAGGCATAAAAGATACGGTGGCTCGTGCGCCGTGGCGTAAAATGATTCTGCGGCCCGATCAGCTTTCGATGAATACGGCACGGAAACAGGATCGTCCGGAGGAACTGCCATGAAAAGACATAGCATCTGTATCTTGATCGTACTTTGTTGTTTATTGCTAACCGGCTGCTGGGATTACCAAGGCTTGAATGAAATCAATATTGTAACCGAAATTGCCGTTGATAAGGATGCGCTTGCGGGTCGTGTCTGCCAAATTGAAGAGAGTATCTAGATTCCAAAGGGTGCAGCTAAGAAGCCCGACACAATCATTTATAAAATAATGATGACAGGTATAGAGTTTTCATTCTTATTGCTGAGGTTTTCCTTCGGTATGGTTTAACACACCTCTAATAAGCTAAGCAAATAATAGTAGAGGCGTTATGATGTATACGCACTGTTGACGAAGGGCACTAGCAAAAGGTGATAACGATGAACAACCCATACTATAGATGTAATAAATGCCACAATCGTCTTGGCTGTTGTTGCAATGCGGGATACTATTGCTGCATTTCCGGCCCTCAAGGCGAAGCTGGGCCTACTGGCCCCCAGGGCATAGCCTGGCCCCACCGGCCCCCGGGGCGAAGCTGGCCCAACGGGTAGCCTTGCCAGAGTATTCGGCGGCTATTATATGACGGAACTTGGCTCCCTAAACTTGACTTCAACGCCGATCGCCGTACCATTTGATTTGCAGTCAGATGCTTTTGATCATGTAAGCTATACCAACCCCAACGCCATTACTGTTGATGAAGCGGGAATCTACCTTATTCTCGTAACCATGAGTGGAAGGTCGATATCCGGTGCATCCTCCGTATCAATTGTCCTTAGACTTGCTGTGAATAACGTGGCGCAGGCGAACACAATGCAAACCCAAGAGTTTAGCTCGGCTGAACTCAATACTTTTGTGTTCTCGAATATTATGACATTGTCTGCAGGGGACCAACTGAGCCTCCTGACAGCTTCAGATCCGGACACTTTGTTCAGTGCGCCGCAAATAGGGCAGACTGCAGGCTTGGGAGTGGTACGGTTAGGCTGATGCAGATTGCCTATGGTAGATGGGATTTGCCAAAGGATGTTCCCCGGCAGACCGAGGATATTTATATACAACCTCATGTTACTAGCAACGCTTTGAGTGCGGCCGCTTGCTCTGAAGCCTTATACGAACAAAAGCGTCAGGACTATTCGGAAAAGAATCAAGCCGTTTTTATACGATCCATGACTCCATTATCGATAGAGATCTATGGGAACGATTTGGGTGATCCATGGGAATGGTTCGCAGGACAGCCAAGCCCGGGCCGGTAAGCAGCTTGTTTTTCTAACTGCTTGCCGACCACAAAAAGGATATTCTACCGACCCATTGTTAAAAGCTGTATGGAGGAAAAGTAAAGCAGGCTCCGAAGTTAGTCTTTTCAATCTACTATAGATCCTGTTCCTGTTAAACGGCGTAATATACGGCTTTCACAGACTACCTCTAAAGGGGCGCGGGTATAAAAATGTCGCCTGCCGCTATGTGAAATGCGCGACATGGGGGGCAGGCCTTGCCTGCTATAATACGTTGACTATCTAGATGTCGCTTGTTTCAGGCAAAGAAAATTCGCAAACCGCCGAAGCAGCTTGCAAATGTGGGTGCAGGCCTTGCCTGTTGCCCTGTGCTAGCAAAAAAGATGCAACATTTCGCCGCGGGCATAAAAAACCGCGCCCCATCAAAAGATAGTGCGCGATATTGTGAGCGGCGACTCGCCGCTGGAGCTGCTGGTGGGAATTGAACCCACGACCTCATCCTTACCAAGGATGTGCTCTACCCCTGAGCCACAGCAGCATATGGTAAGGCTATTTTGTGCTGGGTGAGCCTGTTTTGCACCCTTCATCACCTGCTAACAGCACCCTTGCCAAGGAATGCTTGGCTTACTAAAGGGATAGCCGCAAGGGATGTTGCAGGACGGACACCGCTATATTATACGATAGGTTTTTAGAAAAAGCAATATGTTTTCTTGAGCAAACTGAGAAAAGGGCATCTAGGCTTCTTTCTATCCTTTGAATGGAGCGAGTGGACGAGGGGAAGGAAGGGGCGACTTGGACACAAGACAGGGCCGTGAAACGTGGAAGCATATGGACAAGCAGCCGATTCTGTTTGGCTGAGACCGGCTGCTTTGCATACGGTTTATAGGAGAGGCCGGCTCTAGTAAGGCAGCATCCTTTTTGCACCGATATAGTGTGAGGAATAGTAGCTGTTGGAAAATAGCTTGGAGATGACGATCTTTCCGGCACCAGAACTGGCGTGGATGAATTGGTCGTTTCCCAGATAGATACCTACATGGGACGCACCTGCAGCATAGGTGGTGAAGAACACCAAATCGCCGACTCTCAAGTTGCTTTTGTTAACCCATGTTCCCTGTGTGTACTGCTGTGCTGCGGTACGGGGAAGGGTAAGGCGGGCATTTTTGAAGACGTATTGGGTAAAGCCTGAACAGTCGAACCCTGATACAGTAGCGCCGCCCCAAAGATAGGGCCTGCCTAAATTGGCTTTGGCGATTTGTACCACGCGGGCTACTTTGATGGCGCGGGACGTCTGCCTGCCGACAATGGCATCCACAGCCAGACCGTTGGCCCTCTGATAGGAACGGACAGAATTTCTTGTGATGTTTCCGAAATAGCCGGTGGACGTGGCTGAAAAATAGCCAAGATTCTTCAAATCGTTCTGTAGATTTTTTACTTCGTTATTCCGCATACCATAGGAGAGCATTGTGTTGTCCGTATAATAATCCGCGTGGGCTGTCACAGATAAAACCGTTAGCGACAGCAGCGCTGCGATCAAGAGGGAAAAGACTTTCTTCATGTTTTTGTGAAACCTCCCAAATACCATTGGAATTCCAAATATAATAAGCTTCGCTTAGATTGGATTATAGCAGAGACGGGGCGCGTAATCAATTTGTAATATATGGTACATATGTTTGTAATATGTGTGGAGGCCTTGTTGTTTAACATGGTCTTTGGTTGGGCGGATTGAAAAAGCATGGCAAAGAGAGGGTTGGTGAGGGAGCAGGCCTGGGGGTGAGGCGCTGCCGATTGCGAGAAACGGAGGCTTTGGTGTTGGGGGATATTTTGCAAAGAACCCTCCCGTATGTTGGCGCGGGAGGGTTCTTTGGACAATCGATATGCCGGCTGTGTTACCAGATAGCATGGACGGCTTGCATAGCGGCTTGGGCTGTGGTAGCCGCAGACATTTCAAAGCCAATGATGCCTTGATAGTCCATTTCTCTTAACGTTTTGATGATGGTGGCATAATTGATTTCACCGGTGCCGGGTTCGCAGCGGCCAGGGTTGTCTGCGATATGGATGTAGGAGATGGTATCGAAATTGCGCCTGAGCACGGAAATCAAATCGCCATGCATGATCTGCATGTGATACATATCGTAGATTACTTTGACCCGGGGCGAGCCTACCAGCCGAACCAGGTCTGAGGCGGTATCGGTGTGCCAGAGGTGGTTGCCCACATGATCCAGCTCGGTGTTGAGGGCTTCCAGCGCCATGGTCACCCCATATTGTTCGGCGGCGGGCGCCAGCTTGAGGAGGGTGCGCAGCATGCTTCCGTTTTTGGTCATCGGGCTTAGATTCTCGTAGTAGTCTACTACATAGCCATGTTCGCCTAGTTGGTTTGAATGGATAATGACGGTTTCGCAATCCAGGAAATTGGCTGTTTGAAAGGACTTGAGCATCCAATCGTAGTAGGGCTGTATGTGTGCCGGGTCGCAGAGGGAATAATCCTGATCGCCGGAGAAGGAGGCGATAGAAAGGCCCAATTCCTGACACAGCCGTTTGATGCGAGGCAAGTCTTTATCCGGCCAACTCCAGAATTCGATGTAGTCGAAGCCTGCTTCCTTGGCGGCGGCAAAACGGTCATAGAAATCCAGTTCCAAAAACATCATCTCGATACATATGGAATATTTCATGCTTGTTCCTCCTGAATGATTTGTTGATAGAATGTTAGAAAAGCGCGAATGCGGTAGGGGACGTGTCGAACGCAAGCCGATGGTAAAAAAGGATATTTATATTTATTATAGCATGAAGAATATGGAGAATTGAATAGGATTATTTTGCTTAGGTGCTGGCATATTTGCACATGGGCAGCATGATTTAAGGCACATTGAAACGAGGGGGATGACGGTAGGCTGATAGATGGCCTGCTTCGTGCGGAGAAAGTGTTGTATTATGGGAAAACAGGTTGGAAATTGTCGAATAACATGGTAAGATTACTTTATCTAGACGGTCTTGGTGCGAATTGCAAGGCTCGCAAACGGAGGCGTTATTCTTGAAGAAGCTTACGGTAGGGTTTGCGGTTTCCATCCTGTTGGTTTTATTTCTTTCTTTCCATGTATTTGCTCAAGAAGAATGGTTTGTGGACGCGGCGAGAGGCCATGCGTTCTATCAGCCGACCGATGGAAAGAATGTAGTTGTGGCTATTGTGGGGGAGGGCGTCTATGAGACGACGGAATTAGCCGGCAGGATAGTGGGGTTTAAAAACTATACGAAACAGACCACTGTGGACAGGAACAGCGCGGATACCCGATCTGCGAGCGTGATTGCTGCGAAAGGCGGCGGCATTGCTCCATCTGTGGGTATTTTGTCGATTCGGGTGACGGCGAACGGCGAGACCCATAGGAGCCATTGTATAGACGCGCTGGTATATGCTGCGGATATGGGTGCGGATATTATCGTTTATCTAGCGGAGCCAAGTTCTTTGCAGACGCCCGCCGGCGCGATGGTTTCGGCGCTGGAATATACGCGGCAGCAGGGTGCGGTTGTGGTGGCTCCAAGTTGCGGAGCAACGGTTGCCCAGAGCAATTATTTGACTCCTGTGGGCGGCTTTGCCCCGGGGCTGCTGCCTTTAGAGGGCAGCTATGAAGCTAAGATATTGGTTCCTGGCAAGGGCGTTACGGTTCCGATTATGGGAGACAGGGTGCCTTTAGAGGGGCCGGACATAGCAACAGCGGGGCTTGCCGGCTATGTGGCGGCAGGCATGAGCAGGCATGGGCTAAGCGCAGAACAGGCACTGGATGTTCTGATACAAAATGCGGATATCAGAAATGGCATGCGCTGGATTAATGTTGCGGCAGCTTTTTCCCAGCACGGACAACAGGAGCAGCCCCAAGGAGACGTTTCGCAGCGGACGATGCAGATTAACCGAGAATATTCGTTTGACCTGGACGGTACGAAAAAAGAATACTATCGATTCTTTTTACAGGAACGGGTTCGGACGAGATTGGCATTCCACACAGTTGAGGGGGAGTTTTTTGCCCGGCTGTTTATCGACGGATCGGATTATCCGATTTGGACAGCGCAGCACAGCGGTCAGGGCTTGGAGGAGGTGCTGCCGGCGGGGAATTATGTGGTGGAGCTTTTTGCCCCGGCTGCTGCAAGGGGCAGGGTTTTGTGCGGCGTGGATATCCCGGATGTTGCGGTGATTGGGGCGACGTTCCTAGATAGCGCAGAGGCCTTGGGCTATTCCTTTACGGTAGCCTTGCAAGAAGAAGCCCAGCTCCGTTTGCAGGTGGTGGATTCCGGCGCAAGGGTGGTCTTTGAGTATAGCGGACAGGGCCGTAAGGGGGAAAATACAGTACAGTGGAGTTTTCCCAGCATCACAAGCGATATGCTGGGCAGCTATAGAGTCGTCGCTTCCAGCCGCAACTTTGTCGGCGAAAAGAAGGCGTTGCCGTATGGGTTTGTGCTGGAGATGCAGCCGTCTATTGTCTATCTGTATTACGCCGGGCTGTTCAACCCTATGCTGGAGGCAAATAAGCTGGAATTTGAACTGGACTACGCTGCACAATTGGACATCTATGCTGTAGATGACTTGGGGCAGCGCCATAACATAGAAAGCGGGCGCTATCAGGCGGGTATGCATACGGTGGTTTGGGAAGGCAGGGACGAACTGGGGGAATACCTGCCTGAAGGACAGTATCAGATTTTCTTGCAAGGAGAAGGTGAGTTGAGCAGAACCATCCTTGTCACGATATGGTATGAGATTTTGCAGGCGGAATCCTTTTATGCAACGGTGGAGAAAACGGACAGCGGTGAATATCTGGTGGTCTACTTTAACAGCAATCTGCCGTGTTGGGCGCGGCTGGACATCCATCCTGCCGCAAAGAAGGACGAGATAGCGGCTTTTGCACAGCAGGATTTTGAGGCGGCGGGGCTGCAGCGAATCAGCTGTGAGACCGGTGGTTTGCAGGATGGGATTTATGAATATGCAGCGAAGGTGGGCGCAAGCAGCGATGAGGCGGCTTGCGTGGAGTATCGCGGCGTGTTTACCATTGACCGGAGCGGGGGAGAGGTGGTGCTGGAGAAAGGGTCTGCTAGTCGGACGGGAAGATCCGGCGGCAGGGCGGAGCATAGCCAGATTGGGTATGAGGAGGAAGAGGGTGCAGCCCTGGGAGAGAAGATTCCATACTATTCCTTGCTGCTGTGTTTTTTGGCGCTGGCGGGGATGGTTCTCCACGATAAGCTTAAAAGAAGGAGGGGAGCTGAGGATTTGCTGTGAGTGTTCAGGCGGACAAAGGAATAGACAAAGGCAGGAAATCGTCATGGCTTATACCACGATTTTTAGGCCGGATGCGAACCGAAGTGGGGTTCGGTCCGTTTGTTTTGAGTTGTGTTGGAACCCTGATAAGATAGTTGTAAACTGGACAGATTGACTACATAATAACAAATAGGAATAACAGGATGAGGAACGGAGGCATAACGTGGAGAAACACAAGAGAATCTTTGGGTTTTTGATAGTCTTTGCGCTGTTGTTGCAGTTGGTATTTCCATTGATGGTATTTGCAGAGACACCAGAGGAACAGGACGGCGCCGGGTATAACGATGTCGTTTTGCGTAGCATGGAGCTGTCGAAGCAGGAATTTGTGGCGGGCGAGGAGATGGGGCTTTCTATCGACCTGGACGCGGCAATGCAGACGGAGGAGACATTTGTCGTCGACATCAGCGGAAACGTGGCGCTGGAGGAGGGCACAAAGCCTTTACAGAACACCCAAGGGCTAGGGGTCGGTTCTGTACGCGTGGACGGCCATGCAGTTTCTGTGACGTTGTATCCTGAGGCTCAGGGGCGGCTTTCTGTAAATATAGGCGGGTATGCTGTAGACATGCAAGACGGGACGTATACCTTGCAGGCCAAATTGGGCGAAGGGACGGTTTATGCCAGCTTTCGGCAGACGGCTTCGTTGCAATGAGCCATGTTCATTGGATTCGGTGCCGATCGACGCAAATGTTTTGTTTGAGACGGAATTTAGTCTGCCTGAAGATATCCGCGTTCTGATTGTGCCGGGAGACTATTATTCTTTCCAGCTTCCAGCGCAGATTAATATTAATTTGACGCAGAACTATCCTTTGTTGGACATAGAGAATGTGCAGTATGCTGTGGCGCATATTTCTACCAGCGGCTTGGTGACCATTACTTTCACGGAGGCCTTGGAGCATTATTCTGAGATAAGCGGAAACTTTGGTTTTTCCGGAAAGCTGGACAAGGAGGCGATCGGACAGCCTGGAGAGACCGTGATTGGGCCTCCTGAGGGGGAAATTCTGGGCGGCACCACGATTGTAGTGAAGCCCGCTACCCAGACCTCCATCAAGAAGACCGGCAGTTTGGACAGCGCTGAGAACCCTAATTATGTTTTCTGGACGGTGGATATCAACCATGCGATGGACCGGATTGAAAACGCTGTGGTGACGGATGTGATGCCGGAGGGGCTGACCTATGAATCTGTTGCGGTTTATAAGGTGGATGTGGATTTAGACGGCTTGATTGTGGAAGGTTCGGAGCAGGGAATTTCCACCGGTTTTACTAACCTTAATGGCCTTATAACCTTTACTGATACAATAGAGCAGGCATATCGCCTGGTTTATACCGCCAGAATTGATGACGCGGCAAAGCCGGACATCAACCTGAGCGGAGACGTGACCTTCCTCAATGAAGCGACCCTTTCCGGGGACAATTTTACTTTGGTTTCGGACGAGGATGATGTGACTGCCAGCTATACTCCGGCTTTACAGAAGGAGACCACGAACTATAACCCAAAAACCGAGACCTATGATTGGGAAGTGGTGTTTAATGCTCGGAAAGATAAGATCATCAAGGAGCAGGCCAAGCTTGAGGATACCATCGGAAACACGATGAAGCTGGAAGGTACGCCTGTTTTGTATACGCAGGATCAAGACGGGGAAGAGGTGGTGCTGGGCACCGACAAATATGCGCTGACTCCCAAGCTGGGGGGTGCTGGATTTGACGTAGAGTTTTATGCTGACGTTGATTATGTGGTGATCCTTCGCTATCAGACCAAAGTGGTAGGGGAAATTGATGAAGATACGCCCATTGATAACACGGTTATCAGCGGAACCGGCGGCAGTGTGGTTTTCGAGGATGAAGCGAAGTCGCAGGGGGTGATTAAGTATGCGCCCTTGGTGAATTACCAAAACAAGACGTTATCTTGGATGATTGATGTGAACAACAGCAACTATCTTATGAAGAACTTTTACATAACGGATAGCTTGAGCCGTGGGCAGATTTTGGACCAGAGCTCGGTGGTCGTGACCGAACTGGGCAGCCCGAACACCGTGTTGGAACGGGGAGAAGAATACACGTTCAACATGGTATCTGCTTCATCCCCGCAGTCGTTTACCATTACGTTCGCCGGGGACTATCTGGAAACCAGCAGCACGTTTCGAATCACCTATACGACCAGCTTTGACGGCGATGCGTATCAGGAGCATTCTTTAGATGAGTTTGGCAACGTTGCGTCTGCGGGGTGGATTGCGGGTTCCGATTCTCAGACCAGAACTCCAATAGGGGAAAATGGGCTGATACCCAACGATAAGACCATTGACAACGGCTCGAAGACCGGAA
>JBMNTQ010000045.1:0-12425 GCA_050945815.1 Christensenellales bacterium
GGTGGTTCGTGTGTATAGAAAATAGCAAGCGGCGGCTTGCAGGCGAGAGCGCCCCGAACTCGGGCGCATAGCCGTTAAGACCGCCGCTTTTTGTTTTGGAATGGAACGTTGAAATTGCGGGAAAATGGCTCAGGGGATTGCCGGGTTTTCCAGCCAGACCACCGAGAGGATGGGGGTGATGAGGTTGTATTCTCGACAGAGGGCGACGATGTCTACATCGCCGTCGCCGTCTACATCGTGGAGCTGGGCATACAGCCATTTTTCACCGTTGAATTGTAGGGGCCCTACGCCCAGGAAATTGTCGCCCCATTTGACAACGTGGGGGGTATAGCTGCCGCCATGGTTTTCCAGCCAGAAAAGGGCCGTCTTTTCTTTGGGTAGGCTGCCGTTTTGGTGGGTTAGACCGCCGATGATATCCATGCGGCCGTCGCCATTTACGTCTACCGCTGCCAGCAGAGAGGGGGCGTGCTGGGCTGCTTCCGGCTTGGCGATGCGTGCTTTGGGCGAACTGACGCCCGAAGAGAATACGAGAATTTCCTTGTCGGTATGCAGCAGAATATCCAGGCTGCCGCTGCCGTCTAGGTCGGCCACGGTGATAGGGGCGTTTTCCGGCAGGGTGTCGTCTAAGAAAAGGGCGGACCGGCTGAAATTGCCGCCTTGGTTTTGGTAGAGCAGCAAAGACAGCTTATCTTTGGGAGCGTCGGGGCCGGTATTGGACAGCAGCACATCCACAAGCCCGTCGCTGTTTACATCGGCGCATACGATTTGCAGGCCGCTGTGCGCTTGGGTGTCGATGATGTGCATGGGCCATTTCTCCATAGAAAACACATATTTCCCGCCGGGGTTTTCAAACCATTTCAAGCCGGAATAGGAAAGGTCGGCGAGTGCGCTGCCCTTGTCTTTGTGGAAGGAGCTGCGGTTTGAGCGGCCGCCTACGACCAGATCCAGGTAGCCGTCGCCGTTGATATCCACGGCCTGAACGCTTTCATATTGCCCTTTGTCTTCCGAGGACTGGATGATGCCGGCTTGCTCCCAGACGTCGCCTTTTTGACGCAAAACATGCAGGGCGGACAGGGCGTCTGCCGTTTGATACTCGACGCCGGTGGCTACCACGATTTCTGGAACACCGTCGTTGTCCAGATCTGCGAAGGTTGCGCTTTGGGGGTTTTTGAGGGTGGCGATGTCTATGCTGGCCCATTGTGAGATGCTGGCCGCATTGTTGGCGCCGGGATGGATGGATATGCGCACCTTTCCCGCCATGGCGTAGCAGATGAGATAATCTAGATGGCCGTCACCGTTGACATCGGCAGCGCTGAGGCTGGCGGGGAACCAATCGCCGGTGTTGGCGAGGTTGTGCATGCTCCATTCATTGCCCAGCCCCTCCACCGGCGGCTCGTCTGCGGTTTCATACGGGGAAAAGATATTTTGCGTGAAGTTGTAGCCGTATAGCACCAGCAAAAGGAGGATTGCCAGGGACAGGAGGAAGGCCAGCAGTTTTACTATGAGCTTTAGCAGTTTTCCGATTATAAACATAGAAACTCCTGTGGGATGTTTTTTTATATTATAACATGGGCGGTAAAAAAATGTAGCTTTTTGGTTCTAAAGGAAATGGCGGCGGCGTAGACATAATAGGTTATAGAGGAAAGGGCGGCTGAATCATAAAATGTCCGCCATATGAGGGCGGCGGACATTTTATATGTGTTTGAAAACCTGCTTGTGCGGGCGGCAGACTTGGAAGATCGGGACAGGAGGTATGCCTTTAGCTAAAACCCATCAAGCGGCAGGCTTTGCGTAAGGAAAGCTTGCTTTTTTACGTTTCAGGGCCGGCGGGTTTGCTGGAGCGGCGGCCGAACAGGATCAGCAACACGACGCCGCCTACAGCGCACAGGCCGGCGGTGGTCAGGGAGAGTTGGTCGGTGCGCAGGGCATAGGAAGGAGCGAAGGGGAGATAGGTAACCTCAAAGGAGGGTATATTGGGCCGGAAGGTTGTAGAGAGCTGGTAGGACTTGTTGTAGGCGGCGCCGTCTATAGAATAGTGGTAGACGATGTTCCAGACAGTTTTGCCTGTATCATCATAGGCTTGCTGGATGTCGGTGACGGCCGCCTTGGCAGTGGGGGCGAATAGGCGCAAGGCAAAGACGCCGGAGGAGACTAGCAGCAGCCCGATTGCGGCGATGATGATGCAGACCTTGACAGCTCGAAGCCCGCGGCCGACGGTTTTTAGCACGTCGTTAGACTGTGGGGCGGCGGCAGGGGCTTGGGGGAGGTGGATTTGGCCTACGGGATTCCAGTAGCCTTCATCTTCATGCCATTCTAGAATGTCGCCGCCGGAGGACAAGGTATACCAGTTGCCGGATTGGTCGCGCCATTGCAGGGCGGAAACCTTCTCTTCGAATTGATCTAGGGTGAGCGCGCCGCTTTTGTATTGTTCGAGCAATTGTAAATATTTTGATTCGTATGGATGCATAATTCGCTCCTATATAATTTAAAGTATAGTTTGATTATATCAAGCGTGAGTAAGAACGTATAGGGGAGGGCAATAAAAGGGCAAGAGCGGGGCCTTTTATTGGATGAAAAACAACGTATATGATAAAAAACCCTATTAACAATCGTATGGCAACGATGGGTTAAAATAAAACGTCTGTTGAACAATTGCTCCTTTCTGGATGATTGTCTAGAATAAACATGCGTGATAATTTTTTAACAACTTGTGAGGAGTGATCGACATGCGAGGATCGTTGCTGCGAACTGAATCAGACGGTGAGCGTTTCGAACTGACGAATGCCGTGCTGGAGGAACATGGATATAAGAAATCTGAGATCATTGCAATTTTGCAGGATGTTCAGAGGGCGTATCGCTATTTGCCGGAAGACCTTTTGTGGCATATCTCCAGGGAGCTTAAAATAAGCCCTGCGAAGATTTATAGCATTGCAACATTTTATGAGAATTTTTCTTTGCAGCCCAAAGGGAAATATGTGATAAAGATCTGTGACGGGACGGCATGCCATGTGCGCAAATCGATTCCGATTTTAAACGCGCTGCAGGAGGCTCTTTCTTTGACGGATAAAAAGCATACGACAGAGGATATGATGTTTACGGTGGAGACGGTTTCCTGCTTGGGTGCTTGCGGCTTGGCGCCGGTGATTACTGTGAATGACGTGGTGTATCCGGCGATGACTCCGGAGAAGACCAAGGAGTTGTTAGAATCGTTGAGTGGGGGAGAATCGATATGATTAGGAACAGGCAGGAGCTGGAGCAGGCGCGAATGGTTTATGCCGGCGCCTTGGACAGGCAGTATAAGAAGGTTTTGATATGTGCGGGAACAGGCTGTGTGGCTGGCGGGTCGGTGGAGATTTATCGGCGGTTGAAGCAAATCATGCAGGAGAGGCAGCTTCCTTTTTCTGTGGAACTGGAAGAGGAGCCTCATGGGGAGAGCATTGGCTTGAAGATGAGCGGATGTCATGGTTTTTGCGAGATGGGGCCGTTGCTGCGCATTGAGCCGGAGGGCTACTTATATATCAAGGTAGGCGTTGACGATTGTGAGGAAATCGTGGAAAAGAGCTTGGTGGGCAACGAGGTGGTGGAGCGGCTAATCTATCGGATAGGGGAGGCTGAATATCCGACCCAGGAGAACATACCGTTTTATAAACAGCAGACCCGGCTGGTTTTGGAAAACTGCGGGCATACCAATACGGAGTCGATTTATGAATACATTGCTTTGGGCGGCTACAGGGCCGTGGAGGCAGCGTTGTTTGAGATGGGGCCGCAGGATATTGTGCAGCAGATTATTGACGCGAACCTGCGCGGGCGCGGGGGCGGCGGCTATCCTTGCGGACGCAAATGGCAGCAGGTGGCGCGGCAGGAGGGGCCTGTGAAATATGTCGTGTGTAACGGCGACGAGGGGGACCCGGGGGCGTTTATGGACCGCAGCATTATGGAGGGCGACCCTCACCGGATGTTGGAGGGGATGATTGTTGCCGGAATCGCTACGGGTGCTCATGAAGGGTATATCTATGTGCGTTCGGAGTATCCGCTGGCGGTGGATCGGCTGAAAACGGCCCTTGAAAGCGCCCGCCGCTTGGGGCTGCTGGGTGAGAATATTCTAGGCTCGGGCTTTGACTTTGAAGTATATATCAGCCAAGGCGCAGGGGCTTTTGTCTGCGGGGAAGGCAGCGCGCTGACCGCTTCTATTGAGGGGAACCGGGGGATGCCCAGGGTAAAGCCACCTCGAACAGTGGAACAGGGACTTTTTCAGAAACCTACGGTTTTGAACAATGTGGAGACGTATGCGAATGTGCCGCTCATCATTTTGAAAGGCGCAGATTGGTTTAAGACCATAGGCCCGGATAAAAGCCCGGGCACCAAGGCTTTTGCCCTGACCGGCAATGTGAACAACACCGGGTTGATTGAGGTGCCTATGGGAACGACGCTTAAAGAGGTTATCTTCGATATTGGCGGCGGTGTGAAGGACGGCAAGGAATTTAAGGCTGTGCAGATTGGGGGGCCGTCCGGCGGCTGTTTGACCAAGGAGCACTTAGATTTGCCTTTGGATTTTGATTCGCTGAAGAAAGTGGGGGCTATGATTGGTTCCGGCGGTTTGGTGGTGATGGATGAGGATACCTGTATGGTGGAGGTTGCCCGGTTTTTCATGAATTTCACCCAGAATGAATCCTGCGGGAAGTGTGTTCCCTGCCGGGAGGGTACCAAGCGTATGCTGGAAATATTGGAGCGTATTGTAGCGGGCCAGGGCAGCTTGCAGGATTTAGATACCCTGCAGGAGTTGGCGGACACCATTTCCAGCACCGCTCTTTGCGGCTTGGGGAAAACGGCCGCTTTTCCTGTAATGAGCACGCTGAAATATTTTTATGAGGAATATGTC
The DNA here is from genome assembly GCA_050945815.1 of Christensenellales bacterium. Classification (GTDB taxonomy): domain Bacteria; phylum Bacillota; class Clostridia; order Christensenellales; family JBMNTQ01; genus JBMNTQ01. The sequence continues at coordinate 4,880 of JBMNTQ010000045.1, forward strand.
GCCCATGTTGTGGAGAAAAGGTGTCCGTCTAAAACCTGTAAGGCACTACGCCGTATTATGATTGTTTCGGAGACGTGTAAGGGATGTTCTAAATGTGCGCGGATTTGCCCTGTGCAGGCCATTTCAGGACAAATCAAACAGCCGTATGTGATTGATGGGCAAAAATGTATTAAATGTGATGCATGCATAGATGCTTGTAATTTCAAGGCGATTGAGGAGGTTTGATGTGAGATGGTGAAAGATTATATGATGATAGACAATCAGAGGGTGGAGATGGGGGAGGAAAAGAACCTGCTGGACTTGATTCGAAAGGCCGGCATGGAAATGCCTACGTTTTGCTACTACTCCGAACTGTCTGTTTTCGGAGCATGCCGGATGTGCATGGTGGAGGACGAGTGGGGCGGCATCATCGCTTCTTGCTCTACACCGCCCAAAAAGGGGATGCAGATTAAGACCAACACCCCCAAGCTGCAAAAGCATCGCAAGATGATACTCGAGCTTTTGCTGAGCAACCATTGCCGGGACTGTACGACCTGTGAGAAAAACACTAAATGCCGTTTGCAGGAGTTGGCGCTGCGTTTTGGGATCAAGCGGGTGCGGTTTGAAAACAACAATCATTTCCATGAGGTAGACGATTCTTCTCCGGCGATTGTCCGTGACCCGGGCAAATGTATTCTTTGCGGGGATTGTGTGCGGATGTGCAGCGAGATCCAGAATGTGGGGGCTATTGACTTTGCTTTTCGCGGATCGAATATGGAGGTGCGGCCTGCTTTCGACTTGCCGCTGGACAAGACCAACTGTGTACACTGCGGCCAATGCAGTGCGGTTTGCCCTACCGGTGCGATTGTGGTGCGTAATGACACCGAAAAATTTTGGGAGTATATTAACGATCCGGGCAAGCGGGTGGTGGTGCAGGTGGCGCCGGCGGTGCGGGTGGCGCTGGGTGAGGAATTCGACATCCCCTTTGGCGAGAATGTGATGGGGAAGATAGTCGCTGCCCTTCGGCGTATGGGATTTGACGAGGTTTATGACACATCTTTGGGTGCGGATTTGACGGTGATGGAGGAATCGCGCGAGCTTTTGAAGAAATTGGAGAAAGGGGAAACGTTGCCACTTTTTACTTCCTGCTGTCCGGCATGGGTGCGCTATGCGGAGCAGAACCACGAGGAGCTTTTGGGACAAATCTCCACCTTCCGATCGCCTCAGCAAATGTTTGGCGCGGTGATTAAGGAGCATTACCGAAGCACCAAGGACGTAGACCCCCGGGAGACGGTTGTGTTGGGCTTGATGCCTTGTACGGCTAAGAAGTTTGAGGCGGGGCGGGAAGAATTTATGACCCAGGGGGTGGCGGATGTGGATCATGTGATGACTACCCAGGAGTTTGCCCATATGTTGAAGGAAGCGGGGATTGTGTTCAGTGAAGTTGAGCCGGAGGCGACGGATATGCCTTTTGGATTGGCTAGCGGCTCCGGCGTATTGTTTGGCGTGACCGGCGGGGTGAGCGAGGCTGTTGCGCGCCGCCTGGCCCAGGATAAGAGCCCTGGCGCTTTGCATGATATCGCCTTTGCCGGCGTGCGCGGCATGGAGGGCATGAAGGAAGCGGAGTTTTTTGTGGGAGACAGATTGGTGCGCATGGCTATAGTTAGCGGATTGAGCAATGCCGAGGCCTTGATTGAAAAAGTATGCAGCGGCGCGGCGCAATATGATTTTGTGGAAGTGATGGCGTGCCCCGGCGGGTGTGTGGCCGGTGCAGGGCAGCCCTTTGCTTTGCGACAAGGACAGGAGAAGCGGGCAAAAGGCATCTACACGGCCGATAAGCTTGCCCAGATCAAGCGTTCGGAGGAAAACCCGTTGATTATGGCACTGTATGGAGGCGTTTTGAAAAACAAGGTGAAGAGTTTGTTGCATGTTCACTATGAAAAGGGACGGATATAAAATTAAAATTGAGGGAGGGCCCGTGGGATGACAATTCATGTTTGCATTGGCAGCGCTTGCCACTTGAAGGGCTCGTACAGCGTGATTAATGCGCTGCAGAGCCTGATTGAGGAGCATGACGTGGGAGAGCAGGTGGAAATTAGCGCCGTGTTCTGTTTGGGCCATTGTACCCAGGCGGTATCGGTGCAGATTGAGGGGGAGGAGCCCGTTCATTCTTTACATACGGAAAATGTCCGGCGCTTTTTTGAAGAATATGTGTTGGCAAAAATTGTTTGACTAAAAATTAACAAAGATCTCTTGAATCTTACCATATAACGTTGTACAATAAAGTGGAGGTATTTTATATGGTAAATGGAGGGTGTCATGCTTTGTTTGCGTGTTTGTATTGGAAGCTCCTGCCATTTGAAAGGGTCGGCGGAAGTGGTTGCTGCGCTTAGACGCTTGATTACGGAAAATAAGCTGGATGACCGGGTGGAACTGACAGGCTCTGTTTGTTTGAAGAATTGTACGGAGGCTGTGTCGGTTCTGGTGAACGACTCGGAAATCGTATCGCTTTCGCTGAATGAGGTGGAACAGTTTTTCCACGAGAAAGTAGCGCTTTTTGCGGCTGTATCGGGTTAAAACCTGCGCCGCATTTTCGGCACCGGCACTTATTTGGAGTTATGATGGTTAGGGGAAAAATGAGTATTATTCAATTTAGAGAAGCAAACTGCAAGAATTGTTATCGCTGTATTCGGACGTGTCAGGTGAAATCTATTGCTTTTCGCAACGAACAGGCGGAGATCATAGAAAAAGAATGTATTTTATGCGGCCATTGCTTTTTAGAATGTCCGCAAAACGCCAAGAGCATCAAAAGCGATGTGGCGAAGGTAAAAGAATACCTTAAAAAAGGCGAGAAGGTATATGTCAGCATTGCCCCATCCTATGTGGGCGTTTTTAAAGGCGTTAATATTGCCAAAATGTCGGCGGCGCTCAAAAGACTGGGATTTGCCCATGTAGAGGAAGCGGCTATTGGTGCGGCTCAGGTATCGATGCAGTATGGGGAGCTTTTGCAAAAGCAAGAGATGAAGAACATCATCACCACCTCCTGCCCGACGACGGCGTTGCTGGTGGAGAGGCATTACCCGGAGCTGATTCCGTATCTGGCCCCTGTGGTATCGCCCATGATGGCCCATTGTCGCATGATGAGGCAGGTGTATGGGCCGCGTATTAAGGTCGTGTTTATTGGGCCTTGCATTTCTAAGAAATTTGAATGTGAGGATGTGGCTATTAATGACGGCTCGTTGAACAGAGTTCTTATGTTTGAGGAGCTGCGGGATTGGTTTGAGGAAGAGGGGATTTGCGTGCAGGATATGGACGAAGACGTTCGTGAGATGCGCGCGTCTCTGCATCGTTTGTATCCGATTCCCGGCGGTATTATTCGGACCATCAATCGAGATGCACGGCAGCATTATAAAAACATCGCAGTCGACGGTATGGAAAACTGCATAGAGGCCCTTAGATCCTTGCGGGATGAAGACCTTTCAGGGTTTTTTATTGAGATGAGCGCCTGTCCGGGTTCCTGCTTAGGCGGCCCGGGGATGAAGGGCTGTGGTGTGTCGTATATGGCGGCGAAGGATGCAGTCATTAAAAACGCTGCCAGCCGGGTGGCGCCGGCTTCCGCCGTGCCGCTGACGGAGAACACCAAAGCAAACTTTCGAAGACGGTTTATCGACCGTTCGGTTGAGCGGGCCAAGCCTTCGGAACAGCAGATTCAGGAGATTTTGAACCAGACTGGGAAAACCACGCCGGACAAGCATTTGAATTGCGGCAGCTGTGGGTATTTAACCTGTCGGGATAAGGCGATTGCTGTTTTTGAGGGCAAGGCGGACGTGAAGATGTGTGTGCCTTATATGAGGGAGAAGGCTGAGTCTATTTCCAATGTTGTGATTGACAACACCCCGAACGGGATTATTATTCTGGACAAGGATTTGAAGGTTTTGGAATATAACCCGGCTGCTGCAACGATTTTGAAGCTGGAGCAGTCTGTTGTAGGGGAGCGGTTGCCTGGAATCATCGGATGCGACAAGCTACAGGCCGCTTGGGAGAAGGGCGAGAATTCAATCGATGAGAAGGTCTATTATCCGGAATTGGATGTTGCTGTGGAGCAGAGCATTGTTTGCGTCAAGGAGAACGCGATTCTCATTGTGTTGATGAAGGATATTACCAAGGAAAACCGTCAGAATGAGAAGATTGGGAAAATGCGGCAAGAGACTGTGGATATTGCGCAGAAGGTGATCGAAAAGCAGATGCGGGTGGCGCAGGAAATTGCCAGCCTGTTGGGGGAGACTACGGCAGAGACCAAGCTGGCGCTGACCACTTTGAAGAAATCTATTTCTGTGGAGACGGATGGAGTTTGAGCCTATGGGAATTTATATTGAGACCAGCAGCGAGAGTGTTTTTAAATATGGCGAGGAATTGTGTGGAGATAAAGTTGAGACAATACGGCATCCGGATGCGGTGACGATGGTTTTGGCCGATGGATTGGGCAGCGGTGTGAAGGCGAATATTTTGTCTACCCTGACCAGTAAAATTGTGGCTACGATGCTGAGTGAGGGGGCCAGCGTGCAGGAGGCTGTGGAGACCATTGCGTCTACCCTGCCTGTTTGCAGTGAGCGGGGCATTGCTTATTCTACGTTTTCTATTCTGAAGGTAAGCAGCAACGGCCAGGCGCATTTGGTGGAATTTGATAACCCGGAGGCCGTGATATTGCGCCGGGGAAAGCCCATTGAAGTGGAGAAAACCACCGAGGAGATCGGCGGAAAGAGGATTAAGGAGAGCCGGTTTCAGATGCAGCCCGAGGATATGTGCGTGATGTTCAGCGATGGTGCGGTACATGCAGGCGTCGGGCGTATGCTGAATTTCGGGTGGCAGCGGGATAATATTATCGAATATATAACCCGCTCGTATAAGAGGGATATTACGGCGCGCAGCATGACGAAGCTTCTGCTTTCCGCCTGTGATTCTCTGTATATGCAAAAGCCCGGTGATGATACGACCGTGATGGCTGCGAAGGTGCGGGTTGCCGTACCGGCTACGGTGATGGTGGGGCCGCCGGTGGACAAGAGCCGGGATGTGGAGATGGTGAACCGGTTTATCAGCGCACCGGGTAAGAAGATTGCATGCGGCGGTACGACTTCCCAGATTATCAGCAAGGTGACCGGCAGAGAGCTGAGTGTGAAGCTGGATTATGTCGACCCTTCCATTCCGCCTATCGCCCAGATACCCGGGGTGGATTTGGTGACGGAGGGCGTGGTGACGTTGGGACGCGCCTTGGAGCATATCCGAAACTATTGTTCCAATTTTAACGACATGCCGTCGCTTATGACCTTGAATCAGCAGGATGGCGCTTCCCAATTGGCGAAGATGCTGCTGGAGGAGTGTACGGAGGTGCGCTTCTTAGTGGGACGGGCGCTGAACCCGGCCCATCAGAACCCGGATTTGCCCTTGGATTTGAGCCTGAAGCTGAGGATGGTACAGGATATTGCGAAGCTTCTGGGAGACCAGGGGAAGAATGTGGAGATTGAGTTTTGTTGAATAGTGAGACACCATGGTGATGAAGACGATTCCTTTAAAACTATATAAGCCCAGCCGGGAGAAAAGGCGGCTGTTGGATGATGCGATGCGGCGCTATAGCTATGCGCTGGAATATCTGCTGGAACACACCCGGGACCTTTTGCCTGTGGTGGAGCAGGAAGCCCGAAGGGGCGGCTTTAAGACCCGGCGTATCATCAGCCAGATCGGGAAAGATGTGATGCTGGAGCTGAATCGTTTCGGTGTGGAGCCTTTCAAGGATTCTCTGAAAATGGACTGTGCGTTGATGCTTTTAAACTATGTGGCTCAGAGAAAGGGGCGGGGCGGGGAGTACCCTGTGGCCTGTTGGGACGAAGAACAGTTGTCTGACCGTTTTGACTACGCAATTCAGGAATATGACGCCGGAAGGATGGGCCGGGAAGGGCTGGATAATTCTCTTAAGGCATTATACGCCCGCTATGACCGGCGAAGATCGATGTTGTTTTGCAGGTATGCCCAAAATCGGGACTATTGCCTTTTGTATGATGGGCTGAAGGATCGGTTTTATGCTAAACTGTACCTCTTGAACGTGAAATCTAAGGAGCGCCGCGGCGGCATTGCCCGGGGGGAGGCGGCATTGCGCTATGTGGCATTCGAGGGGCAGCCGCTGGAGCAGGATAACCAACGGGAGCGCTATATTGTGGTTCCGTTGGCGTTTGGCCAATGGCAGAGGGGTTATCTAATGGAGGCTTTGCGGGATCCGTCGGTGATGAAGACAGCGCGCTTGGAAAAGAGGGGCGAGGATTATTATTTGATGCTGCACATGGTGTGCAAGGCCGAAGAGGAGGCTCAGCGGCCGGTGAACACCATGGGCATCAGCCGCAGTGTGAAGGGCTTTGCCCAATATACCGTTTGCAGCCCGGATGGTTCCATCATAGCCAGCGGTATTTTAAAGGGCGAGGAGGGCGGCTCGCTGAAGGGCTTGAGCAGCGTTCGGCGGCCATTGGAAAAAAATGCGTTTCATGCTGCTGCCAACCGAATTGTAGAGCTTGCCAAACGATACCGCTGTCAGTGTATTCTATATACGCTGACCAACAAGGCCGATGGAATAGCCAAGCGGCAGTATCCGGTTTTGTATAAAGGGGAACATAACCGGCTGGTGTTTATGTTGAATTACAAGCTGGAAAGCGCTGGGCTGCCCCCGGCTGTGAATGTCAGCCCGCGCAATGTGTTCTATACCTGCCCGCGTTGCAGCTATAACAGCAGGCGTAATCGTATGAACGAGGATTTGTTTATGTGTACCAGCTGCGGTTATTCGCACAATTTCCATGCGTTGGGCAGCTATAATCTGGCAAATTGGCTGAAGATTTATAACGAGAGGAAGGTTGCGTTCTTTGTCCAGCGCAAAGAGCAGCAGATCCGTATTTTTAACGATGTGATGAAGGTGGAGTTTAGAGCTGTTAATGAGAGTACAGTGTTTGAGAACTTTTACCTTTATTTGCAGGAGGTTTTGAAAGAAGGTGCGGGGGTGGATGACCGGCTGAGCCAAAGCGAGCAGAAGAAGCGGTATAGTATCTATAAAAAGCTCAGCACGGCCCCCGATATTCGTGATATTGTATACTTTCGAGAAGTCGGGAGTTGACAATATGCGGCGGCTTGGCTGTCTCGCCGCGATTCTGGAGGCTTCGGCATGCCGTTTTCTCTGGGTCGATTTCTGCCGAGCAGACTGGGCATGGGTTCCCAGAACAGAACAGCTATTTATAAAGACCGCCGCAAAAGCGGCGGTCTTGGTTTTTGGAGGTAGGAATGTTTAACGAGGGTCGTGCTCAGCCGAAAACGCTTTTCAAGAAAGCTACATCGTCGGCCAGCAGTTCGTACTGATCTTCCTTCTGATCGCGCAGGGGTTTGGTGTAGTAGTAGTTTTCCAGGATGATCCAGCCCGAATAATTCTCTTTCTTCAGCTTCTTCTCCGTAATCTTGAACTTGGAGTTGCCTTCCCACAGCAAGGCTCCCGACAATACGCCGCCTTCCTCAAAATCCCGGCCTATGCAGCTTTTTA
>JBMNTQ010000046.1:0-12384 GCA_050945815.1 Christensenellales bacterium
GTTCGGCATAGGGGCATGGTGTAATGGTAACACGTGGGTCTCCAAAACCTTTGTTGAGGGTTCGAGTCCTTCTGCCCCTGCCATAGCTACCGACACAAAAGGGTACAGCAAGAGCCGCCAGTGATGGTGGCTCTTGTTGTATTCCTGCAAATATGCCTCTGGATTGCGGAATTTCCATATGAGAATGACGCTCGGAACCCGAAGGGATTCACGCCCTGCGAGCGCACGCTTTCCTTGAAATCTCAAAGCAAGAAGGCGCCTTAGGAATGCACCCACCTCCTTGAAATCAGCAAAACTTTCGCAGAACAGTCGGGACATTCCCGTATCCGTTTAATAGTGCCAGGAAAGCGTTTAATGGTGCAAACTGCCGTCATTTAACGCTCCTTATCTATTGCCTTTAAAAAATGATCCTGCTAATTATGCTATTATTCTACAATAATGGCAGTAAAAGAAAGAAACAAAGGATTTTTTATATTCCTCATTTCGTAGATTGTGCTTATTAACGGGTACTATAATATTTTTTCTAAATCGTGTTCGACACCAATGAATTTCTTGTATTCATGTGGGATATTTAACGAGTTCAAATATAAATGCATAATTTCATTGTCACAGAACAATATGTCGCTTGTTCCAATGTGAATATCAATGTGTAAATTCTTGCGTATTCTGTCTGCGTTTTGACGCACCAAGCATAAAATATTATTGTCTTCTAAATATTGCTCTTCGTGCATCATTTTTTCGTATAATCCAATAGCCGCTTCGGGCGATTTTCCCACCCCATGATAATCCTTATGGTATTGATGGTGATATGTTCCAGCGTAAGAAGTGACAGCGCCAAATAGTTCGGGATATTTAACGGCATAATAAAATGCGATTGCGCCACCCATCGAAAAACCTGACAACATCCTATTTTCACGAGTTGCATTTGTTCGGTATTGCCTATCTATATGAGGGATCAATTCTTTAAAAAGAATTGATTCAATCTGCAATAAAGCATCGAAATACTCGTTTTCCGAAGAAATGGCATTCATAAAAACAGTAATAGCCTGTCTGTATCTATAAACTTTTTCAATCGACCATATTTCTGATGATTCGTTGCCCTGCCAACCATGAATATGATACGCAACCGGATATCTTTCTTCTCTTTCCCAATAATCGGACGGAAGATAAATGTTATAGCCGATTTCGTGATTTAATATATGACTATAAAATGTTTTATGAGTAATGTTTTTCGGCGATTCTGTTGGTGGATTTATATATTTCATTGCGCTTTTGTTCCTCTCGCTTAATATGAATAAACTTCACATCGTTAGGCTATAATTATAGTTTATTTAATAAAGAAACCACAAGTGAAAATGCACTCCACCTGTGGTTTTTCCATGCTTTTTTGACACTCTGAGCCCGGCAGTTCAATGCTGCCGAGCAGTTTTTGTGCTCCACCTTAATCATATGACGAACGGTGCTGATGAAAGCACAATAGATTTGGTTGCACCCACCCGGAGTCCAAAGGCACCCACTCCCCGAAACCGATCATTGAAAATCCCAAGGAGGGCATATAATATATGATCCGTTTAATCGTGCCCAAACATGTCACTATTTCCACATTTTTTGCGGCATTTCGCTAAAGCGGAGTGCTGTGTTTTTGTGCGGTTAGCAGACAATCGCCCACATCTCTTCAAGCGCGTCTCCGAAAAGGTGGATGTAGGTGTTGTAGGGAATGTTGACATCTGCGTGGCCGAGAAGTTTTGACGGAATCTTAACATCGCAGCCGCGGTAGTAACAGTTGGTTGCAAAGGTGTGCCTGAAAACGTGCACCCCCCTGTACCGACCCCGGCTTCCTCTGTGGCAATCTTGATTTGGTATCGCAGGGCCTCATAGGTGATGCGCTCGCCGTCCTTGCCGCGAAAAACCCAAGGGCTATTCGACTGGAAGCGAAGCTCCGTCAGGATCTCCATTGCCCGCGTGCTGAGCGGGATCGTGCGGTTGGTGGACGCCGATTTCGCTTCATGTTGAATGTGCGATTGTTTTTTGTTGGCCAGGCGAACGACGGTTGCTTCAATGCGCACGGTTCTGCGCCCAAGGTCAACATTGCGCCAGTCGAGCGCAAGCGCTTCTCCGACGCGCATACCCGTTTCAAGCATAAATTCGATGGCCGCATATCCCTCCCGTGCCTGAGAGCGCAGCACCTTCCGAAGCTTCTTTTGATCTTCATCGGTGTAAGCGTCCATCTTTCTGGCCGGCTTTTTCACCCGCGTGGGATTTGGAAGCACGACGCCCCGCGAGGGGGTCGGCAGGTATCCGGTGCAGCGCCGCAGCGTGTCGCAGCGGCGCGGTGACAATGTGCATGAGCGTTTTGATGGTCGTCGCGGCATACCCCCGAGCCGTGACTTGTATATGATGTGTGACTTGAGATCGTGGAAGTGCTTTTTCGCGGAATCTGCGCCGTACATCTCAGTCAGCCTGTCAATCATCATCAGCCGATTCGTACCGATAAACTCCTCTTTAGGGATCTCGCCTGATGCGGTGACGATGCTTTTCTTTTCAACGTTAGCGTTTGGATCGTACTTGCTCGCGCTCGCGGGGCTTGCATTCGCATTTTGCTTGCATAATTCAGACACTTATGAAGTATGAAACAGACTCTAGGACTGCCAGCGCTGTCTGCATGGCAAAATCCTAGGGTGTGGTGATAATTTCGGCTCATCTCCTTCAAGCTGGAGGGCGCCGACAGAGCATATCGGTTAATGGCGGACGGCCATTGCGGCAAGGCGCCGTGGTGTTTGTCGGCACAAGAGCCATCAGGTGCTTTTTGTTTTTTACAATCAATGCAAATGAAGAAGGGGCTGTCGCGACCGCTCCTTCTTCATTTGCTGTAAAAGGTGATCTGAGATCGGCTAAATTTCAGATTGCCTTTCTGGTTGAAGATCAATTGTAGGAATTGCTTGCTCATCATGCTTTTAAAACAACATATTCTCCTTTCGACCAAGAGAAAATCTATAAGATTATACAGTGTATGCGCAAGACAGAAGAACACACAAAACATGGCATAAAGCTAAAAGGACAGCAAATAATTTGGACATCTATGAAATGGAATTAGGCAATTTGATGTCGTTCGAGTTATTGAAAGTATTTTTACAAATATGCTTGACATAATGAAAAAACAATATTATAATCAATGGCAATGGAGGCGTGATGGCATGAGAGGGAGCAATATCCGTGATGTTAGGGAATCCAACAAGGCATTGCTTTACAATTGCGTAAGAAGAAGCCGAAGCGTCACCCTGTCTCAATTGGAGCAAATGACGAATCTTAGCCGCCCTACAGTGACGGGGCTTATGCGCGAGATGGAAGAAGAAGGGCGCATATTGCGCTTGGGTTACGAAACGCCGGTGAGCGGCCGGGCGCCTGTACTATATGGGATTAATCCGGCGGCTGCCTATGCGATTGGAATTGACTTTGATTTTCCCAATTGTCGAATGGTCATCAGTGACTTGATGGGGCGGATCGTCGCCATGGAAAAAGAGCGGTATCCGCGCGCATCGAATACGCAGCAGACGCTCGGCAAGGTGATTGCACAGACCGAACGCCTGATCTCCCAGTCCGACATCGACCCCCAAAAGCTGCTCGGTATTGGGCTGGGTATGGCGGGGGCCATCGACATCCAAAGCGGGCGCTCCATCGTTTTTGAGCGCATCCCCGATTGGCGCGATATCCCCGTCAGCGACACGCTAAGCGAGTGTTTTGACTTGCCTGTGTTTATGAAAAACGATGTGCATGCACTGACCTGGGCTGAGCGGAGGCTGTGGAATCGGAAGGAATTCTCCGATATGTTGTTTATCTCCATCCGCAGCGGCATCGGCATGTCAGTACTGCTCAACGGCACAGTGCTGGAAGGTAAATTCGGCAACGCCGGCTTTTTGGGGCATACAACAATTGATATCAAGGGCCCCCTGTGCACCTGTGGAAAGCGCGGTTGTTTGGAGCTTTATACCAGTGAACTTGCTATGCTGCAGATGTATTACGAGCGGACGGGTACGCCGCTGGATTCCATCACGGAGCTTGTACAATTGGCGAATCAGGACGATATCTCCGCCCGCGGGGTGCTGGAAAGCGCGGGCCGTTGCCTGGGAATCGGCCTGGGAAACGCATCGTTATTGTTTGATATTCCCAACATCGTAATCAACGCCCAATTTGACACCGCCATCATACTCAAGCAGGTTCAGTCCATACTGGACGAAAACATCAATCAATACCGCAACATCGCAAAGATCCGTGTGTTTCCCGGACGGCTGCGCGAACCGGAATACGCGCTTGGCAGCTGTCTGATGGCCATAGAGAGTGCGGCGGAGCAGAACCATTATAAATTTACATAGGCATGTGCTGCGAGAAACAAATCAGAGATATAAACCAGAGGAGGAACTGTTCTATGGAAATCCTGCATGGGCTTCCCATGATGGCCGGCGCAGTAACGCGCCAGATCAGCGCGGAAAACCCCACCGGTGAAAAAGGCGGTGGCTGCAGTTGGGCGCCCGACCCGAGCGATCCCAACCTGCCGTTCAGCGGTGCATCTACCGATCTAGGCCGGGGCTGGAAGGTGCGCCCCTTTGTGCCTGTGGAGGCTGGAGAGACGCTCGTGATGGCTGATATCGAAGGCCCCGGCATCATCAATGAGATATTCCTTACCAGCGACACCGAGCGATTTAGCGAATTGGTACTGCGCATCTACTGGGATGGAGAGCAGATGCCCTCCGTGGAGACGCCTATGGGCGCGTTCTTCGCCATGGGGTTTGACCGGTTTCCCCACACGGTATCCAGCCTTCCGGTGACGGTGGCACCTCATCGAGGTATGAACTGCTACTGGCAGATGCCATTTCGTTCCCGCGCCCGGATTACGCTGACCAATGAGGGTGAAAAGAAAGTCAATGTAGTGGCGTATCGGGTGCTATATAAGCTGTGTGATGTGCCGGCGGAAGCAGCCTACTTCCATGCCCAGTACCGCCGGGCCATCACCAGCGAGGACAACCCGGAAGAGTATGTGATTCTCGATAACGTAAAGGGTAAGGGGCTGTATGTGGGCACCTACCTGATGTTCAACATCTCAGAGAGCGGCTGGTGGGGCGAGGGAGAGGTCAAGTTTTTCCTTGATGGCGATACCGATCAGCCCACATTGTGCGACAATGGAACAGAAGACTACTTTGGCGGCGCTTGGAATTTCGGCTCCTTCAACCCTGACGACCCGAACTCCAAAGAAACCGCATTTGAATCGCCGTTTCTGGGAATGCCGCTGTCGGTATACGAAAATCGCGAAGGCCCGCGCAAGTTTGGGCTATATCGCTGGCACATCTACGATTCCATCGGCTTTGCCCAAGACCTGCGCGTGACGATGCAGGCGCTGGGCTGGTACCCAAACCGCAAATACCGTCCGCTTGGCGACGACATCGCTTCTGTAGCCTACTGGTATCAATTGGAGCCACATGCAGAATTCCCCACGCTACCTCCCATCCACAAGCGCTGGGATAGATAACAGACAGACAGGAGGAGCCGCTTTTGACACATTATCCTAAAATCGGAATCCGCCCGATTCTGGATGGGCGCTGGGGCGGAACGCGTGAAGGCATGGAGGAGCAGACCCGCAATATGGCGGTTGCCGCCAAGCAATTGATACAGAGCCATCTTCGGTATTCCGATGGTACGCCCGTTCAATGTGTAATTGCCCAAGACAACATCGGCGGCGGGGAGGAAGCCGCCCGCTGCGCGCTGCAGTTTGCCGCAGAGAATGTGTGCGCCACGCTGTCTGTGACGCCTTGCTGGTGCTATGGCAGCGAGACATTTGACATGGACCCCATGACCATTAAGGCCGTCTGGGGCCTGAACGCTACCGAGCGCCCGGGTGCGGTCTATCTGGCTGCGGTGCTGGCCGCCCATGCCCAGAGGGGATTGCCCGCATTCTCCATATACAGCCGCGATGTGCAGGACGCCGACGACAGCCGCATCCCCGGTGACGTCCAAGAAAAGATCCTGAAGTTTGTGAAATGCGCCCTTGCCGTGGGCGAGATGCGTCATAAATCCTACGTCAACATTGGCAGCGTATCCATGGGCATTGCCGGCTCTCACTGCGATCCGCTGTTCTTCCAGAAGTACTTGGGGATGCGCGACGAGTGGGTGGATATGACCGAGGTGCTGCGCAGAATGGCGCTGGACATCTACGATCCTGCCGAGTATGAAATGGCGCTCGCATGGACTAAGGCCAATTGTCCCGAGGGCTTTGATCCCAACGAGGGCAAAGAACTGCACCCGATTAAGGTCAAAAGCCGCGTCATTCCAAAGGAAAAGACATGGGAGTTCATGGTTAAACACCATCTGATTGTGCGGGACATTCTGTTTGGCAACCCGAAGCTAGCCGAATTGGGATGGAATGAAGAAGCCTTGGGCAGAAACGCCATCGCCGGCGGTTTTCAAGGTCAGCGCATGTGGAGCGACTGGCTGCCCAATGCGGATTTTATAGAGGCCATCATGGCTTCCACATTTGACTGGAGGGGCCCTCGCCGGCCGACCGCGTTTGCCACCGAGAATGATACGCTTAATGCGGTATCTATGTTGTTTGGCACGCTGCTGACCCACACTGCACCCTGCTTTCATGATGTGCGCACCTATTGGAGCCCCCTGGCGGTGGAGCGCGTCACCGGGCAAGCCCCGCAGGGCGCGGCCCAGGACGGCTTCATCCACCTCATCAATTCGGGCGCCACGGCGCTCGATGCCACCGGCTGTAGCCGTGATGAGCGGAACCAGCCCACCATGAAGCCGTTTTGGCAGATGACACAGGCCGATATCGATGCCTGCCTGCGGGCCACCGACTGGTGCCCGGCCACCACGGACGACTTTCGGGGCGGAGGGTTCTCTTCACACTTTCGCACCCAACACGAGATGCCCGTCACGATGCTACGCGTAAACCTGATTGATGGGCTGGGCCCGGCGCTGCAAGTCGCAGAAGGTCGAACGGTCGTGCTTGAGGATGCCATTCACGATTCGCTCGACGCGCGCACCAATCCATCTTGGCCTACTACCTGGTTTGTGCCGAGGCTGACCCAAAGCGGCGCCTTCCGCGATGTATACAGCGTCATGGCCAATTGGGGGGCAAACCACGGCGTGACCGTCTACGGCCATGTGGGGGATCTGCTCATTACACTGGCATCCATGCTGCGCATCCCTGTAACCATGCACAACGTACCTGAGGAGCGCATCTTCCGCCCGCACTGCTGGGCTGCATTTGGCGCGGACGATGCCATTGGCGCGGATATGCGTGCCTGTAAGCAATACGGTCCGCTATATCGCTGAACTTGGCCGACCCTATAACCGCTATTATTATGGTGCGCACCATGATATACATTATCAAAAGGAGGCTATCTCATGAAAAGGACTCTGATTTCGGTGCTGCTCGCGACGATTCTTCTGTTGTCCGCACTCCCGATTTCCATGGCCGAGGACGTTTCCAATGTGGTTTTTATCTCCAACAACCTTGGGTACGAAGAATTGCTGCAAGAATACATCGATACTTGGAACGCCAGCAACCCCGACCTGCAGGTGGAACTCTACACCGGATCGGGCACCACCGAGGAATACTGGACGCAGCTATCGGCCGCATTTGCGGCGGGCAATGGATATGATATCTATATGATGTCGCCGTCTTACTTTCAGCAGTATATCGACAATGGCATGTGTCTTGAACTCAACGACTGGTTTGAGGACTCTGAGGGCTGGTACGATTATGCCATTAATGATGTAACGCGCAACGGCAACATCTACGGCTACCCGGCGTTTAATGATCTGATGGCCCTGTACGTCAATACCGATCTGCTTGAGAAGTATGGCTATTCGCTGCCTGATGTGACCTATACTTGGGATGAGTTCATTGAAATATGCTCTACGATTGCCGAGGGTGAGGGCCTCTATGGCTTTATGCAGTCCATCATCTTTGAGGGCTACGGCCAGTTTGAGTGGTATCCTGAGCTGTGGTGCGCCGGCGGAGACATTCTGACTGGTGATGAAGTGCTGACCAATAAAGAAGGGGTTAAAAAAGCGCTGGGCTTCTGGCGCGACATCATCAATAGCCCGGGCGGCTGTCCCGACATGGGCCAATCGGTCGACTACTTCATCAACAAAATGTGTTTCTCGTTTGTAGGCGGCCAGTGGAACCTGAACAACCTGAACGATGCCGAGGAGGAAGGCGTACTCGACATCAACTGGACGGTGTTGCCCTATCCCACCGAAACCAAGGAAGACACTCCCTATACCGTCATGGGCGGCTGGAAGTATTGCGTGTACAAGGATGGCAAAAACCCCGGGCGCTGCGCCGACTTCCTCAAGTGGCTGTTGGATGAATCCGACTTCCAGGGCGTGGCCGCCGAACACTTCCTCAAGTGGGCGCCCAAGCAGTCCGTGGTGGAATCGCTTGATTTCTACGATGAGGGCGGCATGAAGCTGTTCAAGGACAACATCATCAACAAGGCCAACAAGGGCATGGAACCTGCCTATGGTTCGTTGGAACTGGCTGCCATCGGCGATGCGCTGGAGGCCGCGCTGTTTGATGCGTCCGCCTCGCTGGACGACATTGTCGACAAGCTGGAGGCCGATCTAAACGAACTCAGATAGAAACCAGAAAACAGGAAAGGGATCCGGTTCGTTCTGCCCGCCCCGGCTGTGATCCGCCGGGGCGGGGATCCCATGCACAGCAAGGGGGAATACACCAATGACCCAGGGTATTTGGATTGGCGAGAGGATGAACCGCAAGAAACGGGAGATGCTCTTTGGATATCTCTTTCTTGCTCCGGCGCTGGCCTGCCTGATCACGTTTATCTTCGTTCCGATTTTTTGGGCGGTGGAGCTTTCGCTGTATGATTACAATGTAATATCCCAAAAGGAATTTATCGGCATCGGCAATTTCACCAAAATGATATCGGATGCCAAGTGGGCCAACTCGCTCGATAAGACGTGGAAATATGTGGTTCTCTTTGTACCTTCCATATTTCTGATATCGCTGGCTCTGGCGCTTATCATTAAGCATATTACCAAATTATCCGGCTTCTTCCGCACCAGTTTCTTTTTGCCCATCATCGTTTCATCCACTGCGGCGGGCGCCATCTTCAAGATGGTTTTTAACAGGAACGCCGGCTTCCTCAATGCGTTTATCCGCCTGATGGGTGGCTCGAACCTCAACTGGCTGGGCGACCCAAGCAGGGCGCTTATCTGCTGTGTAATTCTGGCGGTATGGCTTGGCATGGGCTACAATATGATTGTGTTTCTGGCTGGCCTGCAGGACATCCCCAAGGATTACTATGAAGCGGCCTCCATCGATGGGGCGACCAGTTGGCAGCAGTTTCTTCACATAACCTTTCCCGGGCTGGCCCAGACCAGCATATTCATACTGACCATGTCCATCATCAACGCGTTCCAGGCGTTTGACGGCATCAAGATGCTGACCAACGGCGGCCCCAACGATATGACGCAATTGGCCGTGCTGCGGATCTATGAAAATGCGTTTATCCATTTTCAGATGGGCTATTCCTGTGCGCAATCGCTTGTGCTGTTTGGCATCATACTGGTGATAACGGCCATTCAACTTAAAGCGACTTCCTCTCTCGCGGATCATTAGGAGGTATGGGACTCATTATGAAGAACAACCGCAAATTATTGGTGTACATCCCGGCGGCGCTTCTTACGGTCATCACCGTGTATCCCATGCTGTGGACGCTCGCTGCATCGTTTAGCCTCAAGACGCAGTTGGGGCGCGCCTCCATCATCCCCGCCGGGTTCACATTGAAGAACTACCAGGAGTTATTTGTCAAGGAGAACTTCTTGCTATACATCGGTAATACATTTATTTACGCCATTGCCGCCACATCCCTTCAATTGCTGTTTAACTCCATGGCCGGCTATTCGCTATCCAGGCTGAACTATCCCGGACGCAGCGCCATGCTGATGGTGTTTCTCTCTACACTGATGGTGCCCTTTTCGGTGATACTGATTCCTTTGTACCTGCTCATCAGCCGCATGGGGGTAACCAACTCCTACTGGGCGCTTATCCTTCCGTCCATGGCTTCAGGATACGGTGTATTTATGCTGCGCCAATTTTATATGAGCATCCCCAAGGATTTGGAGGATGCTGGGTATATCGACGGACTTTCTTACTTTGGCGTGTACACCCATATTGTGGTGCCGCTGTCTAAGCCCATCATGCTGGCGCTGGGGTTGTTCGCATTTATTGGATGCTGGAATAACCTGCTTTGGCCGCTCATTATCAACACCAACAAGGCTTATTGGACGATCACTGTGGGGCTTAAGTCCTTCCAGGACAACCGCTCCACCGATTGGAATGCCGTTTTAACCGGGGCCGCAGTCAGCATGATGCCCATTGCGCTTTTGTTTATTTCCTTTCAGAAGTCTCTTGTGGAGGGTATTAAGCTGTCCGGAATGAAACTGTAGAGGCGGCGAAGCCGAGTGATACTGTTTCAATCTGCCCAACCATCATGGCTATGTAACGCGCGTGGTCGCGCCAGAGAACTCCACCAGTGAAAAGGGTGGTGCCTGCCGCGCCATGCCGGAGGATTCGCCCTTTGGCTAGGCTGCCGGCAGGTTGGGCGTGGGCTGGAAGGTCAACCCATTCATTGGACTTAAGGCCGGCGAAACTACCGCCCTGAGGATGCCGAAGCCCCCGGTGTCATTACATATTTCTGGATCGCTACCGATCATAGTTGTCTAAGCGAACTTATATTGCGGATATACTGGGATGGCGAAGAGCAACCCTCGGTGGAATGCCCGCTAGGCGCCTTCTTTGCAATGGGGCGCGATTTTGCGCGGCACACGGTCACCAGTGCCATGGTCACCGTGGCGCCCGAATCCGGAATGAAGTGGTATTGGCCATGCCTTTGCGCCGCCACGTCCGCGTGACGCTAGGACATCAAGGAGCATAGGATGTGCGCATTGCATTCAAACTGCAGTATGATCTGCGACCCGTCGAGCAATTTGCCGCCTATTTCCATGCGCAATACCGCCGCTGCATGACCAGCACCACCCGTCCGGAACACACGATTCTGGATGGAGTCCGAGGCCAGGGGGGATAGCAGGCACATATTTGGCGTGGAATCCAACATCAACTGGCTGGTGGGCGAGGTCGAAGTCAAGTTTTACTTAGACGGCGATGATGGATATTCGACCATCGCCGATACGGGTACGGAGGGCTGCTTTGGGGGCGCTTGGAATTTCGGCGCGCCCGGCCAACTGCCGCCCGGCCGCTGCCAGAGTCTGTTTCATAAATTATATCCTCTAAAAGCCCGAGCATACATATACCGATTGACATGAAAACCAAAAGGGGATTCTGCTCAGACGTCGAACCAACCCTGTAAGGGGTGGAAGCAATGAAAAAAGCGATTCGACGTTATGAACTGAGCGATGTAGAATGGATGCGCTCAAGCCGCTTTTCCCCGAACGGCAGAGCGCCGATCGCGGTCGTCCATGGCGCGACCCGCGCGAGATCCTCAGCGGCATCTTCTGGATTGCACGTAGCGGGCAGCCTGGCGGGATTTGCCGCAGCGATACGGCCCCTGGCAGACAGTGTGTAAGCGGTTCGTCGAAATGCAAAAGAGCGGCCTGCTCGAGCAAGTCTACGCGGGTACATCGCTGATCGCAGTGTCGACTTCTGCATCCTGCCCAAGTCCAACGAGGCGGCCCCTTGGTTTTTCGACCGATGGCGCTACAAAGAGCGCCATCTGATTGAGTGTTTCTTCCTGAAGCTCAAAGAGTTTCGTCGTGTTGCCACCCGATATGACAAGCTCGCTACGCGCTTTCTCACCTTCGTCCACTTGGCTTGAATTCGCATTTTGCTTGCATAATTCAGATACTTATGAAGTGTGAAACAGACTCTAAGAAACTCACAAGATTCCTGCTCAGCAATTTTCTGCAAGTTTGCAACTCCTTTTCGGTTGTGTTTTTTGTTGCTATAGGCCCGCAATATGCTTTAGAAGGGGAGATCATGATCTTCTTTTGCTTTTTCCTGTGCAGTTGTCAGGCCGCACTTCGATTTTAAAGCAAAAGCAGTTTTAAAGACAGGGGAGGGGAAGATTCCACCACGCCGATGCATTGAAAAATACCAGGGGATACATTATAAATATTTTATACTTAAATTATTTGAATTTTGCACAATATAATTGTATAATACCCGTATGCTTTGGCTTTTACGGCAGCAGCAGGGGGGTGTGGCTGAAAATGCGCTTATTTTTCAGCAGAATCGACGTAAGGAACTGCGATGTCTTTTTTTCAGCAGAATAATTGCCGCTGCGTTAATCATGCCCACCCTATCAGGCTGCTCATCGAATCAGGAGGAATCGCGAACGC
>JBMNTQ010000047.1:0-12308 GCA_050945815.1 Christensenellales bacterium
ATTAGCTCCAAATCAATAGGCAGCCCAAACAATCAGTATATTTGTTTCAGTTTTTATGCAAAATTACCAATTCAGCAATTATTCAGTGAGTATTAATTAGCACAATCTTGAATACTACTTATATCTTACAAAAATGCACCTTCTGCCAACAAACGAGGGGGTGAATGCCATTTATATTGAAAAAACGCATAAAATCCGATAGACTATATTTATAATGATGCTTCAGGGAGGCGCTTTCCATGAAATTTACCCGAGTCTATATTGAAAATTTTAAAAGCTTCGACCGACAAGAGCTCCATCTGGAAGATTTCACCCTGCTCTTAGGTGCCAATGCCGCAGGCAAATCCAACATCATCAGCATCTTTCGCTTCATTGATAACGTTGTCAACTACGGCATCCAAGATGCTCTCTCCCTTATGGGGGGTATCGACCATGTCATCAATGCCGGTTTAGGCAAAAAGCAGCCCCTTATTCTGGAATTCTCCTTAAACGTACAGGATGAACATTTGCAGCGTCAGGTCAATCCAAAAGACAGCCGTTCCTTGCTCTTTCTCTCAATAGACTATCGATGCGCCCTGAAGGCCTATGCCCGCACCGACAGCTACCGCATCGTCGAAGACCGGATTTCCCTAAACTACCGATGCCTATCCGACAATAGCGAAACCGCCGTATCAAAAGGCAATCTTACCGTCCAATTCAGCCGCAAGGGCAACCGCATTATCCCCCGCCTCACAGCACCGGAAGGCTTTCGCGATGCCGCCGTCCGTGACAGCTTCGCACTAACGTTCCAAGCCGGCATCCTAAGCCGCAACCCTCGGGAGCTAATCCTCAACAAGCTGGACTATCTTGCGCCATTCGTAAGTCTGCGCCGCCATTTCATCAAAATCTACAATTTCGATCCCACGCTGCTAAAGCAAGCCTCCTCGGTCATATCGATGCACGAGTTGGCAGAAGATGGCTCCAACATCGCCTTTGTGCTGGAATATCTGTTGCGCAGTCCTTCGAACAAACGCATGCTAACCAACCTTTTGGCCCATTGTCTTCCCTTTATAAAAGACATCGGCATCCAGCAAAACCTCGACCGTTCCAAAACCTTTAAAATACAGGAAGTCTACCAAGACCGAGTTTTTCGCTCAGATTTTCTATCCGACGGCACCGTCAATATTTTGGCGCTAATCGTCGCCCTGTATTTCCAACAATATTCCGGTATCGTCATCATCGAAGAACCGGAGCGCAACCTCCATCCCAAGTTGATCAGCAGCGTAGCGGAAATGGCCAAAGATGCCGCCGTCAACAAACAAGTGCTCATCACCACCCACAGTCAGGAATTTGTCAAACACACCGAGCTTTCATCCCTGCTTTTTGTCCAGCGCAGCGACGAAGGGTTCACGCAAACCTCCAAGCCTGCCGACAACGAAACGGTACGGGCCTTCCTGCAGTCCGCCCTAGGGGCAGAAGACCTATTTCTTCAGGACCTACTGGGGAATTAGCCAATGAAAGAAAATCTTCTATATGTGTTTGTGGAAGGCGCAGACGACGAACGGTTCTTCCGTTGGTATTTTCGCAAGCGTAAAATAAAGATCATCAAATACGCCCAGGAAAAACGGGTAAAAACCAATCAGTTTATCCAGACCATCCAAGAGATGGAACATGCCGACTACATCTTCATGACCGACAAAGATAATTTCAAGCTAAACGAGAAGCTCGAACGCATCCAATCCTGGTATCCCTCCATCGACCTCGATCGGGTTTACGTTGCCATACAAGAAGTAGAGGGCTGGTATTTGGCAGGAGTAACTCGCGATACCTGCAAAGAGTGGGGCATTCGCTACTATTACGACACCAACGACCTGGTCAAAGAGGATTTCAACGCCCTCATTCCCCGCCCTTTCCTCTCGCGCATCGATTTCATGCTGGAAATCCTCAAGAATTTTTCCATGCCGGAAGCCCTGCGGCGCAACCGCTCCTTCCGATATTTCGTCAGCAACAATCGACGCTAAACTCCCGCTCTTCCCCTATCCCGCGGTTTTAGCGTTAGCCATATTGACAGGCTCATCCTGAATAAGGTAGAATTTGCTAAGACCATCATCTTAGAATTTTAGAAGAGGACGTGCAATATGTTTAAAGAATTCAAAGAATTCGCCTTGCGCGGAAATGTCGTCGATTTGGCAGTCGGCGTTATCATTGGTACTGCTTTCTCTGCCATTGTCAACTCCATAGTCAACGACATCATCATGCCACTGATTGGCGCCATTTTTGGTAAAATTGATTTTAGCAATCTGTTTATCGCCTTAGACGGCAACACCTACGAAACCCTGCTCGCTGCCCAGGAAGTAGGCGCGCCGGTATTTGCCTACGGCAACTTCATCACAGCAATATTGAACTTCCTCATCATTGCTTTCAGCATCTTCCTGCTGATTAAGGGGCTCAACAAGCTCAGCCGCAAAAAACAGGAAGCCGAGCCAGAACCTGCATCAAAAGAATGTCCGTTCTGTTTCTCCCAAATCAATCCCTCAGCTACCCGCTGCCCCAATTGTACTTCCGAGCTGTAACAGCTCTCAGCCCTTCCAGCCAGAACTGCGAAAAAGCCGGAGCATACCTGCCCCGGCTTTTGCCTGTTCCATTCCAGCCTTATAAGCCTAACCTTCTAGCGCTGCGCTTTGCTCAGGCTATAGAAAGTGTTCACATTCAGATCGTCCGCAACATTGCCGCTAATGTCCACATTGGTGGGCGCTAGCACAAAAATGCCCTTGGAAACCTTGTGAATGCTTCCGTTTAGAGAGTATACAGCACCGCTAATAAAATCCAACACCCGCTGTGCCACATCGATTTCCAGCGTCTCCAGGTTCACGACCACAGGCTTTCTCGCCTTCAAATAATCGATAATATCCTGCGTATCGTCATAGTTAGCAGGTTTATACACAACCATTTTCATGCCGTTTCCCGTAGGAAGATCCACAACCTTGCCCCTCCTGTTGCTTTTCGTGTATACCGGCTCTTGAATATATTCTTCTTCAATGCTATCAAATTCATCGTAGTCCATTTCCTCATCTTGCAGTGAAGCCTCTTCAATACCAATGACATCCAAGATTTTGTTGAAAAATTTCTTTGCCAAATAATCGCCCCCTTAAACTTTCAGTTATTTGAAAATCGCGCTGCCAATCCGCACCATATTCGCGCCTTCCTGGACAGCGATTTCATAGTCGTTGCTCATTCCCATAGATAAAAAGCGCATCTGATCTTCAAAGCCGGCATCCTGCAATCGATAAAACAGATCCCGCATCCGTATAAAGTAAGGCCGCAGCTCCTCAGGCTGCTCCAGCGGCATCATCGCCATCAAGCCCTTCACAGACAAATTAGGCAACTCCTGCAACTGCTGCAAAAACGGCAGTACTTCGCGTTCTGCCATGCCCGCCTTGCTCTGCTCTTGCGCAATATTAACCTGCACCAAAACCGGCATCACCCGATTCGCCTTGGCCATACACCGCTGAATCTCCTGCGCAACCGACGGCCTGTCCACGGAATGAATCAACTGAACCACAGGTATAATTGATTTTACCTTATTCGTCTGCAAATGTCCAATAAAATTCCATTGGGCCGACTTATCCACATCGTTGCATTTTCCCAGCAAAACCTGCGCCCGATTTTCTCCCAAATCCCGAATGCCGCAAGCCATAACGTGAGCAATTTGCTGCACATCCGCGAATTTCGTAACAGCAATCAAAGTCACATCCTCGCCGCGTCCCCCGCGCGAAGCTGCCGCATCCTCCAGCCGTCCCCTAATCTCCTCCACATTTTCAGCAATGCCCATGTCGATTTCTCCCCCCTGTCCCGGCTCCTACCAAGCCTATCTGCCCGGGTTCCTGCGCTAAAGCTGTATCAGCATATTCGACTGCAGCTCCAGCCCTTCCTGCGCCGAGTGAATCACAGCGTTTTCTCCATCATCGTATTCGATCTCCACCGGCACAAACTCCGCCTTATCGCCGCCGACGACATAAATCCCTGCAACTCCGTCCGCATTGCTCTTAATAGCATCCAAAGGAGCCACAATTCCCTCATAGCTTTTTTTCAAGTTAGCCGTCGCCTGGCGCACGCTGAGCATAGGCCCAATATCCTCGCTCATCTCCACCACAAACAACGTACCTGTATCCAACGGCTTCGAGGAAACCACCTTCCCCTCATACGGCCGATCGTAGAATCCTTCAAAAGAAATATTATATTTCAGGTCTGCCGCCAACTCGGTGGAATTATCCTCCTCCACCCTAATCAAGCAATACCATTTATAATTGTTCACCAAACGGTAAAGTGGCTCCCCAGTAGACGCGTCTACCGCCTTGCCCGGAGATTTCCCCTGCAAAATATTGTCAAGGTCGCTTCTAGTCAAGGTATCGATAGCATCCGGCGACAAAAAATCCTCACAGCCGTCAAAATAAAAGCTGACCATCCCGGCATCCTGGGCCATCACTTCTGTTTTCCAGGATTGCAATCGCTCAAGCAGCGCCTGTTCCTCCTGGATCAGCGCCGCATATTCTTCATCCGGGTTTTCCACAGTTTCTCGAATCTGGGTCTGCCGTCTATCCATCTGGTCTAAAAGCAGCTGCTCTAAAACCAACAGATCCTCATTGCTCGTGCCGGCCACAGCCTTTTTGATGCGCTGGGTCGCCTTATCGATTTCGACGTTGCTCGCCTCCAGCTCTGTGTTCAAAACCCCCTGTAAAACATTGGTGGTAATATAGTCGCTAATCTCCTGCTGCACCACAAACAGATCCTGCAAAACCTTATCGTTGTAGCCGCCCTTATACACAACAGCAACCTGCGCACCCTTTTGCACCCGCTCCCCTTCGGCAGCTAAGTACGTCACCTTCCCCCAAGTAGCCGACTTATACACCTGTTCATCGCGCACAAACACAGCGTCCTTCGTGCTCTCATAGGCCAGCGCCCCCTGAGTTAGCCGCATAGTCGCGGGTTGCTTGGGAATCAGTATCAAAACCAACCCGGCAATCAGCACAACAGCCAGTATCACAAAGAACCTCAGCTTAATTCTTATCTTCCTCATGTATGCAACTCCCAGCAGTTTAGATGATACGATAGTTCTACAAAAACCATGTCCATTCCTTCTCTTATCTCAAAACACCTTGTCCTGTTCAAGCGATTTCCTGGGCGTCCAAATCCCTTCCGCCTCATAAAGCGGCGTCTGGTCCGTATCGTCCTTTCCCTCAATGAAAAAACGGTCTGCCTCCTGCGCCATACAAATACGAATTCGTCGGCTTTGGTCCGATTCTTTTAAAAAATTAATCTGCAACGCCGACAGCATATTTTCCTCAAACTGCTCCCGCCCCAGCGTATCACAGATCCATTCCGCATAGCGCGTGTTGTTCATATGCCGATTCATATCCAAATCACTAAACCTCGGGCTGCGCACCTCCATTGTCCGCATCGGCAAATCCGTCCGAATCGGTTTAAGCGGCGGCATGGGTGCCGGCTCTTGGGAATTGTAGTTTAAAAACGCCATATCTTTCGGCGCGCGGGCCAACTGCCGAGTCTCCATGTTCATAACCAACCAAATAGTAGAAGCATAGCCTATGTCTTTTGCTCTGTCCGCAAACGCGTAGTGCCGCGAAAATATCCGCCCTCCCTGATGGCTGGCCCAGGTTCTTACCGATATCTCATCATTCAACACAGGGTAGCGGCGCATCTCAATCCGCGCCCGCAGCAAAACCCAAAAATACCCTCTTTCTAGTAAATCCGTTCGGCTGGCCTGCATAGAAGCCGAATGCCGTTCCGAAATCTCACACATCTCATTTAATATAGCAGAAGGCTTCCAACAACTGTTTACATCCACATCGTATGAAACAATCCGCTTCTTTTCTTCCAAGAAAACATCCAAAAAAACACCTCCGTACCCTACACACCCAGGAGATACCCCTCCACTGTTTTTTATCATATCATGGAAATGTCAATAAAAAAAGTCATGTTTTAAGCTTGCAGTTTTAAGGTAACCTCTTTTTTCCGCAAAACCGCCAATAAAAAAGGGGCTGTCCATACACGACAGCCCCTCAAGGTTCCTCTTTTCAATCTCTATGCTAAAACTCTCTGTCCAAGCGCCGGGGCCGATATCTACGATTGGCACCTTTAACTTAGCTGCGGGCTCCCAGTTCTTTGTCCAGAGCGAACAACAGCCCAATGTTATCGCCGATCAAGTCCAACTTTCCAACAATGGCTCTTGTTGTATCCTCTTCCTCCACCTGTTCGGTTACAAACCAGTGCAGGAACACAGCCGTGGCATGGTCGCCCTCTTTTTGCGCCAGCTCCAACACCTCATTGATGCTGCGGGTAATGAACTGCTCGTGGGCATAAGCTTCTTCAAACGCAACCTTTGCCGTAGGGCAAGCAGGCAGCGGAGCATCAATCTTTGCCAACGTAACCCCCGCATCTCTCTCCAGAAGGTAGTCCAAAATGCGAATCGCATGATCCAGCTCTTCCTGCGCTTGTAGCCGTAGCCAGTGGGAAAATCCATCTAAAGACTGCTCATTTAAGCAGTTGGATAAATGTAAGTACAAGTACGCCGAAAAGAATTCTTTGTTCATCTGCTCCTCAAGAGCCTTTTTCACTATATCCTTCATCAGAATACCCTCCTCTTTAAGATTGATTTGTCCTTATTATAGCATACATGTTTCCGATTGAGTGTGATAAAATCACATATTTTCTATTTTTTTACTATTCTTTATCATTTCTCTCCAAATCCCCAGGCTGCTTTGCCAGCATCCGCCTTTTTATGCTATTATGAATGAATTAAGCCAATATTGTTTTATGAAAGGAGATGCCGACATGGCTCATATCCTTTTAATAGAAGACGATCAAGCCCTCGCTGAAGGCTTGGAATACGCTCTGAAGTTAGAGCAGTTTACAGTTTCCCATGCCAAAACCTTAGAACGAGCCGACCAGCTTCTGTCCAGCCAAAGCTTCAATCTGATCATCCTCGACGTCATGCTCCCCGATGGAAGCGGCTTGGACTACTGCGTCAAAGTCCGACAGAGATTCGCGACCCCTGTTCTGTTCCTAACCGCCTGCGACCAGGAATACCAAATCATTCTAGGGCTGGATCGCGGTGCCGACGATTATGTCACCAAGCCTTTTCGAGTCCGCGAGCTCATATCCCGAATCCGCGTCATCCTAAGGCGCGGCAGCGCCGGCGGCGCCACCCACCAACTGATAAGCGGCGGCCTCACATTAGACGTAAACCACGCCCTCCTAGAGAAAGATCGGCGCAGCGTCCAACTCACGCCGTTAGAATATAAGCTGCTGCATTTTTTGATGTGCCACCCAAGTCAAACCCTCAGCCGAAGCCAAATCTTGGCCGAGCTCTGGGACAATGGCGGCCGTTTTGTAGATGACAACACCCTGTCCGTCAACATCCGCCGTCTACGGGAAAAAATCGACGAGCCAGGCCAGCCTTCCTACATCGCCACTATACGCGGCATCGGCTATCTCTGGGAACAGGAGGTGCGCTCCTTGTGAAGCCCGAAGCTTTCCATCGAAGAAAAAATCCCCTCCTGGTTCTCAAATATATTTTTTGCTTTGCTCCAGCGGCCGCCTATTTCGTCCTCTGTTATCTAGGCACACTTCCCTATTCCGAAAAAGCCATGCTGGTTCTTCTTGTCTGCTGCCTGCTCCCCTTCTTCACAGTACTCACGCTGTCCCTGCGGCACAAGCGGCTGATCCACGGGCTAAGCAGCATCGCCGATACGATCGAACAAAGCGACCTATCTACCGACCTTATCACTCTGGAGGAAGGGGATATCGGCGCCATCCAACACGCCCTCTACCAGCTTGCCAACGAAGCGCGGCATACCATCCGTTCAGGCAAGGCCCAGAAAGAATTTCTCCAAGAATTCGTGTCCCATATTTCCCACCAAATGAAAACACCCATCGCCACCCTAAGCATGTATCACGAGCTGATGCTGGACAATCCCCAAGTACCCCGTAAAGATTCCCAGCGTTTCCTGCGCCGCGGACAGGAACAAATCCAGCGTCTGGTCTGGCTGATCAGCGCCCTGCTTCAAATCGCCCAACTGGAGGCAGACAGCATCATCATGAACCCAACCCCCCACTCCCTGCTCACCACCCTGAGTCGAGCCGTACACACCTTTCGAGATGCAGCCCGGCTAAAAGGAATCGCCCTTGAACTAAACGATGCCGAGGATTGCCTGCTGATGCAGGATGAAGAATGGCTGACCCAGGCCTTTGAAAACCTCATCAAAAACGCAGTAGAGCATACACCCCCAGGCGGCAGCATCGCTGTTTCCATGGGACACAATACTTTCTATGTATGGGTTACCATACAAGATAGCGGCACAGGCATGGATCAATACCAAATCAAACATATTTTTGACGCATTCTACAGCCGCAAAGACGACGATTCCAATAGCACAGGCTTGGGGCTGTCCCTGTCCAAGTCCATCATCCGCCGCCACAACGGCGAAATCTACGTTAAGAGCAAAAAGGGCGAAGGCTCACACTTCGAAATCACCTTCCCCAAAGATTCTACCCCCCTCCATAACAAAAACCCTCTCGGCTCTGAACAATAGCGCCTTTGCCCAATCAAAAAGCTACCCTTACAAAACTGTAAGAAACATTGTCACAAGTTTGCAACCTTCATCTGTTATTCTAGAAACTAGATCAACAGCAAAGGAGTCTTTTTATGATTTTGCAAACACAAAACCTTTTCCATTCCTACGGCGCAGGCGCTACTATGGTCAAGGCGCTGGACGATGTAAGCATCAGCGCCCAAAAAGGAGAATTTATCGCCATCATGGGCCCCAGCGGTTGCGGCAAGTCTACCCTGATGCACATGTTGGGAGGCATGGATCGCCCCAATAGCGGGACGATTACCATAGGCAATACCAGCCTAACCACCCTAAGCGAGAAGGAACTGGCTGTGTTTCGCCGCCGTCAGGTAGGCTTTATTTTCCAAAGCTTCAATCTCATACCCGTACTCACAGCCCAAGAGAACATTCTCCTCCCTCTCCTGTTGGATGCACAAAAGCCAGATTACGGGTATTTCGAGGAAATCACACGCCTAGTCGGCCTGCAAGATCGCCTAGGCAGCCTCCCTAACCAGCTCTCCGGCGGCCAGCAGCAAAGGGTCGCTGTCGCCCGGGCGCTGATCTACAAGCCTGCCATCGTACTGGCGGACGAACCCACCGGCAACTTAGACAGCAAAAATGCTCTGGAGGTTATCAATCTCTTTCGCCAGTCCGCCCGCACATACAACCAATCCTTCGTCATCGTAACCCACGATAAAAATATTGCGTCCTACGCAGACCGTATCCTCTACATGTCCGACGGACGCATTGTGGACGAGGAGGTTTGTGCCCTATGAAGCCCAACCTCGCTCTGCGATACATAAAAGCCTCCAAATCCCGCACCATCCTGACCATCACAGGTATCGCCCTCGCCCTTGCCTTGATGATGTGTATCGGCAATTTTTTCTCCACACTAACCCATACTATGGTACAAAGCACAAAAGCCAGCAGCGGCGACTATTACGTCCGCCTAATGCTGGACGATTCCAAGAAGATGGCTGAACTGCGCAGCGACGGGCGCGTGGAGAAGTCTGGCGTATTGCGCAGCGTGGCCTTCGCGCAGATTTCCGAGGGCAGCTCCCAAGAAGACCCCTTCCCCCAAACCATCTCCGTTTTGGGTTACGACGATTCCATGCAGCAAATATCACCCATCCAGCTGGAAAACGGCCGCCTGCCAAGCCGCAACGGCGACATTGTACTGTCCTCCTATGCCGCGTCACAGTTGGGCGGTCTGGCGGTCGGCGATACCCTGCGCCTAACCACCGGTCAATACGACGTCACCTTTAACCCCGGCGCTTACACACACGAACCAGAAGAAACCCAGGAAACCACAACTCGGCGCATTACAGATCTCTCCTACTACAATCTCTACCGCCTGCAAGAGTCCCTGGGTTATTATAGCAACAACGAGACCCTCAGCTTCGCCTTTGTCGACCAGAAAACCAATGAATATACCGTAGTCGGAGTGATGGAAGAAAGCCAGCCCTCCAGCGCCTATAGCTTTTCCAATAGCGGCGGCACAGCCCTCGTCTATTCTGAGGACCAAAACGCCATTGCTGCCGCCTACTACCGTACAGACAAAGGCGCGTCGCTGCAAGGCTTCCTGCAAGATAGCGGCGCCTCCTTGGAGACAGAGGTTGCCCTCAACCAAATGCTGCTTTCCTACGAACAGACAGATTATGGCGACTACTACGATTCCTTCCCCCTGTTCGCCCTCATAACCGCGCTCTTCATTTTCGTCTCCGTCATCGTAGGCCTAGCCGCCGTATCCATCGTACGCAACA
Organism: Christensenellales bacterium; assembly: GCA_050945815.1. Classification (GTDB taxonomy): domain Bacteria; phylum Bacillota; class Clostridia; order Christensenellales; family JBMNTQ01; genus JBMNTQ01. The sequence continues at coordinate 10,370 of JBMNTQ010000047.1, forward strand.
CCTTCTCTCTGACGGTAACCGAACGCCTAAGAGACTATGGCCTGCTGCGTTGCGCCGGCGCCACGCCGTCCCAAATTCTGAAAATGCTGGTTCAGGAAGTGGGTTTTATGCTGATCATTGCTATTCCTCTGGGGATGCTGCTGGGCTTTGGCGCATCCTTGGGGCTGGTCTGGATTGTCAACAGCATGGAGTTCGGCAGTCTGCCCACCATCTATCTGGCCATCTCGCCGCTCTACTGTATCATCAGCATTATCATCGGCCTGCTAGCCACCTTTATCGCCGTAGTCAATCCCTTCCGCAGCGTTACCCGCATCGCGCCGGTTGAGGTCACCCGCGGAACCCGCCAAGTCAAGCTGCCCCGCCGCGCCACGCGCCAAAATAGGCTTGCCAAGCTCGTATTCGGCTTTGAGGGGGATTTAAGCCTGCGCAACATGAAGCGCAACGGCAAGCGCTCCCGAACCGTTGTCGCCTCCCTCACCATCTGCGTAACGCTGTTTATCTGCACCTCCGCCCTGCTCACCGTACTATCCGGCGATTTACAGCGCAGCGGCGCGAAAAGCAGCGTAGATCTAACCGTCACAGCACAAGAAGAAGCCCTGCTAGACAAACACCAACCAGCCATTACCAGCCAAGACGAGGTCTTACGCATCGCCCGAGACAAATCCTATACCACAACCATCGGTCTGGAAAAAGAACAGATGGACCCAAATCTCAGCGAATCCTACGGCCACATCTTCACCGAGCTGTCGGAGCATGAAATAGACGACGATACCTACCTGCGTGCGATTTTAGCCAGCTTCCATGTCCTAAACAGCGAAAGCTATGAAACCCTGCTCATGCCCCATACTTCCCCCTCCATGAGCTACGACCAATGGGTCGCAAGCAAGGGCGCCATCGTCTACAACTACTACCAGTTTCAATTCTATAACAACGATGGTCCGCAGATTATCAACGGCTGGATTCTGCCGGATTTGAAAGCTCAAGACAACGCCTCCTTCTATACGGAAAGCTACGAGAATTCCGAACGTACAGGGCAAAGCGCCCCCGAGAACGGCGTCTTGCCGCTGCCATCCTACTCGAAAAACCAACAGAGCGTTTCCGCCTTTCTCGAGGAATTACCCTGGTATATCACGACGGACCTCTACATGCCCCAGCTCGTTTTCTTCCTGCCCGAGGAAAACGCCTCTATGCTGGAAAACCTCTCCGTCTATCCAAACGGCCTAACTCCCCAGCTCTATATCGACGCCGGCGGCGGAAACATCAAACAGCTCAAGCAAAACCTAAAGGATCTAGACCCATCCCTATCTGTAGAGGATGTCAGCCAGTACATCCGAGAATCCAACAGCGCCTATGTGCTGTTCGTGCTGTGTATCTACGGTTTTGTAGGTATTATCAGCCTGATCAGCTGCCTCAACATCATCAACATCATCAGCACCAATTTAATCCTGCGGCGACAGGAATTTGGCCTGCTGCAAGCAGTCGGGATGTCCGTATCCCAGGTGCGTCGGCTGGTATTCTACGAAAGCCTCATCTATAGCCTAAAATCCGTTTTCTATGGCGTGCTGGCCGGCATCGCTCTTTCATTACTGTTCTTCTCCCTTGCATCCGGCGTCTACATCACCACATTCAGCTTCAACTGGCTTACCATCCTATACGCAGCCGGTTGCGCCTTCCTGGTCAGCCTGTTGGCATCCTGGCCCACCTTGCGCCGCCTGCGTCGTATGAGCATCGTAGACACCATCCGCTCAGTCGATTAAAACACAAGCCGCGTTCATGCGCCTGGCCCGTCCGTCAGGCTCCCCTACGGGTGGGCCAACAGCCTTTCTGTCCTCCGTCCTAAAACGGCATACATTTTGTTGTTTTTGCAACAATAACGATGCCGTTTTTGTTGTATGATAAAGACGAACAAACAAGGAGGACATAAATCATGAAACGTACC
>JBMNTQ010000048.1:0-12104 GCA_050945815.1 Christensenellales bacterium
GGAATATTCAGAAGACTGGTCGTCCGCAAGGGCATATTTGAGCGCACAGTCCATTCAGGACGCCTTTTTATCTGCCGCTTGATTTATTCTTATCGGAGTGATTTTGCAAACTTGATTTGACACTACCGCGATGGCTTCACTAAACCCTTTAAGGTTGTCGACACAGCAGATCAGGATATCCTGAACGCCCCGATTGCGTAGTTCGTTGAGAACTACCAGCCAGAACTTCGAGGTTTCATGCTCGCCGATCCACATCCCCAGCACGTCCTTACGGCCGTCCAGGTCAATACCGATTACCATGTAAGCGGCCTTATTGACGATCGCACCCTCCTGCCGACGCCATGGAACTGATTAGGCTGTCGAACAGATATCCTGCCTTTTCATATGCGTTGTTTGCTTCCAAGTGGTTAGTTTTGGAATACAGCTCCTCAATTATCCGATGGCAGAAGGTGCCTATCATTTGATTTCCGGTAGGGATCGACTGACTTTCCGCTGGTTGGAGCCCTGCGTGGTATTCAAGTGTCCATTTGAACGGACAACCGATTAATGTGCTCATTTGCGTATAAGACAGTCTCTCTGCTGCCTTGATTACCGAATTCGGAACAGTATAACTGGCTGTCACCGGAGATGTCTCAGCTTTTTTTACACTCTGCAGCGTCGATTTTCGCCCGGCAAACTGCCAGTCCCCTATATGGCTGAAGTCACTGCATTCGCTGTAAATATATCTCTTAACAGCATCATTGGGAAACCCATACAAAATTCTCGATGCCGCGCTCCAAATAGTATCCCAATATGGATGATGCTCGGATTCTTCACCATCGATCTGCGAGATGTATATGGCTATAAAACGTTTGTCTGCATTCATTAGGCCCTTCTGCCAATCGTAGGCTTCTCGGCTTCGGAAGCTCCTCGTTTCTTCGAGAAAAATGCCGCATGTTGCCAGAGCTGACCGTTCCTGAGGACTCCAGTAAGTTGGAGATGAAGTAGCAGGCGTATTGAAGCCCCACCAAATGATTTCGCCTCTTACATCCGTGATTTGCCCCGGGTGATCGACTACGTGCCAAGGGCCAGCTTCTTCGTTAATATCATCCAAGGTATTTCCAGGTCCTATTATCGTATCCAGCATTCGCTCGAGCGTGATGCGGGGGATACAGCCTTTCCCAAGCGACAGTTTCTGAATTTCCCGTGCTTGATTAATCACTTCTGTCAATATAGGCATGTCACCGACCTGCCATGCAAGCCGATCGATCAGTACCTGGCAGCGTTCCCTCAGTTTTGCTTCCGGTATACCCTCAACAGAATCAAAGCGATCATTTACCAAAAGCGACTGGATTGACCTAATCAATGCCTCAGCCTTTTCTTCTGATTCAGGATCATCTTTTTCTGCAAGGAAGTCTTTATACTTTTCAGATACTTTGCTTAGAGCATGATTCCATGCTCTGCCACCGATGCTCGGTTCTTCGGCAACGGCTTTCAGTATTATTTTGCATACCCATTTGGGGAACACGGATAAGGTCAGCGAGAGCAATTCGACAACTAGGCGGATATCAACAGGCCGCCAGGCATTAGCCAGCGTCAGGGGAAGTAATTGCTGTATTTCACGCCAACGTGAAGGGGCTGTCCGGCCTAGGCGGGGAAGCCCGTGTCGTTTGAGAGCCTGGTCCAAAACGCTGGTATCCATACCGCATATTATGGCCACTTGATCATTGGCTTCGTTTTTAGATGCCAACCACAGTGCCAGATGCTCAGCCGCCTCCCATTCGTTGTCAGTCTTTAGCAGAATAAGCGTATCATCATCCGGAGACAATGTACCCTGCACGTCGATACCACCAATCACTGCTTGGATTCGTGACAAATTGCCGCCTTGCGGTCTCCTGTCAGGCATTGACAGGCAGGTTATATTCGTTCCCTGGCTTTGAAGCAGTTCAAACACGTGTCGCCAAGCTGGCGCTAGCATGGATGAAGGCTCTGCCAGAATGATCGATTCGATATGAGCTGGAATACCACACTTGAGACATGCGGTTACTCTACGCAACTGGTCGGACCGACCGCCTGATAAGGGAACGTCTGCGCATTCCAATTCGGCTAAAGCATCTAGGCGAAGTGAACCGGAAGGAATAGCTTGTCCGTCCCAACCGGCTTCCACCAGTTCATCTCGCCATTCCAGCAGCTGCCTTGCAGTCGACCATGGGTCGATCGCGAAAGATTCGTGAAACCATATAGACTCCCGGTCGATCAGTTGGAGCCGTTTCATATATTCATCTATTCTATATACTGGATGTACCGATTGCATACCGATTCCAAGTCGTGTTTCCAGAATGCTGAGCAATCCCATTGGTCCAGTCCTAACTTCACCAATTGATGCATTTTCATTGCTCCAGATGGTGCCATCAAGCTGCATCCCAAACACAATCCTCATATAGTTCACCTTCTTTTCGCTTTGTGCCTAATACTATTTTCTTCCAATTCGCTGCTTATAGTCTTTTTGTATCTCGTCATTCCAACCCTCTGGCATGGCGGCGCATTCTCGGAAGGTGGCGACAGCCTCGCTCATTACACGAAAGTTGAGTTCCACGCCCTCGCTGTCAGCGTGATAATTCTTAGCGCGGTCGGGCGTAATGCCGAAGCGCGAAGCTGTCTGCACAGCGTCGATATTCGCGCCAAGGAAGATAAACTCCCAACCGTATTTTTCCTTCTGCCGCTCAATCTGCGCCTTGACTTTGTCCGAGCTGTACTCGCGGCTGCTGTTTTCCTCGCCGTCGGTGATGATGACGAACATAACCTTTTCAGCGCGGTAATCGTCGGCGGTGTGCCGCTGGGCGTTGCCGATTTTGTGTATCGTCTTGCCTATTGCATCAAGGAGCGCGGTTGATCCGCCGACTTGGTACTCCTTTTCGGTGATCGGGCTGACCGCCTTGATATCTATACGGTCGTGGAGCAGCTCGTAGTTGTTATCAAAAAGCACCGTTGTGATATGGCATTCGCCATCGACCGCCTGCTGCTTTTTAAGCATAGTATTGTAGCCGCCTATAGTATCGGTTTCTAACCCACCCATCGAGCCGCTCTTGTCGAGTATAAATACCAGTTCCGTTAATCCTTTTTTCATTGCCATGTCCTCCTCAAGTTTTATTATGACTTAAGGATAACAATTTCGACAGGGCAGCTGGTCGCTTTAGAAGCGACAAATCAACGGGATAAATCGAGTTTTGCGAAGTGGTTTCCCCATGGGCTTTGTAGCATATTATCCAAGCATTCCATGATCCTTACCGCGTGACTCGGTTGCAATGTGAAGATATAGTCCCGAACTGTACCGCGCTTAAATGTCACGCCTGCTATAACGGCATCTTTTAGGATTGACGTCTCATGCATCCAAGCAAAACGCTGCAAATAGACAGATTCTTGCTCTCGGCAGCGGTGATTATAGATGATTACACTTTTACCTGCGGCAAAATAATCGCTAATCTCGCTTGAGATCACATATTTATTGCTTTTTGCGGAGCCAGTGGATACGCTTTTTACCAGCAAACCATTATCAGGGTCGAGGAATATGATGTCCGCGCTAGTTAGCACCTCTAATGCTTTATTATGCCAATCCCTTCGGGAGAAAGTCCGCGAGGGTGAATAAAGCACTTCATGATAATAAATGGCATTTGGAACAAGATCCAAAGTTTCCAAAGCGGAAACGTTGCGTTGACCGTTGACTATTTCTTTTAGTGAGTCTCTCAACGCGTCATCGCATCCATTATATCGCGTGTCTGTTATGTACCCGATATGTTTACCGTCGGCATTATGGCTCTCATCGGGAGCAAGATACCAATTTACGCCAAAGTTAAGTTGTGAGCTTGTGAGCTGCCTTAGCAGACCAAGTTTTCCAAAGTCCCCAACGTCTCCAGCATATCTATTTTGCATTCTCACCCTCCCAACAACGGCTGGTCGTATTTAAACAACACTTCGTTAATCTCAAAAATATCGTAATTGCCGTTGACGATGAAGTACTCGACAATCACGTCAAATTTCTGGCTGTGTGACAGTTCATAGCCAGCCCGTTCCAGAAGGTCGTCCGTTTCATCGAGCGACAACTCCAAGGCAACGGCGAGGGCTACGGCGGTGCGTTTGCTTGGCATGTAGCCTTTGCCGGTTCTGATTTTTGAGAATAGCTTTCGGTCAAGGTTGGCGCGTTTGTAAACTTCCACATCCGTCTTTTCCTTGGCATCAATCAGCCGCAGGAGCGTCGCGGAGAACGGCTCGTCCAGTTTGCCGACCAAATCATCAAGTGGAACAGGCGGATTAACAGACGGAGCGAGCATATCTTCGAAAAGAGGCACGTTGTATTTACTAACATCCTCATCAGCTTCGTAAATGGCTTCCCGCTCTACATCAAGCAGTTTTCGCCGCTTTATTTGGTGCGTTTCAACATAATGCTCATCAATGTAGCTTTCGACTGCTCCGAGTAGTTCGCGGCTGATGGTGAATGCTGACTTGTCAAATACCACAAGTGTCACATCAAGATCGTTATCTTTTAGGAAATCTTGAATTGCCGAGGTAGCCACTTGAAGCGCCTCGTCTTTTGGATAGCCATAGATACCACTTGAAATCAAAGGAAATGCTATGCTTTCACACTTATTTTCTGCCGCTCTTTTCATCGAGTTCGTGTAGGCTGCGCGGAGGTGTTGCTCGTTCTGCTCCTTGTTCCAATGTTTATAGACGGGGCCTGCTGCGTGGATAATGAACTTAGCGGGCAGACCGAATCCCAGCGTGATGATAGCCTCACCCGTCTTAATCGGGGCGAGTTTATCACAGGCGGCTTGGAGTTCAAGTACTCCCGCAGCTTTGAATATTGCTCCACAAACACCGCCGCCCATTTGCAGATCGGTGTTGGCGGCGTTGACAATGGCATCAACTTTCATTTTTGTAATGTCCTGACGGACAATGGTAAATGGCATATCTTCCTCCTCGTCGCGATGAATTACCATATATGAAGCATTCGGTAGCTTTTGTTCTTGATTAACGAGCATGCCAAAGGAATCGCCATTATTTTCAAAATATCATCAAACAGATTTTTATGTCTTCTTGAATCACCACTTTTGGCCTGCTACTTTTCCGGGTATTTATACAACCAGTTCTCCTCGTTATAGCTATTGATATTATCCGTAAGGCGTTGTAGATAAGGCACCGCCTTTTCCTCCTGTGCGTACCACAGCATAGACTGCCCGAAGCCAAATGCCCTTGTATACTTCTTTGAGGGTACGCTCCATATGTGCCGGTGCCGAGTGCCTTGGGGGAGAAGGACGCAATTAGACGAGAGAGCAAGTATATTGTAAAATCGCTTTTCGCTATTATCATCCTTAAATGATTGGTACTTACGAAAAACCGTGGCGTTTTTATACCAGCCTACCACCGATGTTTCATTCAGGTCTGAAGTGGCACACCAAATAACGGTAACGCCAGTCACGCACAGCTCTTTATTGAATGAATCCCCAAATCCAAGAATCTTTTCGACATGAAGCTGATTGCTTTTGCTGATGCTTGTGCTTTTAGTTTCCACAAAGCCAAGGCAGTATTCACCCTCCGCAATCATGCCGGAATCGTCTATCCAGTTAGCAGGAATATCCCGCACAAGGAAGTTGTATTCTTCATGTCCATAGCCGTTTTCCTTTACGAAGCTGCCTCCGTTATAGGGAACATCACTCCGACATGCGCCTTTGTAATACTTCATACTGGAGATTTTGCAGAAAACAAGACTTTCCACCATGTTCATTCCCTTCTAATCGGGCTCAGGTTTATAAACAACTCTTTAAGCTCCTCTGAGCTTCGGTTGTTGAAAAGATATTCAAGTAATTCCTCTTGCCGCGCCTGACCCATTGTGACGCGATACAACGATAGGATTTTCAGCAGTCGGTTATAGATCGCTTTATCTTTGCTGTATGGGTACATCGGAATGATACGCTCGATTTTCACCGAACCATCCGGCAGACACCAGAACGGAACGAGTTCCGGCTCATCCTTGCCCTTGGCGTCAAGGGCAAACTGGAATACTTCATCCCAAACATCACTTGTGAAATCAGCATTACCATATTTCTGCGCCAAGCTCTGCCTGATTGAGAGACACTTATAGCGGTTAATACGCCCCTCGCGCTGTTCAAGGTCAACGGGGTTGTGCGGCAGATTCCAGTGTACTATCTTACGGGTGTAGTTGTGGAAATCCAGACCCTCTTGGCCTATTGATGTGGTGGCTAACACAAAAGGGCGAAACGGCGCGTTGAAGGCCGTTCGCAGGTTTTCTTTCCGCTGCGAGGTTTTCTCGTCACTCTGTGTCTGATAAAACCCAGCAGCGAAATGTGAACGCATACGAATCTGAGCCTTTTTATTCTTTATAAAGCTTGTGTAGGTATCAATTGAATAACTCGCTGTTGTTGCCTGTAAAGCCTCGCACATCTGATTACACAGGCTCTCAATATTTCTGTCGTTGAGAACATGAGCGTACTCATCGAGCATGGCAGCAAAGTTACCGTCAACACAGTATTTCAAAACATTCTTATAATGTGCATCATCACTCTTGCCGTAAGCCAGTTCAATAACAGCGATCGCTTCGGGTTTGTCAAGCATATCTGCAACTTCTTTTGCAAACCTCTCTGCAAGGCTGCGGTCGCCCTTAAAAACTCGCATCGCGCATGTGGCGGGTGACGCTATTGCCATTGATGTGAGGACATCAGCCAAATCGGATGGCATTTTTCTCTGTGGAATTGCAATTTTCTTATTTACTGGCCAGATGTTGAATCGCATGAACTCGTCAAAGAGCAGAGGTGCAACCCAATACCAGTCCATGTCCGGTGCTCCTCGTTCTGTGACGCCGTATTCACGCTTCATACCGTCAAGTAGCGGTTGTATCTGTTTCTTAATGCCTTTGCGTATATCATTCAGCGATTCGCCCATGTGCTCAACTGGGTTGTAAAGCTCGGCGAGTGTAGTACTCGCAGTCGTAAGTGGCTTAATTCTGTTTTCCGTGAGTTTGCGATATGGGAAACGGGCGGTAGCCTTCCGCTTAGAACCACTGCTTGAAACGTCATCTTCAATCAGATAGCCCTTATTGCGTTTATCCGTCTCATTTAAGTACAGCTTTCCAATCGTGCGGCACTCACACTCATATGAAAGGGTACAGGCAATCATGCGCGGGACCATTTCCCACGCTGAAAAAACAAGTACCTTTGAAAATCCGTCCTTACCCTTGAAAACACCACCTGGCTTATAATACGGGATCGATGGAGGAACCCAAAGCAGTCTTTCTGCTTCATTTGCCAAGGTCACATCCATAAGGCGCTCAAGTCTTGCGTTGTTGGGAGGCAGCGGCTCGTATTCACGTAGGCTTTTCTCGTCTATGAAAAGTAGCTTACGGGCCTGACGTGATAAGGTCGGCTTTAAATTCTTGATATCTGATTTGTATTTGTAATGCTCCATGAAAGACAGCAAATAGGGACACGATTTAACATACTCGACAGGAATATGAACCGTACCACTGAGGTTTTCGGCAACCATAAAAGACTGAATATCTGTTTCAGATATGTCAAGAGATGCCTTTTTTGTGCTGTCATCGGAAAAGTTTCCGCTCTCGCCAGCGAGGAGTCGCTCTGTACGGCAGATACCACTGTACATCGCTTGCTCCGCTTTGTTCTTGATGCTGATAAGTGTGCCAAAATCGGATGTAACCTCGCGGAGAGAGGTAGAGAAACTGCTCCAAGTTTCTTCAAACTGCATATTCTTATTTTCATCTGAGAACAGGAATCGCATAAGCTCCAGAAATTCCTGATAATGTTCGTCGACTCCGCTTTCGGCAGCTTCTTCAAGGGTTTGATATAACTTAAACGGTGTCGCGGAAAGCAGGAGGGTATTCGTGTTCTTACTCTTAAGGAAAGCGTTGGTGAGCAGACCGATCTCACTGTCCGGCAAAGCAGTAATTAACTCACGGAACCGCTGAAACTCGTCCATTATAACGAGATCGGGGTTGAGTCTGCCAATGCTGACCTGTGAGAACAGGACGCGGAGACTGCGGATTGTCCGCCTGCCAACCGTGGCGTCATAGCTGTTATTGCGAACCGCTTCGCACAAACCAAGAAGTTCTTCCGTAAGTTTTGCACCAAAATGCGATAAAACATCGTGGCATATGGTTTTAAGATATATGCCCTTAGAGGCATTATCACAGTCGATGACACGCTGCTCTATCCAGTCCTTAGCCCATGTGTAGAAACCGTTTATTCCATCTGCAAAGATAACCTCAAGCTCATCATTTAAGGTGCTGAACATATCGAGCCGCCGCAGGATGGCAAATATTAACGCGCGTTCCTGCACAAGACCACTGCTGTTTGTGATGTTGAAGGAGGTCGCGGGGGTGAGAGGGATAAGCTGAATATAGCCCTCCCGAATTTTAGGGTCGTTTTCCTGCTCGAATATTTTCAGGTGCTGCATTGACAACCTTGTGTCAGATACACCGTCCACGGTCACGTTGTCGTATATTTTGAGCTTGCGAATATTTTGATTGGCGATTGATGTATTTAAGCATATATAAAGCACCTTGAAAAGCTCGTCGCCTGTTTGTTTGTGGTAGTTCGCGAGCTTGGCTATTACGCCTCTTGCGATAAGCGTTTTTCCAAGCCCGACCTCATCGGCGACAAGGACACGTTTCTGTCCCGATCTGAACAGGTCGAAGCAACGTTCTGTCGTAGCGCGTTGGAAGTCTTTCAATTCAGACAGTATAATTTTTTCTCTTTCAGCAAGTGTAATCCCGCTCATTGCTTCACCACCTTCTCAAACTGCTCGTACAGTTTCAGAAAATCTTGCGGAATAATATTATCGTTCGTAAGCGATATTATTTCTCTGATTTCACGCAAGCTGTCTTTGTCATTTGCCGCAGCTTTCAACATACGTTCATACAAAATCGGTGCATCGAAATTCATGTTTAAGAAGCAGAAATCCCCTTTACCCTTTTTCATGTTCTCCAAAAAAGCGGCAAGGTAATCGTCGCTTAAGAGGAACGCGATATAGATTAAAAATGCGTTTTTATCCCTTACAACCTCGCTGAACACAGCAGAGTCACGGTTGTCTGGGATACCCGTGGTCTGGATTTTTAGCACCCGGCTAACCTCTTTATCACGGTTCTTTGCCGTGATGACATACCATTCCGAGATGTCACGCAGACCGAGACCGGTAAAATTTATGCTCTCGCTTAAGGTCTGATGATTCGCCTTCATTAGGGGAGATAACGTCATTTCGGCTTCACTTTGAAAGGGCTGCATGGTCACAACCACATTGAAATGCTCTTTTCCAATTACGACTGCCGATTTTCGGAGAGCACAGAAATCACGCACGGCGCTTTCAAGCATCATAAGAACAGCATCTTCACTGGTGGCGGTGTACTCCTTCGGCTCGACTTTCTCAAACGGATTCGCCTTTTCATCAGAGCCGAACAGATCTTGCTTGAGCTTGTCGACGTTCAAATACCGTTGCTTTCCCCAAAGGGCAAGCATGCACTCCACATTTCCACCGAAAAAAGCGTTGTAGCTCGCGTTTGCCGAGCCGACATATAACTCACTGTTTGACCATTTTGTGCGGAGATAGACCTTCGCATGGATGTCCTGTGTCTTAAAATCACCGGTTTCAGAGATACGCTCCTCACCGTCAACCACGTCGTCCTTAATGGTGTAGGTGTCAAATGATTTGAGTAGTTCCGCGCTTAGCTTCGATAGCTCTGATTTTCTTGTGATAAGCGTACAGTCAGGGTTCACAAGGCGCTTCTTTTCAAAGCCCTCAATGACGCTTTTGCTTAAAAATGGTGATATGACCATTATCTTGTGGAAACTGTCGCCGAGGTTGTCGGTAGAGGAAACACCAATGCCATAAGGGATAAAGTTGAAGCCATCAAATTCTCTGCCAAGATTACGCCATTCAACATCAACAATTTCATCTGCAAGCTTAGATAACAGCTTTCTTTTATTCTTGAGTTGGCTGTTGTGTGAGCTTGTATTCTTATGCAGCCACAGCAAAAATGCGCGCATAGCTTCGCCCGTGCTTTCACCTTTCTCAATAACCATCTCACCCTTGGCTGCGCTATCAAGGCGTAGTGCGACGTCCCAACTGCGGTCGAAGGTAAGATTCCTGGACATGACAATCAGACGGAACTTGTCGGGCAAGCCGTCTGCTGAAAACTTCAAGAACCATGTTTTGGGATGAAACGATCGCTTGTTTCGTAGATTGACCTCACTCACACAGTTTTCAAGCAGCGGCAGCAACTTGTTGGGTTTATCCGGTATCCTGATTTGACTGCTCTGACAGAAAATGAGCAGCTTTCCACTTGCTCTGCGAATTGCTTCGAGCATATGTAACGGACTTTGCGTAAGCTCGGTATCCGCTTCCACATTAAGTCCAACGATAGCGCATACGGCTGTCAGTGTCTCAAGGTCGAGGGAATATGTTGTTCCGACCGCAAATGATGTCTTATAACGAGGGGGCGGCGAAAGAAGCTCCCTGTAATCAATGCGATCTGATTGGGTATTAAGCATGGTTGCCAACCCCCTCGAAAATGTCCTTGACGATACGCTGAGCATAGGGCAAACGATAAACAAGCGGTGACATGTTTACGTTATTATCGTCGTACTTATACAGATCTGTATTAGTCAGCTTTGCACGCGCCGCACCTTTAATCTCTTTTTCTCGGTGAATGATAAGACTGTCCAGTTCGCCCTCGTTATCAATTGCAGATGTATATGCCTTGAGAAACCGCATCACGCTGGCGCGGGGCTTGAGCCGTGTCTGAACATCAGCGAGGCTCACGGTCGGGCGTTCCTCTTTGTATTGCGCCCACGACTCATTGGCAAGATTATTTTTTCCATCTGAATAGATAACATTGTACCTAATCTGTGCACCAAAGATGAAGCGCGAGAAATCGCGAGCAAGCTTGTAATCTCTTAATAGTTCGGGAGGCATAATGCTTTGCATAGCATAGATATCATCCAATTTTGCATATTCGGTGAAGTCAAGCCGACTCTCGCGCAGTACAAATGCAAGTAGGCTGTCGCGGGTACCGGGCATGGATGTAATACGCTCACGCAAATATGTGGCTTCATCTAAAGTCAACTTAATCGTCAGGCTTTCACGCCAATTCTCTTTTGCAGCGGGCACGCGCCAAAAGGCTGCTCCGCTCATTCCAGCATCAGTGTCATCGGTGGTATCATCTTCATTTTCGGCCTTGCGCTTTCCAAGTCCTTTCTCCCGCTCTGACGCGGCTTTACGTGCATGGAAAAGTTCCGCATATTCAGACAGCGTAACCGGCTCTGAAATAAAGCCATAGGTTCGCAGTGCTCTCCAGTAAATGCTCGACGGCTTTCTTCTCAGCGTTTGCCGAGAACGCTGCCCGATAATGCCCTCAGCGCCATTAACTGCGAGTATGTCAATAATGTCAAGTTCGTTTTGCTCTAACGCCTCTATAAACTGCCGCGGCAAAAGCTTCTTTCCTCGTTCAAGCTCCAAGCAGATATACGGTATAATGAAAAGATATTTAGCCCTCGTCTGGATTGTGGAGGTGCCAGGAAAGAGGATGTCAGAAAAGCCGTCCCGAATTGTTCCGATGCCAAGCTCATCCACCGCGCCCGGCTCTGTCAGCTGGCGCAGTACGCTCAGAACCATATCCCGGTCGCTCTTAGAAAAATCAATCCACCCTAAGTTAAGCATAGCCATCCTCCTAACAAGGGCCGGTCATAGCTGAACAGAACCTCGTTAATCTTGAAAATATCGTACTAACCTTTTTCCATATAAACTATCCAGTCCAAGACTCATGGAGCAATGAATTCTGACATCTGCCCATATCCGCTTAAATAGGTGCCTTTCTGAACTCTCGTCAGCGCAACGTAAAGTAGACATTTTCAGCGGTAGTGGATTCTTGTTCACTGATAGCAATGGTATGATCAATAGCAGATGCCAACGGAACTTTGGGTAGTGTCAAATCAAGTTTGCAAAATCACTCCGATAAGAATAAATCAAGCGGCAGATAAAAAGGCGTCCTGAATGGACTGTGCGCTCAAATATGCCCTTGCGGACGACCAGTCTTCTGAATATTC
>JBMNTQ010000049.1:0-11913 GCA_050945815.1 Christensenellales bacterium
ATATTCCTCTTCCAGCTCCTGACGGCGCGCTACAGGGTTGTCAGCTTTTCGCAGCAACGCCTCGTCCAGTATCTCCACAGCAGCCTCGGCGTTTAGAGGAGCAATCACAGCGTCCGGATAAGCGTAAACCATATCCGCACCAATCCCATGGGAACCCATTACAGCATAGGCGCCGCCAACCGCTTTGCCTGCCACCACACTAATCAGTGGCACAGTCGCTTCGGCATAGGCATAAGCCAAGCCGGCAATCTCCTTAGCCAAGCCATTCTCTTCCTGCTGAACACTAAGGGCAAACCCAGCGGTATCCAGGAAGGACACAACGGGAATGCTGAAGCTATCGCAGAAGCGCAGGAAACCCGCAGCCTTGGCACAGCCGTATAGATCCAGCCGCCCCTCATCCACTTTGCCGCGGTTTGCAATAATTCCCACTGCTTTGCCGCCCAAAGCTGCCAAAGCAGTAAGCATGCCTTTCCCATAGCCGGCCTTCACTTCCACCAAAGAACCATTGTCCACAATGGAAGCAACGGAAGCGTCGATATCCTCACCCACCACCGCACTGCGGTTGAAATCGTCCTGGGTTTCCAAGGCATACGGCGCATCTTCCATATTGTTGCCGGGCAGAATATTTAGAAGGTTGCGCATAGAAACCAACGCCTGCTCTTCGTTGGCACAGACAAAGTCCGCCAAGCCGCTGTCCATAGCGGCATCGGCGCCACCCAAGCTCTGCGGTGTTATATCATTGCCTGTCATCGAAGCAAGGATTTGTGCGCCATTCACCGAAATGGTCCCTGTCTTTTCCACAACAAATACAAAATCCGCCAATTGGGCGATCAAGGCATTGCTGCCGATGCAGGGGCCTGCCACCAGAGCAATCTGCGGAACAACACCGGAAGCCTGGGCGGCGCATTTCATCACCTTTGCATAGCCGTCCAAAGCGGCCATACCATCCTGCAAGCGTGCGCCGGCAGAATCCAGGATCGAGACAACCGGCACACCGTTTTTCACCGCCATCTCATAAACCTTAGCAATCTTCTCCGCGTTTTTAGCACCTAAGCTTCCATGAAATGCGGTAAAATCCTGGGCATACACATAAACAGGCCGCATGTCTACAGTGCCATAACCGGCCACCACGCCATCTCCAGGTGCCTGTTTGTCTACGCCGAATTCTGCGGAATTGTGCTGTACATAACGGCCAATCTCAACAAAACTGTTAAGATCCAGCAGTTTATCAACCCTTTCCCGCGCTGTCATTTTTCCGACCTTATGCTGTGCGTCAATCGCGGCAGCGTCGGCCTTGGGCAGTAAGTTTTCACTCATAAAAAAATCCCCCATCTGCGCTAAATTATATTGAAATATGTAAATACAACTCATTTAAGGAGGTGAAAGATACCCATTCATCCCCTTATATAATTTTAACCGCAACCATACAATACTTCAAGAAAAACTTTATATTTCATACCATGAAAAAGACTGAAAAAGCAAAATCCGAACAATCAAGCTATTTGCCCAGCTCATTTAATTCTTTGGGCGAAAGGTGCCGCCATTGGCCCTGGCGCAGCTTACTCAGCGTCAGCGGCCCATATTCCGTCCGCCGCAGCCTTAAAACCTCATGGCCCACAGCCTCCCCCATGCGGCGTATAATCCGGTTTCTACCCTCATGAACCGATATATTCAGATAGGTCTTACCATTCTCATACCCTAAAAGATCTACTGCGTCCGCCCGGGCCAAGCCATCCTCCAAAGTCACCCCAGCCTTTAGCCGTTCGATGGATTCCGCTGTCATTTCCCCCTTGAGCTTGACGCGATAGGTCTTCTTCACCTCATAACGAGGGTGCATCATGCGGTTGGCAAACGCGCCATCGTTAGTCAGAATCAACAAACCCTCGCTGTCATAGTCCAACCTGCCCACTGGAAACAGACGCGGCAGCTCCTTGGGCACAAAATCCAACACAGTTTTACGGCCTTTATCATCCTGCGCAGTAGAAACAACGCCCCGGGGCTTATTCAACAACAAATAGAGCTTGGGGGAAAACTCCGTTATCAGCTTTCCATCCAGCTCTACTCTATCTGTCTGTTCTACGATATACCCCATTGTGTCCACGCGCTTTCCATTGACGCGCACCCGTCCTTGGGCAATGATCTCCTCACATTTGCGCCGCGATGCAACTCCAGCCTGCGCCAGAAACTTCTGCAGCCTCATTCCCATCCCCCCATCCTATACGATCAATCTATTCTACCACTCAAAGGAGGGAATGTACCAGTTATTTATGATTTTTCGCAACAGATAACCCAAGCTTATTTTCTCAATCTCTTTATCAGCAAGAATCTTTTGGCTGGCCACCAGTTCCCCATCCAGCCATGCCTCCAATGTGCCTAGTTCCTGCCCCGGTTCCACCGGCGCCTGCAAAGTTGCCGGCAGGGTCACCCTACACTCCACCCGTTCAAATTCCTCCCAGGTTAAGGGCAGGCTTGTATCCTCGGCAACATAGGCGTCCAGAGTTTCCTCCACGCCATCCTCAATGGTAATGGTCTTTAAATAGGCGCCTTTTTCAAACACCGGATATTTCCCATAATCCCCATATGCGTTGTCTAAAAGCTGTATGCTGTCTTCAAACATATTGTAACAATTTAGAACCACGCACACAACCTGCATATCCTCCTTCTCAGCAGACGAAACCAGGCAGCGGCCTGCATTTTTTGTATAGCCTGTCTTAATCCCGCTGCCGCCTTCGTAATTCCACAGCAGTTTATTCTTATTCTTCAAAGCCCGCCCCCCCGTTTTGTTGGTTGCGGCTATCTCATGGTATTTTGTCGAAACAATTTGAGCAAACAGTTCGTGTCGCAGAGCAGCGGCGGAAATCACAGCCAAATCCCGAGCCGTCGTATAATGCCCCTCAGCAGACAATCCATGGGGGTTGGTAAACTGGCTGCCCGATGCGCCCAGTTCTTGGGCTTTGCGGTTCATCATTTCCATAAAGCCCTCCAAACTCCCGCCTACATGCTCGGCTATAGCCACTGCCGCATCGTTACCGGATTGCAACATCAATCCATATAGCAAATCCCGCAGCTTGATTTTTTCTCCAATTTTCAGATAAAGAGACGAACCCTCCACTCCGGAGGCATTCGCGCTCACCGTAACCGTATCATCTAGGTTCCCGTCCTCCAGAGCAACCAGCGCTGTCATAATCTTCGTCGTGCTGGCCATCGGCAAAGACTGGTCAGCATTTTGCTCATACAAAACACGCCCAGTCTCCACTTCCATCACCAAAGCCGCAGAAGCATCCACTTTGTTATTGTCCTCGGCATACACCGGCGACGACAGCGACGCAAGCATCAGAAAAGCTGCCAACAGGGTCGCAATTTTTTTCATATCCCATCCTCCCCCTATTGCGGCGTAATCGGCGGCGCAGACTCTGCAGCTTTTCTGGCTGCATAGCTAGACGCAGCCCTCTCCTGCGCTTCCTTTCTCTCGTTTTTCTGGCCCAATGCGGATTTTAGCTCATTGATTACCACAGGAATATTCTCCACAATACGATCCAGCGTACTGGTGTAGTTAACCGGCAGCATCTTGACATTATCCTCATGCAGCACCAAAAACGCCACAGGGCTGAGAGACACACCCGCGCCGGACCCTCCAGCAAACGGATTCCGAATTTCCTCAATCACAACTTCCTGCTTACTCTTGATAGTAATTTCTCCCGGCGCATATTCGCCGCCGCCGGAAGCAAATCCAAACGAAACCTTGGACACCGGTATAATTACCGATCCAACATTGGTCTGTACCGGGGTTCCCACAATGGTATTCACGTCAATGATTCTCTTCAACTGCTCCATAGTGGTTTGCATGATGTTTTCTATGGGATGTCTTTCCATTCAAAACTCCTCCTTCTTGTTTGCGCCGATTTTTGATGAAATCAATAATAATATGTTCCAAAAAAAGGTCTACTATACACGTTGCATCCATTTCAAACACTTCTTTTGTAAAAACCGGGTTAACCTTGATGCTGCTTTTGGTATTTTTATTTCTTTTATTTATGTGAACCACCAACCCCGGCAGCAGCCCGCACAAAAATCCATATAAAATTGCTGTTTTATCCGCATGTCCCTCGATGCCAAAGCTACAATCCACATTCAATTGACGCAGGAAAAACCAATCACCCATAAGCTTGAAATCCGGCTGCTGTTTCGTTTTTCGGCGGGCGAACTTGGCATACAGCCCGGCGGCATCCGTCTTCTCTTTCCATTTTCCAAATACTTTTATTTCTACAGCTAATAAACGTCCCACTTTACGCTTTAAGCGTACGTGCACCGACACCGGCAGCAAGCCTCGTAGCAAACCGACCCGCAGCTTAATTTCCAACGTTTTATGAACAAAGCGTACCCATAGCTTCAACCGCACCGGCACAGCCACCAAAATAGCCAGCAGTGCGATCAAACCCAGCAGCACGACTAAAACCAGCATATGATCACCCCTAAATCTAGTATTGCCAAAAAAAGTAAAAACACATGCTTTATCATGTGTTTTTATAAAAAATCCCTACATTATGGTGGTCAATCGCTAAGCTCCTGCGTCTTGCCGTCCACCTCATCGCTGCCACCTAGCTCCTCCAAGGAAGGCAGCATACTCAAATCACTGATATCAAAATGCCGGAGAAACTCCTGCGTCGTCCCATACAGCACCGGCCGGCCCAGAGTCTCCTTCCTCCCCACCTGACAAATCAAACGCTTCTGCAGCAGCATCTGAACCGAATGGTCTGCCTTAACCCCGCGAATAGCTGCAATTTCCGTTTTGGTAATGGGCTGGCGATAGGCAATAATAGACAGCGTTTCCAGGGCGCTCTGGGAAAGGTTCTGGCGCTGGGGCGGTTGGAATATGCGCTGGATGTATTCGGCATAGGCTTCGTTGGTTTTAAGCTGCAACGAATCGTTGAGGCGCATCAGCCGCACACCCCGATTTTTCTCTGTATATTCCTGTTGCATCCGCTCCACATGGGCATACAGCTCAATCAGCGGTATCTCCAGGGTATCTGCAAGCGCCTCACAAGACACCGGCTCCCCGGCTACAAACAAAATAGCCTCAATAATTCCTATGACGGACAAAATATCAACCGACCACCTTTCTGATCAGTATTTTGTCAAAGCTGCGTTTCTGAACCACCGCAACCGTATGCGCCGACAGCATCTCCAGCATGGCGGCAAAGGTACATACGACCTCCTCCCGGCAAGGCGTATCGGAAAACAGTTCAGAAAATTCCAACCTGCTTTGTTTTGAAAGCAGCGAACCGATGTGCCTAATTCGGTTACGAACGGTAAACCGATCCCGGTGAATCAAGCGCCCGCCGAACGGTGTCTCCTGTTCCGTCTCCTCCTCCCGGGCCAGCACATCCGCAAAGGCTCGAGCCAGCATACCCACATCCACATCCCCCAGCTCATATTTCTGGGGTGCAAACGGATATTCCTCTGCCAGCTTATAGTAAACACACACCCCCTGCGCCTCCATATCCCGCAGCTTCTCTCCTGCTTCCTTGAACAGCCTATATTCCTCAATCTGGCGAATCAGCCTACTTTCCGGGTCCTCTTCCTCTTCAACCATCGCGGGAGGCTTCGGCAAAAGCGAACGCGACTTAATATACAAAAGGGTAGCGGCCATCGCAAGAAACTCCGACGCCGTATCCATGTCCAGCTCCTGCATATCTCCGATATACGCCAAATATTGCTGGGTAATCTCCGAAACAAAAATATCCCGGACATCCACCTTAGCTTTGCTGATTAAATGTAGCAGCAAATCCAGCGGCCCTTCAAAATCACTCAGTTTAAACGTACAAATCTGCGCCTCCATACTAACCGCCTCACACAATCCCTAGAACATTCATGTAAAAGCCCTGAATAAACTGCAAAACCGCCCCGGCAATGGTGCTCAATATTCCAAAGTTCCGTAAAAGAAGCAGCAGCGCGATTAAAATAATAAAGCCATAGCGCTCCAGCTTCCAGAAAAATTCCGGTTTCACTTTCCCCAGCAAAATACTCTTCAATACATGATAGCCATCCAGCGGCGGAATAGGTATCAGATTAAAAATGCACAGATACACATTGAAAATGATTAGCGCAGAAATAACACTCAGAATAATCTGATTCTCCACCTTCAGCACCAATATCACGAAAAAATACAGCCCATAGCTAAGAAAAGCCAAGCAGAAATTCATCACAGGCCCCGACAGGGAAACCAATATATCATCCCGCCGCGGCTTCTTATAGTTTCGTGGGTTCACCATCACAGGCTTGGCCCAGCCAAAGCCCACCACCAGCAGCATAATAAAACCTACTGGATCTAGGTGCTTAAACGGGTCCAGCGTCATTCGCCCCATATTCTTTGCCGTAGGATCCCCCAGCTTGTTCGCCGTCCAAGCATGAGCAAATTCATGAAATGAAAGGGCGATCAAAAGCCCGGGCAGCGAAATCAGGGTACTCATAATAAAATCTTGAATAGTATTGAACAAAAAAGCGTCCCCTTTGATTTTTATTATAATTATAGTTTAAAAAAGGCAAAATAGCAACCAGCCCGCCCCATCCCTTGCCTATCCGACACAAATAAAAAAGCCCCCCGCTCTCATCCTCAAAGAGCAAGGGGCGCTTTTTTATTTGTCAATCCTCCAGCCAGGAAGGAATACAGTCGTTGCGCAGCAAATCTTCAAAGCTCTGCCGCGTTTTCATCAATTCAGCTTTCCCGTCTTTCACCAGCACAATCGCCGGAATAGGCAATTTATTATAGTTGCTGGCCATAGAAAAATTGTATGCACCCGTGGAAAACACCGCAATAATATCACCGTATTCTGCCTTTGCCAGCATAATGTCCCAGGCAATCATGTCCCCAGACTCACAGCAACGCCCCGCAATAGACACCAGGTCATCCGCCGGCTCCAAAGCCCGGTTTGCTACCATTGCAAAATATTTCGCCTGGTAGAGGGCAGGCCGCGGATTGTCCGGCATCCCACCGTCAATAGCCACATATTTGCGCACCCCCGGGATATCCTTCACAGAACCCACCGTATACAGTGTGGTTCCCGCCTCGCCCACAATAGAGCGCCCGGGTTCAATGCCAAACCGCGGCACAGGTATCTTCGCCTTCTCACAGGAAGCTTTAAGCTGCTTCGCCATTGCCGCCACATATGCGCCGGGCGAGAGAGGCTTGTCCTCGTTGGTATAATGAATGCCGTAGCCTCCGCCGAAATTCAGCTCGTTTACATCGCAGCCCGTCTCCGCCATCACTTGGGCAACCTGCCCCACCATGGTGTCCACTGCCTTCTCAAAAGGCTCCAGCTCAAAAATCTGCGAGCCTATATGGCAGTGTAGCCCCTCAAAAACCAAGCAATCGTGGGCTAGTATGTTTCGGATAATGGGCGTCACCTCATCCTTGCCTACACCAAACTTAGAATCCATGTTACCAGTCATGATATATTTATGGGTATGGGCATCAACATTAGGCCGCATACGCAGCATAACATAGGCCTTTCTCCCTAACGATCGGGCAATTGCCCCAATCCTGTCCACCTCATCGCCATTGTCAATCACGATGCTGCCCACGCCGTTTCGAATCGCCATACGCAGCTCATCATCGGTCTTAACGTTCCCGTGCAAGTGAATATGCACCGGCGGAAAGCCAGCCTTCAAAGCAGTATAAAGCTCGGCACCAGACACAACATCCATCCCCAGCCCTTCCTGCTGAATAATCTTGCACATTGCAGTATTCAAGAATGCCTTGCTGGCAAAGTAGGCCCGCCCCACAAGGTTCGCGTCTATCGCCTGTTTAAACGCCCGGCAAACGCTGCGTATTTTATCTTCTTCCATGACATACAGCGGCGTACCAAACTCCTTCACCAGCTCCGCCGTATCACAGCCGCCCAAAACCAGCCTTCCGGCTTCATTAATCTTACGATCCGCCCATTCCATACTTCAATTTCCCCCAATAAGCTTAAACCATTTGAACTACATGAAGAATTCTATCATATGCCTCTTTATTGTGTCAATTGGGGGAGAATGCGGTCAGAAATTGCCGGTTTTAGCCCAGCAGGCCAGACTAGTACAGCCACATGCGTATGATCCTCAAAAGGCTGTTAACAAAAGAACGCTGTTCTACACTTTTCTGCGGATATACAGGAATCCGGGCCAATTCCTTCTGCCCGCTTTTTACCACCAGCTCCCCAACAGCCTTGTCCGAATCCAAAGGCGCCGCAAGTTCATCCTGAATTTCCAATTGCTTATCCAGGTTCTGCTCCTCGCCTTTTTTCAACAACAGGTTCAAATCCTCGCCGGCTACCAGGTTAATCTGCCCTTCCACACCGCCCTGTACCTCAGCATTCTTCTTAACCACTTCGTTTTCCCGGGCTACCGTCAAGTTCGAGTAGTTGGCAAATCCAAAGTCTAGCAGGGCTGATGCTGCCTCAAACCGACCGTTTGAGTTGTTCGCACCCAAAACCACGCATATATATGAGGATTCTCCCCGTGTCGCGCTGCCTGCCAAGCAATATCCAGCCGTATTAGACGAGCCGGTCTGTATGCCGTTCGCACCGTTATAAAAGCGGATCAACCGGTTTGGGTTGACAAGCTCCGTCTCCCTGCCGTCATTGTGTACCAGTTTATCCATATAGTTCTTGCTCCAGCGCAGCATGGAATCATGCTTCAAGATCTCCCGGGCAACTGCAGCAACATCCCGGGCCGATGTCTTCTGCTGCTCCGCGGACTTTGCCCCAGTAGCATTTTCAAACGTCGTATTGTGCAGCCCCAGAGTCTTTGCTTTCTGGTTCATCTCCTGCACAAAAACCTCCTCCGAGCCACTTATATGCTCGGTCAGTGCCAGGCATGCGTCGTTGGCGGAAATCATCACCACCGCCTTCATCAGTTCTTCCACGGTATATTGTCCGCCCGCGTCCAAAAACGCTTGCATACCACCCATGGAAGCTGCCTTTTCACTCACGCTCACCGAATCTGTCATCGACATTTTCCCGCTGTCTATCGCCTCTAAAAATAGCAATATCGACATTGCCTTAGAAACCCCAGCCACGTCTTTCGCTTCGTCCGCGTTTTGTTCGCTCAACACTGTCCCAGTCTTTGCGTCCATCAATATTGCTGCGTCCGCCTCCACCTCCACCACAGCCTGATTCTCCGCATGCACGACTATGGGCATCAGCAACAACCATACTAGAATCAATATGATTCCGCGTTTTACCGCCTGATAGCGTTTCATAAAAAAACCTCCTTGCGACTTTTTAATTAGTTTCCATCCGCAAGAAGGTTTTTATGCAGTTTAAAAATACGTCATTAGAATTCAACGCGTTTGAAAAATTCGTCCAGCAACAGCGTTAACTGCCCCTGCACTCGATTGGCTGTCTCAAACACCTCGTCGTGGGTCAGCTGATGGTTTTTGCAAATACCTGCCGCATGGTTGGTAATACAAGACAACCCCGCCACCTTCAAGCCGCAATGGCGCGCAGCTATCACCTCCGGCACAGTAGACATCCCCACAGCCGACGCGCCCACGATCCGAAGCATATTGATTTCTGCCGGTGTCTCGAAGTTGGGGCCGCTCATCATAGCATAAATACCTTTTTTAAGAGGCAGTTGCTGCTCGTTTCCGATTTCATGCAAAATATCGATATATCCTTCATCATAACAGCGGCTCATATCCGGAAAACGCGGCCCAAATTCCTCCAGGTTTTCACCAATCAGCGGATTAAAAGCCGTATGGTTGATGTGGTCGCTAATCGTCATAATCGTACCGGAAGGCCAGGACGGATCAATGCCTCCCGCAGCGTTGGTGACAATCAGTGCAGACACACCTAAAAGCTTCATCACCCGTACCGGAATAACCACTTCCTGCGGCGAATACCCTTCATAGCAATGAAAACGCCCTTTCATCATGATAACAGGCACGCCCGCCTTCTCCCCTGCCACAAACTTCGAATCATGTCCAAAAACGGTGGAAACAGGAAACCCGGGAATCTTTTCATAAGGCAAGCTCTGCACATTATCCAGCGTCTCTCCATAATGCCCCAGCCCAGAGCCCAAAATAACCCCAACCTTTGGGCGAACGTCTACTTTCTCCGCCACAAACTCATACGCTTTTTGAATCCGCTGCATCATCGCTCTCTCATTCCCCTTTCAGTTCTTTAGCAAACGATTTACCAAGAGGCCATGTCCCCAGCCCCAAATATTCTATGACTGTCGCCGCAATGTCCGCAAAGCTTTCACGCACCCCCAAGTCACCGCCCCGCGAAAGACCGCGCCCATATGCAAGGATCGGCGTATACTCTCGGGTATGGTCTGTTCCGGGAATGGTCGGGTCACACCCATGGTCCGACGTTATCACCAGCAAGTCCTCTATCTTCAGTGCGCCTACTATCTCCGGCAGCCTTTTATCAAAATAGGCGAGGGCAGCAGCATAGCCCTCCACATCGTTGCGATGTCCATACAGCATATCGAAATCCACAAGGTTTGTAAAGATCAGCCCGCAACTCCCTTCCCCCATCATACGCAGCGTCTCTTGGATGCCGGAAGGGTTGTCCACAGTATGCTCACTTCTAGTCAACCCCCGAGAAACAAAAATATCCTCAATTTTCCCCACGCCCCAAACTTCCAGCCCCGCTTCTGCTATCGCATCCAGCATCGTCCTGTCCGTCGGCGGCAGGGAAAAATCACGGCGGCGAACCGTACGCGTATACTGCCCGCTCTCTCCTTCAAAAGGCCGTGCAATGACGCGGCCCACAGCAAAATCACCGGTCAACACGTCCCGCGCCGTTTTACATATATCGTATTGACGGTCAATCGGAATAACCCCCTCGTGGGCTGCAATCTGAAAAACACTGTCCGCAGACGTATATACAATCGGCTTCCCTGTCGCTACATGCTCGTCCCCCAGCCGCATGATGATTTCCGTCCCGGAAGCGGCCTCGTTGCCCAATACGCCTGAAACGCCCGTTGCCGCACAAAAAGCGTCGATCACTTCTTGCGGAAACCCCTCAGGAAAGGTGGGAAAAGACGGTGCAAGAATTCCGGCAATCTCCCAATGGCCGCCGGTCGTATCCTTGCCGGGAAACTGTTCCATAGCCTTCCCGTAAAACCCCTTGGGCGACGATATCGGTTTTATGCCGCTGCCCGGAATGTTGCCCAGGCCCAACGACCGAAGATTGGGCAATTCAAGCCCGGTTTCCTCTACAATATGCGCCAACGTATTCGCGTTTTCGTCTCCAAAGCGATGGGCATCCGGCAAAGCTCCCACCCCAACGCTGTCAAGCACGATCAATATCACCCGTTTCATCTGCCTACCCTCCCACGATAGCTCCAGCAAATATTCGCAGCACAAACGGAACCATCAACGATTCTATTATAACACCGATTAAACAAAATAGGGAGATGCGCGCCACCTGCCGAACATACTCCTGATTGACTCCATTTCGGTTTCGAGCAGCCAGCCTGTATTTGCGCAAAGCCCTGCTTCGGATGCTGTTTAAGGCAGAGACCACGCCCAAACGCACATACGCCATCACGCTGATGAAATTCGGCGGCACAATACAGACGATGCATACCAAAGCGCCCACAAAGCCGTAATGGATAATCAAGGTGGAAACTGTAAATCCAATCATAAACCCCTTTATCGTCATAGTAACCAGCATAACGGGAATCCCCACGATGAAAAAGCCGGAAGCAGCGATAATCAGCAGCAGCTTGATGTTGTTATACAGCGACTGCAGTAAAACACTGCCGATATCCGGCGAGTTATCTTTAAGCACCGCGAAAAACGAATTTAAATAACCGGACACATCCCCCATCTGCCCATCCGACAGAGCGGAAGCAGAAAAAGTCCCGGTTGCCAGGCCCATAAGAAAGAAGAATAACACCACCAGATACAACGCAAGGTTT
>JBMNTQ010000050.1:0-11904 GCA_050945815.1 Christensenellales bacterium
TATATGATTTTTTTGACCAGCTTAAATCCAGGACCCGGGGATATGCTTCGTTTGATTATGAGCTGATAGGCTATCAGAGGAGTGAACTGGTTAAGCTGGACATTTTACTCAACAGCAACGTGTGTGACGCCCTTTCGCTGATTGTGCATAAGGATAAGGCTTATGCTCGGGGGCGTTCGGTGGCGGAGAAGCTGAAAGAAGCGATTCCCAGACAGCAGTTTGAGGTTCCCATTCAAGCGGCGATTGGGGGGAAGATCATTGCCCGGGAGACCGTTAAGGCTATGCGCAAGGATGTTTTGGCCAAGTGTTACGGTGGGGATATCACCCGGAAGAAGAAGCTGTTGGAGAAGCAGAAGGAGGGCAAGAAACGCATGCGCCAGATTGGAAATGTTGAGGTGCCGTCGGCTGCTTTTATGTCGGTTTTGAAGATGGATTGATGGGAGCGGCTATAGGATGAGGCGGCTGGGAATTTACCTGCATATTCCATTCTGTGTGAAGAAATGCGCGTACTGTGATTTTCTTTCGTTTCCCCCTCAGACGGGGGATATGGACAGCTATTGCGCGGCTCTGTCGGCGGAGATGGCGTTGTACCAAAAGCGCATGAGCGGCTATCTGGTAGATAGTATCTTTGTAGGCGGTGGTACGCCTACGCTGTTGAGCGGCCGGCAGATTGCTGCTCTTTTGTGTGCCTGCCGGGAGAATTTTTCTGTGGATGCACAGGCGGAGATTACCATTGAGGCGAACCCGGGCAGCATTGACGGTGAAAAGGCGGATTTTTGCGCCCGAAGTGGGGTTAATCGGGTGAGCTTTGGCTTGCAGGCAACCCAGGATAGATTGCTGGCGGTATTGGGGCGCTTGCACAGCGGCGCCGACTTTGAGGCCGGGGTGCGCTGTTTTCAGCGGGCGGGCATCCACAACATCAGCGGCGATTTAATGTATGGGCTGCCGGGGCAGACGGCTGAGGATTTTGTGGAGGCTATTGATTTTGTTGGATTTTGTGGAGCGCAGCATATTTCTGCTTATGCCTTGACCATTGAGGAAGGGACGCCTCTTTATGCGGCGGTTTCGTCTGGGGACGTGTCTTTGCCGGACGAGGAGGGAGAAATCGAACAGATTTGTGCGGGGCGGGCGGCCCTGGAGCGAGCCGGCTATTTGCGGTATGAGGTTTCCAATTATGCCCGGCGAGGGCATACTTGCCGGCACAACCTGAAATACTGGACAGGCGACGAGTATTTAGGTTTGGGTATGGGCGCTCATTCCTTTTTGCGGGAGGGTGCTGTGACACGGTTTGAAAACCACTGTGGTTTGCAGGACTATATACGGCGCATTGCAGCGGAGCAATTTCCTGTGGCTCAAGCGCGCTTAGTCGATGAAAAGGAGCAGATGTTTGAAGCGGTGATGCTGGGCCTGCGGTTGACGGAAGGCATTGATTTGCGTGGATTTTATGGGCGCTATGGCGTGGATTTGCTGGAACGCTATGCAGGGGCTTTGGACAAGAACCGCAGGTTGGGCTTGCTGCGTGTTGCAGGCGGGCGGGTTTGCTTGACGCAACGGGGCATGGATATCATGAACACGGTGCTGTTGGACTTTATGGACGTGCCTGCCTGATGGATTGCGGGAATGCGGGTTGGTTTTGTGGGTAAATTATTATTGACAAGGCTGGCAGTTGATGGTACATTATAAATATAATTTAGCACTCGACCGTTTAGAGTGCTAACAAAAAGGGAGGTGAGTTGCGTGGGGCTGGATGGACGGAAGCTGAAGATTTTGCAGGCAATTATTGACGACTATATCGCGACAGCGGTTCCGATCGGTTCCAGGACGATATCCAAAAAATATGATATCGGCTATTCTTCAGCCACGATACGCAATGAGATGTCCGACCTGGAAGAGATGGGCTTTTTAGATCAGCCTCATACTTCTGCCGGGCGGGTACCTTCCCAGAAAGCGTACCGTTTGTATGTTGACCATATGATTAAGGGGCTGCCGCTGTCTCCTGCTGAGGATGCGGCGGTGAAGGCGTATTTCAATATACGCATGGGTGAGCTGGAGAATGTTTTGAAATGCGCCACGAAGGCTTTGGCGGATTTGACCAGCTATACGTCTGTTGCCTTGGTGCCGGAGAGAGAGACGGTGAATATCCAGCACATTCAACTGGTTCCTGTTAGTATCGGGAGAGTTTTGGTTGTGGTGGTGACGGATGCGGGCGTAGTGAAAGATTTGATCATTCGCGTGCCGGAGGAAGTGTCGGTTTCTTTGCTGGACCATATTTCCCGCTTGCTGACTGCTGAGCTTAAAGGTAAGACACCCGAGGATATTCCGGCGGTAGCTGCGGACGTACAGAGCCGAAAGATGGCGGAATATCATCTATTTTTGGAGGATATTCTTGAATGCTTGAATCAGGATATGATCGAGCGGAGGAATGAAGGGCCGGATATGGTTTTGGAGGGAGTTCGTAATATTTTGAACTTCCCGGAATACAGTGACGTGGAAAAGGCTAAGCATTTTTTAGAGTTGTTTGATAGTAAGGACCCTTTGGCCAGTATGCTGGCCCAGATGTCGGATATGGAGTTCTCTGTTAAAATCGGTGATGAGAACGAAATGGAAGAATTGAAGAGTTGCAGTGTTATTACCGCGATGTATCGGATTGGCAGCAAAGGCATTGGTACGCTGGGGGTGATAGGGCCGGTGCGTATGGACTATCAGCGTGTGATATCGGTATTGAACTATATTGGCAACAATCTGAGCAGGGTACTGAAGGATTTATAATGTTATGATTTGGAGTGATTGGGCGTATGGTGACCCCGAACGAGAAAAAGAATGAGAAACGCAAGAAGAAAACCGAGGCACAGGAGCAGGACGTAACTGCGAATACGCAGCCTGCTGAGGAATCGTCGGCAGTTCAGGAGGACACGAAGCCATCGGACGAGGCGGCCAAAGCGCAGGACAATGAATTTGCGAGTTTTGAGAAGGCGCTTGAGAATTTGGTTGCGGAGCGGGATTCCTACTTGGACATGGCGCGGCGCTTGCAAGCGGACTTTGAAAACTATAAGAAGCGTACGGCTTCTGTGCGGGCTGAGGCTTATTTGGAGGGGAAACGCGAGGTTTGCGCAGCGATGTTGCCGGTGGTGGATAACATGGAGCGGGCGGTAGAGGCGTCTGGCCAAGAGGGGCCAGTGGCTGAGGGTGTTATGTTGGTGTTGAAGCAGTTTAGAAGCGCGCTTGAAACCTTTGGAGTTTGTGAGATTCCTGCCTGCGGCGAGCCTTTTGATCCAAATTTGCACCATGCTGTGATGCAAACGGAGAAAGAAGGAACCGAGGAGGGCACGGTGGTGGACGTTTTGCAGAAGGGCTATGCCATTGATGATTCTGTTTTGCGTTATGCCATGGTGACGGTTTCAAAATAATAGAGACTTTAGCCTACGCGGAGATCATATATTTAGTTTTGAAAGGAGACATTTAATTATGGGAAAAGTGATTGGAATAGATTTGGGTACGACGAACTCCTGTGTTGCTGTAATGGAGGGCGGAGAGCCGGTGGTAATCCCCAACCCCGAGGGTGCGCGGACGACTCCTTCGGTGGTGGCGTTTACAAAAGAGGGTGAGCGGATGGTGGGGCAGGTGGCCAAACGGCAGGCTATCACCAACCCTGAGCGCACCGTGATTTCCATTAAACGGGATATGGGCAGCGATAAAAAAGTAAAGATTGACTCTAAGGAATATACGCCTCAGGAGATATCGGCAATGATTTTGCAGAAGCTCAAGGCGGACGCTGAAGCCTATTTGGGGGAGAGCGTGACGCAGGCAGTTTTGACAGTGCCTGCTTATTTCAGTGACAGCCAGCGCCAGGCGACCAAGGACGCCGGACGCATCGCGGGGCTGGAAGTGTTGCGGATTATCAACGAGCCGACAGCGGCTTCCTTAGCTTATGGGATGGATAAAGAGGGAAATCATAAGATATTGGTTTATGACCTGGGCGGCGGTACGTTTGACGTTTCTATTTTAGAGATTGGCGACGGGGTGTTTGAAGTGTTGGCGACCAATGGCAACAACCGTCTGGGCGGCGACGACTTTGACGACCGTGTAATGGAATATATTGTAAGTGAATTTAAAAAGAGCGACGGCATTGATTTAAGCAAGGATAAAATTGCAGTGCAGCGCTTGAAGGAAGCGGCGGAAAAAGCTAAGATCGAGCTTTCCGGTATGATGACCAGCAACATAAACCTGCCTTTTATTACGGCGGACGCATCGGGCCCTAAGCATTTGGACATGACTTTGACTCGGGCGAAGTTTAATGAGCTGACTGCGGACTTGGTGGATAAAGCTGTAGGGCCTATGAACCAGGCTTTGAAGGATGCTAATCTGTCGGCATCGGGGATTGACAGGGTTATTTTAGTGGGCGGTTCTACCCGTATTCCGGCGGTACAGGAGGCTGTGCAGCGGGTGACGGGGAAGGAGCCTTATAAAGGAATTAACCCGGACGAATGTGTAGCGATTGGTGCTGCTATTCAGGCGGGAGTTTTAGGCGGCGAGGTAAAGGACGTTCTTTTGCTGGATGTTACGCCCTTGTCTTTGGGCATTGAGACCTTGGGCGGCGTGTTCACCAAGCTGATTGAACGCAACACAACCATTCCCACCAAGAAGAGCCAGATATTCTCTACCGCTGCCGACGGGCAGACCAGTGTGGAAGTGCACGTTTTGCAGGGTGAGCGGGAGATGGCTTCCTACAATAAGACTTTGGGACGGTTTGTGTTGTCCGGTATTGCGCCGGCACCTCGGGGTGTTCCGCAGATTGAAGTGACATTTGATATTGATGCCAATGGTATTGTTAATGTTTCCGCGAAGGATTTGGGCACGGGCAAGGAGCAGAAGGTTACGATTACGGCTTCTACCAACTTGAGTGATGACGAGATTGACAAAGCGGTGAAGGAGGCGGAGCAGTTTGCCGCTGAGGACGCCCAGCGCAAGGAAGAAGTGGAGGCGCGCAACAATGCCGATCAGGCTGCATACACTACTGAAAAGACCCTGAAAGAGATGGGCGATAAAGTGGACGCTGGGGACAAGGAGAAGTTGGAGAAGGAAATCGCCAATGTTAAGAGCGCCTTGAGCGGCACGGATGTGGAAGCGATTAAGGCTGCGACCGAGCAGTTGAGCAGCGCTTCTATGGAAGTGTTTGGTAAGGTATATCAGCAACAGGCGGCTCAGGAGCAGGCCTCAGGCTCCGGTGGTGGCGCTGATGATGCCAAATCGGATGTAGTGGATGCGGACTATGAAGTGGTGGAAGACGACGCGAACCAAGACGACAAATAAACCACTGGAAAACGAATGAAGAATTTGCCTGCTTGGGCCAAAGGCATATGCGTTTGGCCCAAGCAGTGTGTTGCTGGGCGCAGCGAAGTCGGCTTGATTTTGAAACAATTGGAGGGGGCTCGCATTGGCCAAACGGGATTATTATGAGGTGTTGGGCATAGGCAAGGATGCCAGCGAAGAGGAAATAAAAAAGGCTTTTCGTCAGCAGGCCAAAAAATATCACCCTGATGTGAACAAGGACAACAAGGAAGCGGAGGCCAAGTTTAAGGAAGTTAATGAGGCCTACGAGATTTTGTCCGATAAAGAGAAGCGCGCTAAGTATGATATGTATGGGTCTGCTGCTTTTGAGAACGGCGGTGGCGGCGGCGGTGCATATGATCCGTTTGGCGGATTTGGTGTGGAGGATATATTCGATACCTTTTTTGGCGGCGCTTTCTCGGGACGCAGCCGGCAAGGGCATGGGCCGCAAAAGGGAAATGATTTACAGTATGAGCTGAATATCAGCTTTGAGGAAGCGGCTTTTGGCACGGAAAAGGAAGTGAACATTCGACGCAATGAAGAGTGTGGCGAATGTGCTGGCAGCGGCGCAAAAAAGGGCACCAGCCCGGAGTTTTGTCCGACCTGCGGCGGTACGGGACAGGTGCAGGTAGCGCAGGATACGCCGTTTGGGCGTTTTGTGAATGTGAAAGCCTGTGACAAATGTCAGGGGCGCGGTAAGATCATCAAGGAGCCTTGCAATGTTTGTAAGGGCAACGGGATTGTGCATACTATACGCAAGATTAAGGTGCGGGTGCCGGCGGGCATTGATGACGGCCAGGCGATAACCTTGCATGGTGAGGGTGAGCCGGGGGAAAACGGCGGCCCGAAGGGCGACCTGTTTATTCTGGTGCGGGTGAAGCCCCATAAGCACTTTAAACGCAATCGTTTTGATATTTACTCTGAATTGCCCATCTCTTTCGGACAGGCGGCGCTGGGGGCGGAGCTTGAAGTGCCGACGCTGGACGGCAAAGTGCGCTATAAGATTCCCGAGGGGACGCAAAGCGGCACGGTTTTTCGGCTGCGCGGCAAGGGCATCAAGCATTTGCGGGGCGCGGGCTATGGGGATCTGCTGATTACGGTGAAGCTGGAGGTGCCTAAAAAGCTCAACGAGCGGCAGAAGGAGCTGATTCGCGAATTGGAGGGCATGGACACAAAATCTGAACAAAGCTCGGGGCGAAAGGGCTTCTTTAAAAAGTAAACAAGCGTGGGGCGAAGGGTTAACATTTAAAGCCAAAAGGACGGGATAACCGTCTTTTTTGTTGGGCGGCTTGTATCCAACAGGCGAATCCTCTATAATAAAACACAACAAATAGCGTAAAAATAGGCGGGAGAAGCGAGGTAATGGGGTTTCTACAGGTGCAAATTGATTTGGCATACGGTGCGTCGGAGATTGTCGGCGCTGTTTTGTATGGATTGGGACATGCGTCGTTGGAGATTGTGGACGACATGCAGGATGTCCGAGAATTTCTGGAGGAGAGCACAAAATATTGGGATTATGTAGATTATGGTGAACTGCAACGGGCAGCCAAGACACCTTGCATAAAGCTTTATTTGGCGGACAATGAGCACGGGCAGCGCAGCCTTCTAGACATCCGGGAGGCAATGGACAGGCTTCGGGCGGAATATGGGGATTCTTTAGGGACGCTTACGGTTTCCAGCCGGACGATCGTGGAGGAGGACTGGGCGGAAAACTGGAAGCAGTATTTTACGCCGATTCAGGCGGGGGAGAATGTGCTGATTTGGCCTGCTTGGGAAAAGCAGCCGCCGCCTCGTGATAAGATTGTTTATTTGCTGGATAATTCCTCCATCTTTGGCACGGGACAGCATCAGACTACCCAGCTATGCATCGCTGCTATTGAAAAGCATATGCAGGAAGGCAGCGCTATGCTGGACGTAGGCTGCGGCAGCGGGATTTTGTCGATTGTGGGCTTAAAACTGGGGGCTGGGTCTGCTTTGGCTGTGGATATTGAGCAACATGCCGGTGAGATTGTGGCGCAAAATGCCAGGCTGAACGGGGTAGGAGAAGGGAAGCTGCGCGTGTTGGTGGGGGATGTTTTGGAGGATGGGGACATCCAGCGGGAGATTGGTACTAGGGAGTACGGGCTTGTGGCTGCGAACATTGTGGCGGATGTGGTGATTGCCCTTTGCCCGCAGGTGGAGGCGGTTTTGTCGCAAACGGGGGTTTTTGTGGCGTCGGGTATTATTGAGGAGCGCCTGGGGGATGTGGAGGCTGCTTTGCAGAACGGGGGCTTTGAGATTGTGGAGAGTCGATTGTTAGAGGGCTGGGCGGCTGTGGTAGCGCGCCGCTTAGGAAAGCAAAGGTAGGGCTATGCACAGGTTTTTTGTGAACATCCAACAATTTAAAGGGGATTTTTGTGAGATTTCGGGGAGCGATGCCGGGCATATTTCCCGTGTGCTGCGCCTGGAGCCTTTCGATAGAGTCGTCGTATGTGACGGGTTTGGCAGCGAATATCTGGGGGAAATCCGCCAAATTGGGGAGACTGTGCGCGTGGCGCTGTTGGAGAAACTGGAAAGCAACGCAGAGCCTTCTTGCCGGGTGACTTTGTATCAGGGGCTGCCCAAGCAGGATAAGATGGATTTTATTGTACAGAAATGTGTGGAATTGGGCATTTTTGCGGTGCAGCCGGTGGAGACTCGGCGCTGTGTGGTTAAGGGAGCGAACACGAAGAAGTGGGAGCGCTGGAATAAGATTGCCCGGGAGGCGGCCAAACAGAGCGGGCGGGGGATTGTGCCGGAGGTGTTGCCCTT
Source organism: Christensenellales bacterium (assembly GCA_050945815.1). Taxonomy (GTDB): domain Bacteria; phylum Bacillota; class Clostridia; order Christensenellales; family JBMNTQ01; genus JBMNTQ01. The sequence continues at coordinate 8,119 of JBMNTQ010000050.1, forward strand.
GTTGCCTTTTGACCGGGCGCTGGATGGTATGGGCGAGCATGAGCTTTTGGTGGTTTGCTATGAAAATGAGACCCAGCGCGGGCTTTTGCACTTGTTGCAGGGGCAACGCGATATTGGCCTTGTGATTGGGCCTGAGGGGGGCTTGGAGCGCAGCGAAGTGGAGGCTTTATGCGGGATTGGCGGTCAGACGATTACGCTAGGCCGGCGTATTCTGCGTACGGAAACAGCGGGAATGGCTGTTTTGAGCGGCCTGATGTTTCATATGGGAGAAATGGGGGGCGTATTATGAAGGTTGCTTTCCATACTTTGGGCTGTAAGACCAACCAATATGACACCGAGGCTATGCGGGAGCTTTTTCGCCGGGCCGGGCATGAGCCGGTGGATTTTGAGCCGGGCGCGGATGTTTATATTATCAACACCTGCACAGTAACTGGAGAGGGCGACCGCAAATCGCGCCAGATGGTGGGCAGGGCCCGCCGCCTGAACCCTGACGCTGTGGTGGGCGTGGTGGGGTGTTATCCCCAGCGTGCTGCGGACGAGGCACTGGGGATTGAGGGCGTGGATTTTGTGGCGGGTACAGGGAGGCGCGGGGAGATTGTTGCGCTGGCAGAAGAACATGTGCGGGGAGCTGGGCGAGAAAACGCTGTGGCGGACCTTGCAGACCTGCCGTTTGAGGAGATCGGTGTGCTTGCCCATGAGGGACGCCGACGGGCGTATATCAAGATTCAGGAAGGCTGCCGGAACTTTTGTACGTATTGTATTATTCCAACTGCCCGCGGACCCCTGCGCAGCCGGCCGTTGGCGTCTATTCGCAAGGAGGCGGCGGAACTGGTTGCCGCAGGCTTTGAGGAGGCAGTTTTGACCGGCATCCACATCGCTTCCTATGGCAAGGAGAGCGGGGGTAATTTGCTGGACGCGGTGTATGCGGTTGCGGACAGCGGTATGAGGAGAATTCGCTTGGGTTCGTTGGAACCGGGGCTTTTAGATGAGGAGTTTTGCGATAAAGTTGCTGGGATTGAGGCTGTTTGCCCTCATTTTCATGTGTCGTTGCAGAGCGGCAGCGATACGGTGTTGGAGCGGATGGGGCGGCGCTATCGCACAGCCCTTTATCGGAAAAACATACTGAACATTCGGACGCGCTATGATTTTTGCGGGATTACGACGGATGTGATGGTGGGCTTTCCCGGGGAAACCCAGGAGGAATTTGAGCAATCGTTGGAATTTGTAGAGGAAATCGGCTTTTCCAGAATCCATGTGTTTTCCTACTCGCCGCGGCAGGGAACGCCTGCCGCTGAGTTTTGTGGGCAGGTTGAGCGGCGGGAGAAGGATCGGCGCAACCGGACGATGCAGGCACTGGGGGTGAAGATGGAGCGCGCGTATGGGCAGGGGGCACTGGGGCAGTTGCGGGAGGTTTTGCCGGAGACTGTTCTGGGAGACGACGCGGAGGGCTATACCCAGGACTATATAAAAGTGCGCCTGGTCGGCGGCGCCGATGCTACGGGGATTGTAAAAGCGCGGCTACAGGCTGTGGGGCAGGGCTATCTGTGGGCGGACATGGAAGGCGAGAGCGCCTATGCGGCGTCTTTTGCCGGTACGAAGGAGTAAAAGGAGGATGGCTGTTTTGGATTGTATTTTTTGCAGGATTATTAACCAGGAGATTCCATCGGCTGTTTTGTATGAGGATGAGGATGTGTTGGCGTTTGAGGACGTTGATGCGAAAGCGCCTACCCATTTTCTGGTCGTGCCTAAGCTTCATTATCCGTCGATTATGCAGGCATCGGCAGAGAGTATGGGAAAAATTATTTTTGCTGTACAAACGGTGGCCAAGCAGAAAGGAATAGACAAGGATGGCTTTCGTATCGTGGTAAACACCGGAAAATTCGGCGGACAGACGGTGGACCATCTGCATTTTCATGTGTTGGGCGGCAGACATCTTGGCTGGCCGCCAGGCTAAACTGGTGGTTGACATAAAGAAAAAAGCTGGGTATAATATTCCTATGCCTGATTGGGCTTATTGAATGATCGCGGTGAGAACGCCGTGATAGAGCAGCCCTCAGTTAAAGGCGGAGGGAGGGGAACCGGACGTGTCTGAGATACGTGTAGGCGAGAACGAGTCCTTGGAAAGCGCGTTAAAGCGATTTAAGAGAAAATGCGCTCGCTCTGGCGTCATGGCCGAAATCAGGAGACGTGAGCATTATGAGAAGCCCAGCGTGAAGAGAAAGAAGAAAGCTGAAGCAGCTCGCAAGCGGAAATATTAATCTTCATTGACGGCGAAAACGCAAAGCGGACAAGAAAAATCTTGTCCGCTCTTTTGTTTTTCCAAAATGCGGGGTTACTTGGTGTTTTGTGTCCAAACAAGCATAAAGATCGGTGGTGGAAAATAAGATCATGGTAGCGAAGATTTTGCGGGGCAGCCTAGAGGGTGTTGCCCGGTTCAGGACAGGGGGCGAATTGGTTGGGCACGAAAATACAGAATATCGTGATCGTGATCATTGCGGGCATAATTGTATTTGGGATTATTTTCAGCGCGTGGATGCCAGGGAAGGCGGAGAGCGATAGGGCCGCGTTTGCCAGGGCGGCACCGGGGGACTGGGGGCTGGGGTATTTTGAGGACGGTTCGCAGCCTAAGGGTAATTCGGATAAAGAATACTTGCGTCAGTTTGATGCCTACTATGTGGGCGCTGAGGACGAAAAGGTGATTTACTTGACCTTTGACGCTGGTTATGAGAACGGATATACGGAGAGTATGCTGGATGTTTTGAAGGAGGAGGGCGTGCCGGCGGCCTTCTTTTTAACAGGGCACTATTTTACAAGCAGCGGGGATTTGGTTAGGCGGATGGTGGAGGATGGGCATATTGTAGGCAACCATACGGTGAACCATCCGGACATGAGCAAAGTGAGCGATTCGGAGAGATTTGAGCGGGAAATTCTAGGGATTGAAGAATTGTATCAGGAAGTTGTGGGCAAAGCAATGCCTAAATATTACCGGCCGCCATCGGGGCGCTACAGCGGGGAGAGCCTGAGGAAGGTGCAGGAGATGGGGTATGCCAGCATTTTCTGGAGCCTGGCTTATGCAGACTGGGACAACGATAACCAGCCGACAAAGGAGACTGCATTTTCGCGGCTGAGCGAGCGGATGCATCCGGGGGCGGTGGTGTTGCTGCACGCCACATCCAGGACTAATTCCGAGATATTGGGCGAGTTGATTGCTATGTGGAAGCAGATGGGATATCGGTTTGAGAGCCTGGATCACTTGGTGGGTCAGATGGAGAAAGGGGCATCGGCACCGGAGGGCGCCGCTGGATAGGGGGATTTTTGAAACGGGGAAAACCAACTATTGGGCGATAAAAGCGGGCTGCTTGGGACTTGCCAAGCAGCCCGCTTTTTTCTAGTAGAGGGGTGACTTTTCTATGGACGGGAAATATGGTATGATAGCAGAAAAGAATGAGGGTAGGGAGAACACCGCATGACAAAGCGCTTGTCGTATGCCAACCGGTCGGTTGTTTTTATAATGAGATTGCTGGGCATTTTGCTCGTGCTTGCCGCAGCCATTGTTTTGGTTTTTTTCTCGTCGATGCAGGCTATGGAAAGCAATGTTTTGCTGCGGGAAGGGCTGGAGGCTCGGGCACAGGTGATTTTCCACCGCAAGGATGCTGTGGATTTGACCAAGTATTTTACGGCTGCCTGTATTGAAGACGATGGGGAATTGAGCGCCGGCCGTTATAATGATTTTACCATCAGCTTATATAACCACAAGATCGATGCGCCGTTGCAGTGGGTGATGCC
>JBMNTQ010000051.1:0-11873 GCA_050945815.1 Christensenellales bacterium
GCCATGTATTGCCGGCATTGCCAGCGGCGGCGCAGAATAGGCGAGGCCGACTTACATGCCTCTCCCTCTATGATAGACGATTCCATCCGCTATGTGCAGGACAACGCCGAAATCCGTGATGTGCTCATCACCGGGGGCGACCCGCTAGCCATGGACGACGACCAGCTAGAATCCATCATCCGCCGTTTGCGGGCCATCCCCCATGTGGAGATCATCCGCATCGGCACCCGAACGCCTGTCACGATGCCCCAGCGCATAACCGACAGCTTCGCAAAGATGCTGACGCGCTACCATCCCATCTACGTCAACACCCAATTCAACCATCCGGCAGAAATCACGCCGGAATCTTCGGCCGCCTGTGAAAGGCTAGCCAACCATGGTGTCTTTATGGGCAACCAAATGGTACTGCTGCGCGGCATCAACGACGACAAATATATCGTTCGCCTACTCAACCAGGAACTGCTGAGAATACGGGTACGCCCCTACTATATCTTCCATGCCAAACGAGTCGTAGGCACCCACCACTTCAAAACCTCTATCGACAAAGGTCTGGAGATTATGGAGTATTTGCGGGGCAATACCTCCGGCATGGCCATTCCAACCTACATCGTCAACGCTCCAGGCGGTCTTGGCAAAACCCCCATCCTGCCCCAATACCTTCAGGAAATCGCCCCTGAAAAAATCCTGCTTAAAACCTGGGAAGGCCGGCTGGTGGAATACCCAAACCAGTAATACCCGCGTAGATGGCCCGCCCTTCTCACATAAAAGGCGCTTGGGTCAAGGCATGGGCCCCCAACCTCCCCATACTATCCAAAAGCTTCGAAGCCTTAAACGTCTTCGAGGCTTTTTTCTTCGTCCGCCGTCTTCGCCAAGCTCCTACCCCGCCCATTCGGCAACCTTATATACCAAAACCGCACACTGCACAACAAGCGCCACCGGCATCCCTACAGCAAACGCCCCTTGGCGGGTTTTATGGCGAAACAACAACATCCCGCCAACGATGCCCCCAGCGCCGAACAAAGCGCCACAGCCCAAAAGCCGCGCCTTGGGTATGCGCCGCCGCCCTTTTCTGGCAGCCCGCTTATCCGCCGCCATCATCACACAGCATAAAACGTTCCAAGCAGCCAGCACCCACCACACAAACTCCGGCATAATCCTCCCCCTATTCCTGCCTGCAAGCGTCTAGAAACGCCCCAAAAGCACTGGGCAAAGCATATATCTCCTCCACTTCGTCCCAGCTTGCCCAAAATAGCCCTTCCGGCGGCTCAAAATGCGAACAATCTATCCGATATCCTCGCATCTCCCATTCCACATGGCTAAAAACATGCCGTGCCCAAGGCAATTGCCGTATCTTTTCCGGCTGGGCGCCCCTAAGCTCCGCCCACAATCCAGCCTCTTCAGCCGACAAATATCCTTCCACATTGGGCAGCTCATATAATCCAGGTAAAAGACCTTTAGCCTCTCGCCTGCTCAGCAAAATCCCCCCATCGGCCATCACGGCAAAAACCGTCCGTTTCTGCGTCCTGCGCTTCTTTTTCGCCGCCCGAACCGGAAGAACTGCCGTCGCGCCGCGCTCCCACGCCGCACACCGGTCATGAATCGGGCAAAGGCCACAGCGCGGCAAGCCGCCGGGCAAACATATCATTGCCCCCAGCTCCATCAGCGCCTGGTTAAAGTCCCCCGGACGCTCTTGGGGCAAAATGCTTTTCAAGCGCCGCGCCCATATAAGCCGCACCTTCCTGTCCAGAATGTCCGCCTCCGCGCCGCAAAACCGGCTGACTACCCGCAACACATTCCCATCCACCGCGGGCTCCGGCCTTTGGAATGCAATCGAAGCAATCGCCCCGGCCGTATAGTCCCCAATACCCGGCAGCCCACGCAAGCGTTGTATATCATCCGGCAACTCCCCGCCGTATTCCTGCATAACAATCTGCGCCGCCCGCTTCAGGTTATAAACCCGGTTGTAGTAGCCAAGGCCCTCCCAAAGCTTGAGAAGCACCTGCTCCGATGCCGATGCCAACGCCTGAATCGTAGGCAAAGCCTGCATAAATCGCTTAAAGTAAGGCAATACCGTCTCCACCCGTGTCTGCTGCAACATCACCTCAGACACCCAAACAGCATAAGGAGCCGGGTCGCTGCGCCAGGGCAAAACCCTCTGCCCCTCATCATACCAAGCAAGCAGCGGCCTCACCAAATCCCCCAGCGTCTCCACTGTCCCCTCGCCGCAAAACCCCTGAAAACCGCTGTCTTTGCCGCCTTGCTCCTTGTTATATTCGCTCATGTGTATCCTCTTTCCCATCGTTCTATCATACCATAGCAAAAGAGGCAGAAAAAGCCCCCGTCCTCCCCTCGTCGGAAGGGCGGAGGCTTTCCTGTCCCATTCATTCAACTGGCTTATTCAGCACGATCCAGCGTCTTGTCTGCCGGCTCCATCTTTCGAAACTCCAGCTTACCGTCGCTCATATACCCTTCTACGCTATCACCAAGGGCAATATTCCCTCTCAAAAGCTCTTCCGAAAGGGCATCCTCCACCTTCTGCTGAATCGCCCGCCGCAAAGGCCGTGCGCCATACTTCGGTTCAAACCCCTCCTTCGCCAAGTAATCCTTGGCTTCGTCGGTCAAAGCCAGCTTCACATCCCGCGCTTCCAGGCGCTTGGCCAAGCTGTCTACCATCAAATCCACAATCTGGCGGATATTCGCTTCATCCAGAGAATGGAACACAATCAGTTCATCCACCCGGTTCAAAAACTCCGGTCGGAAAGTCTTGCGCAATTCTTCCATCATGCCGCTCTTCATATCCTCATAGCCGGCCAAGCTGCCCGCGCCCTGCTGTGCGCCAAAGCCCACAGTTTTCCTGCCTTCAAAAAGCTCCCGGGCGCCTACGTTAGAGGTCATGATGATGATGGTGTTACGAAAATCTACAGTCCGTCCCTTGGAATCCGTCAGCCGCCCGTCCTCCAATATCTGCAACAGCATATTAAACACATCGGGATGGGCCTTCTCAATTTCGTCCAGCAACACCACAGAATAAGGCTTGCGCCGAATCTTCTCAGTCAGCTGGCCGCCTTCCTCATAGCCCACATATCCCGGAGGCGATCCTACCAGCCTGGATACAGAGTGCTTCTCCATATACTCAGACATATCAATCCGTACCACAGCGTCCTCATCGCCAAACATCGCTTCAGCCAAAGCCTTGCTCAGTTCGGTCTTGCCAACGCCGGTAGGTCCCAGGAATATAAACGATCCAATGGGCCGCTTGGGGTCCTTCAGCCCGGCCCGCGCCCGCCGAATCGCCCGTGCAACAGCACCCACAGCCTCCTCTTGGCCAATCACCCGCTTATGCAAGGTCTCCTCCAACAGCAACAGCCTCTCCGATTCATCCTCTGTCAGCTTCTTCACCGGCACGGAAGACCAGCTAGATACCACTTCCGCAATATCATCCTCGCTCACTGTCGCATCCGCCTTGTTGCGGTCCTTCTCCCAATTCTCGCGCATCTGCTCAGTCTCTTTCACGACGCGCTGTTCCTCGTCTCGCAGTTGGGCCGCCTTTTCAAAGTTCTGGTTGTTTACAGCCTGTTCCTTCTCAGAACGAATAGAAGCCAGCTGCTGCTCAATCTCCTTCATATCCGGCGGCGTAGTAAAGTTCGCAATACGCACCTTGCTGGCCGCCTCATCCATCAAATCAATAGCTTTATCCGGCAAAAACCGGTCGTTGATATAGCGATGTGAAAGCTGCACAGCCGCATGGATCGCCTCATCCGTGATACGCACCTTATGATGCGCCTCATAGCGGTCACGAAGCCCCATCAAAATATCCACCGTCTCTTCCGGTGTAGGCTCGCCCACCATCACAGGCTGAAAGCGCCGTTCCAAAGCTGCATCCTTCTCCACATACTTGCGATATTCGTCCAGCGTCGTAGCGCTAACCACCTGAATCTCACCGCGAGCCAGAGCCGGCTTTAAGATGTTCGCAGCATCCATCGACCCCTCCGCGCTGCCCGCACCCACAATGGTATGCATTTCGTCAATAAACAATATCACATTGCCCACACGCTTGAGTTCATCAATGGCGTTCTTCAGCCGCTCCTCAAATTCACCGCGGTATTTAGTTCCCGCCACCATTCCGGCCAAGTCCAACACAATAACCCGCTTCCCCCGCAATATCTCAGGGATGTTGCTCTTCTCAATGCGCTGGGCCAATCCTTCCGCAATAGCGGATTTCCCGACGCCCGGCTCACCAATCAAAACAGGGTTATTCTTCGTACGGCGGCACAGAATCTGAACAATACGCTCAATTTCCTTATCCCTGCCAATGATCGGGTCTAAAACCCCTTCCTTCGCCGCCTTGGTCAAGTCCTTTCCATACTGATCCAGAACCGGAGTCTCTCCGCCGGCGCCTTTCGCGTCCACGTTGCCGCCGGAGCTGCCCATGCCCTGCATTCCCTGCATCCCCTGCACCGTAGCCTCAGCATCAACCCCGCTCTCCTGTAGAATCCGCGCGGCAATGCTGTCACGCTCCTGCATGATCGCCATTAACAAATGCTCGGTGCCAATATAGTTGTGGCCCATATTCCTCGCGTTGGCCAGACTAAGTTCAATCACCTTTTTCGTCCGCGGCGTATAATCAAAAGCCGTTGTAAATTTATAGTCCCCCTTGCCGGTCATGCCCACGATCATCTTCTGCACGTCTTCATGCCCGATGCCCGCCTTAGCCAACGCCTTGGCAGCCGCGCTGTCACCCACCCGCAAAAGGCCCAGCAGCAAATGTTCCGTCCCAATGTAGTTATGTCCTAAATTACGCGCCTCCTCCTGAGAAAGGCTCAAAGCTTTCTGCGCGTCCTGTGTGAATCCCTTATGTTCCATTATTTTCACCTCGCAAAATAAATCGTTTCTTCCCTCGCGCTAAACGGATAAGTTCAGCGCTTCGCGCACAAAATCCGCCCGCAACCGGTCTGTTTCCGGCGTATCCGCCTGCGCCCCATGGCGCTTCTGCAAACAGCCCGCCTGCGCTTCTACAATCAGCCGATGCAAAGCCTCCTGCTGAAGGTTCCCAATCAAGCCAACCGATATCCCCAGCTTCAAGCTGGAAATCAAGTCCATAAACTCCTGGATTCCAATGCTGCGTGCATGGGTCAAGATCCCATAAGCACGCCACACCTTATCCTCCAACCCATAATCCTTTACGAGTAACTGACGAGCCTCCCGCTCCCTCTGCATAATGCTTCCCATCGTACCCATCACGCTGTTTCGCAGCTCTGTCTCGGAAACCCCCAGGGTAATCTGGTTGGAAAACTGATACAAGCTGCCCGACGGCGCACTGCCCTCGCCGTACAGCCCCCGGGCGGTCATTCCAAACTGCCCCACTGCCTGAATGATTCCCGAGATGTTGCCGCTCATGGTTAAAGCCGGCAAGTGCACCATCACGGATATCCGCAGCCCCGTGCCCGTATTGGTCGGACAACAGGTTAAAAACCCAAAGTTTTTATCATAAGCAATGGGCAGCCGCCCCGCCAGAAAATCATCCGTCGACTGAGCCATATCACAAGCTTTATCCACTTCAAAGCTTCCGCTTAAAGCCTGAATACGAAGATGATCCTCCTCGTTCACCATCACGGCCACGCTCTCGTCCGGCGAGTAGAACACAGCTCCTTCCGGGTTGTTGGCCAACTGCGGGCTGATAATATGCCGCTCCACCAGCGCCAGCCGGTCCACCGGGCCAATCTCCTTCATTTTCAGAATATGATAACCGCTGCCCTCCATCGCCTCCCGCACCCGGTTCACAACCTGCTCCGAGGCCTCTCGGTCTAACATCCGAGGAAAGGGAACATCCTTCAGGTTGCGCGCCAATCTGGCACGGCTGCACAATACTATATCGCTGTTGCTGTCGCTCCAATCAAACCACATTGCCGTCCTCTCCTTCTGCCTCCTGCTTCTCCAGCCTGCGAATCTCATCCCGGATTTTCGCCGCCTGCTCGTAGTTCTCCTGTTGCACCGCCTCGTTCAAGTCACACTGCAAGCGAGACAGGGTGTCCATCTCCCCCTTCGCTTCCGGCACAGCCTTTCCCCGATGCTCACAACGCCCATGAATGCTCTGCAACATCGGTGTCAGTTCATCGTGGAACGTTGTATAACACTGAGGACAGCCCAGCCTGCCGGCGCTGCGAAAATCTGCAAAGCTCATATTACAGCCCGGACAGCGTTTTTGAGGAAGAGTGTTGGAAGGCACCTGATGAAAATACCCGGTTATCAAGTCGCTGACAGAAAACGGCGTGAAATAGGCAGCACCCACGTTTTGATTGGCACACTGGGCACATAAATGCTTCTCCGTTCGATGCCCGTTAACAGTGTGTACCACATGCACCGTTGCCTGATTTTTTTTGCATTCTTCACAAATCATAATCCATCCCTCACTTCTCTGTCACTGTCAAAATAAAAACCTTCATAAGGTTCGCACGCACCACATCCCGAGCTTCGCCCGCCGGAGCCAGCGTCCGGTCGGCTATGGCTACCAGCATCGTGCGATACGTTCGCTCATCCACCAAGTCCTCATCATACATCGTCTCGATAATATGCGTAGCCCTTCGCTCATTGATGACATCACCAATTTTTTGCAAAATCCTATCCAGCAAGTTGTTCTCCCCGTCCAAATCCATCCGAATAATCCGAATGTATCCGCCGCCGCCTCGGCGGCTCTGGATCACATACCCCTGATCTAGGGTAAACCGGGTAGCCAATACATAATTAATCTGGGAGGGGGCGCAACGGAAAAGCTGCGCCAGCTCATTTCGCTGGATTTCCACTTGCTGGCTCTCACCATCAAACAGTTCTCGAATAAACTGCTCAATGGTATCACTAATCGCAGCCATTTCACTCACCTCCATCCAAATTTTGACTTTGACCTTTAATAACCTTTAGCATAATTATAGACCATCCCTGACCTTTCCGCAAGCTTTATTTTAAAACATTCCAGAAAAATTTAACTTTTCCCGCAGCCTGCCTCCCTTGTCCATTTTTCCCGCAAAATACCCCCGATTATGCTTGTCCGTCCCCTTATAAAAAGTGCGGGGGCGAATCCCTTCACCCCCGCGCCTATATGCTCATCAGCTGCCATTATGCAACTGCTTATAGAGTTGATTTCCATAAACCGCCGCACCGGTCACCAAGATTCCCTGAATGGCGCTCTCTACAGTCCAGCCCCCAAGGGCCATAGCGCCGACAACGCCGGGTACCAGTAACACAACAGGGATCACCCAATTTGCAATCAGCGGAACGGATTTTAAGACCTTCCCCAAAATATTCAAAACCGGAATCATTATCAGGGCCTGATCCAGAATATAATCCTTGATCTCCATCAACAAAGTTCTCCTTCCTGCCCATGAAGGCATTTTTTCTTTTGCATAGGCCCGCGTCTGCTGCAACCAGCGCCGCCGGGCACATTGCCGGCCGCGCTGATGCTCTGCGGCCGGTAAATATTTTAGCGCCTGTCAAAAAACGGCATTGCTATTCAAGCTGAGTCCTATATCTTCTCCACAACGAAAAACTGATTCGCCTCTTTCGCCATTGTCTGGGCCGGTTGCTGTGTCTTCACCGGGCTAGCCGGGTCCAATGCATACATCACATCCTGGGCCGCGTTATATTTCCATAGCAGTATATTATGCCCGCCGTTGGTCCAATAACCTGGCCCCATAAACGCCGATACCAGCTTCCCCTGCCTCAGGGCGTCTTTTGCCTGCCCCATCGTTACCGCCGTGCTCTTCAAGCCGTACAGTCCCGCAGCATAGGTCACAAACGAGCGCATCGTCCCGCTGTTAACCGTCCGATAGCCGTTCGCCACAGCCAGCTTACCCATATCCGGCGGCGTCACCCTGCCGTCCTTAAGTGTCGCGACAATCATGGCCACAACCGCAGGCACACAGCCGCTGTTCGCATAGGTCTGCCTGGCGTTTCCTGTGGATGTGTATGCAAGAGCGCCCCACCGAGGGTCATTCTGCCGATAATAGACCGGCTTCCCGTCGGAAGGAAGCACAGTCTGCTTCCCGGCTCCCCCAAGGAGTGCTGCCCACGTTCTAGGCCCCACAATCCCATCCCGAGACAACCCCTGCTCCTTCTGAAATTCAACAACAGCGTGTCGGGTTTTGGGGCCGAATATACCGTCCACTCCAACAGCAATCAAAATTTGCAGTGCCTTGACCGCATCATTCCTGCTCCCTTGCCGCAATAAAGGTGAAGCAGCCGAAAGTGCCGCCCATGTCCTAGGCCCCACAACTCCATCCTGAAAAAGAGCCGATGCCTTCTGAAAGCCGATAACCGAAGCCCTGGTTCTCGAGCCAAATATACCATCCGCATTACTGCCCAACAACAGCTGCACCACAGTGACGTCCTGGCCGCGACTGCCGATCCGAATCGTAGCTCTAGCCATGTTCGTCTCCCTCCCTTTCCAATTCCTCTTCCGGCACTGCCGGAATCAACTCCGGCGCAATAATCGGTTGCTGCATCATCATCTCTCCTCCCGCATTTCACGATCAATTCCTATCATAGAGTCCTTTCAAAGCATACAACCGCTCCATGAACGGTTATACTTCTATATATGTTTTTCGTATATATTTGTAACCTCTCCCAATAAAAAAACACCCCGAAACTTGTAGAAAAGCCTCGGAGCATCCATATTATTACGCTTTTTATCTTACTTTCTATTTTTTAATCGAAGGCAGTCCCTGGTCTTTCTTAGGCCGGTTCACAATAAATATACCGATACATACCAAGCACAGCGCAGCAGCGGTTCGCCATTCGAAAATATTCTCGCCCAAAACAATGCCGGATAAAAGAGCGCCAAATATAGGCACCAGAAAATTAAAAACTAAAATCTTACCCACGCTGTTATACTTGAGCAACAGCGTCCACACCGTAAAAGCAACAGCGGATAAAGCCGCCAAATAGAAGAATAACACCATCGCCCAAAAACCGCTCGGTTCCAGCCTCCCGCCCCCAAAAAGCCCGATTATCGCCAAAATGGCGCCACCAAACAGCAACTGATAACCCGTTACCGTCATAGAATCCCACCGATCCGCAGCCCGCTTGCTCAACACAGAGCCCACGCCAAAAGCCATCGATGCTACAATCATAAACCCCTCTCCATCCCATGCAAAGCCTCCGGTAATCTCCCCCTGCCCCAGGTTAATCAAAACAACACCGAAAAACCCCACCGTACAGCCCAGCGCCTTTGCCCGGTTGATGCGGTCGTTCTTATAGAGAAAATGCGCTGCAAGTACGGCCACAAAAGTCCCGGTGGCATTCAAGATCGCGCCCTTCACCCCCGGCGTCTTATAAAGCCCCAAGTAATAGAAAAAATACTGAGCCACTGTAAGCACAAAGCCCACGAGAGCGATATCGCCGATGCTCTTCCTAACAGGCAACACCAGCTTCTTGCTGATTACAGACGCAGCCGTTATCGTTATCAGCCCGGATAGGAAAAACCGCGCTCCGGCAAACAGCATCTTAGTGTAGGTATCCTGAGGCTGCACAGAAAACAATTCAAAGCCGATTTTTACGCCAGGCAATGCACTGCCCCATAAAAATGTACATAAGGTCGCCAGCAACACCACATGGATGTTCTTGGTAAAAAATTCTTTGCCCTTTTCCATCTCGCCCAACCTCATTTCATCCACATTTCTAACGAACTCCCCCTGCAAGCTGCCGTTATCACCGGCCCGCTGGCTCTAACCGTCGGCGAGCGGCGGCTTTGCCTGATAGCTGCGCATTTCCTCATGCTTGCGCTTCGAGCACTCCTCACACCGAAACTCCGGGTTCTCATCCCGGCTTCGGTCGTAGCCCTTGGCCTTAACCAAGCGATAGCCCCGGCAAAACACGCCGCAATCAGCGCAATGGATATCCTCCTGCACAGACCACACATCAAACAGCATCCTCTGTTTAAAGATCATCGTATCCACCCAGAAAAAAATCAATCCGCCAATTAAGTTTGCGACCACAACCGAAATCCACTCGTTAGCCACAGGCAACAGAGAAATCACCACAGCGAGAATCGGTGTAGAAAGTTGCCAGCGCAGCAAATACAGCAAGTATTTTTTCACCATAAAAAGGCCCCCTTTTTAGCTTTCCGCCCATGTTTTGAGCCGCCTATTCGCATTATACGGGGAAAAAGACCTCTTGTCCACCGTCCGCGACCCAAGCAGCGAAGCGCTCTGTTTAGCCGGATAGGCAGCAAACAGCCGCCGCCAAAACGCAAAAAAGCGGCCGGATCGGTTCGGCCGCCTATCTCTCTTCAAACGCTGTATATCTCTTTTAACTGGAAATTAAGATAATCACAAGACACCAAGCGATAGTCCACGCCGCGCAATTCCCCCTCAAACACGTTTTTCAAGCTGGGCCCATGTAAATGTCCATACACAGTGCGCAAAACGCCATACTCGCTCAGCAGCCGGGTAAACCCCGATTCCTCGCGCCGCTCATTGAAAGGCGGATAATGCATCATAGCCAATATGGGCTTGTCCGGCGCCACGCTTTTCGCACAGCGCAACGATGCCGCCAGCCGCCCCACCTCCCGGTTGTAGATCTTCTCATCGGCCGCGCTCAAAGCGTCCAGCGGACAGGTCCAGCCCCGGGTACCGCATACCACAAAGGAATCTAACACCACACAATCATTGAACAACGCTGTTATGCTGGCCGGCAAAACCTGCCTAAGCTTAGTCACAGAAGACCACCAGAAATCGTGGTTGCCCTTAACTAAAATCTTCCGGCCCGGAAGCTCGTCCACTTCCGTCAAATCCTGCACGGCATCCTCCAGCTTCATCGCCCAGCTAACATCCCCCGGCACCAGCACCAAATCTTCCTGTCGAACCTTCTCGCGCCAATCCCGTCGAATCTTGTCCCAATGCCCCCTCCAATGATTTCCGAAAATATCCATTTTCTTATCATCATTGCCCAACAGATGCAAATCACTTATTGCAAAAATATTCATGTGCCAATCTCTTTCATTTCAGCTCAATCAAATATAGTCGTCATCCTCGTCCTCGTCGTTTTGCTTATGTTCCTCCTCGACCAGCTCGTCATAGCTCTCCTCTTCCACGCCTAGCTCCTCATCGATTACCTTCAGCTCGTTGGGAGGAATATCCCCATCCCCATCCATATCGATGTCGATTTCATCCATCTCCGAAACATCCGGTTCCGTCAACGCCGATTCATCCAAGGGCTTTTCTTTCAGCCGTTCCAGCTTTTCCTGCTTTCGCCTCTCTCGCAGGCAAAAAACGCAAAGATCGCCGCCCGGCACAACAGGGTTCTCGTCGCACTCCACACACACATCTTCCAGTTCAGGCGCGCTGTCCTTGTTGTTCATCTCCCGCAGGCAAACACCGCAATATTTCTCAGTTTCCTTTATATAATTCAATTCACACCGAGGACATTTCTTCAGCGCCATTGTTATTCGCTCCTTCACTTGCAAAAGTCAGACGATATCCCTTAACTATCCATAGCAAAACAATTATATTCCCCAGCCGGCAAAAAGTTGCAAAGACCAGCCAACAAATATTATATCTCTCTCCATTGCGATGTCAACAGGTATTCTCAACTCTAGGCTTGAAATAATAGAATTTCATCCAACAATTCCAATATCTCCCCGCGTCCGCGTTTTTGCGGCAAAGAATGAAAAATAAACGGTACACCCTCATCCAAAACCAGCGCCTTTTTAATCACTGCCGCATATTGCCCCCACTTGGATTTCGCAATCTTATCGCATTTAGTGGCGATAATGGAAAAAGGAAGGGTATAATCTCGAATCCACTGCATCATCGTTTTATCATGGGCGCTAGGCTCATGCCGAATATCTACCAGCAAAAAAATATGCTGCAACGTCGTCGAGG
>JBMNTQ010000052.1:0-11859 GCA_050945815.1 Christensenellales bacterium
CTTTGGCTTAATCCACTACGCAAGCTTGGAAGAGTTTTATGCTGCGCAATCCGGCTTTTATGCACCGACAGGCAAGGGTGATATGCTTATGCTGTTGTTGGTCTTCTGCTTGGCTCTAGTGGGCGCGGTCTTTCAGTTTAAGGGGCTGTCTGCCAAAGATAAAAAAAGGCTTCGCTGAACACGCTTTTTCAAAAATAGAATCGCAGGATTATAAAACAATCCGGAAGCTTTTACGCATTCCGGATTGTTTTGTAGTCAGCCATTTTTCTTTTTTAGCCATTCTTTAATTTTTAGCAGGTTGACACCGCTTAAACCAATGGTTTCCAGCACCGCGCTTGGCGCTGGGCCGCCGGTGATTTTGCGCTTTTCTACGCAGGCGTCCAGGGAGATCGCATCGAATACGTCCTGCTCGAACAGCGAAGAAAACTGTTTCATGGCTTCCAGGCTCATATCCAGCAGGCTGATGTTTTCCTTGATACAATGCAGCACGATCGTGCCGGATACTTCATGGGCGCTTCGAAAAGGCAACCCCTTTTCCACGAGGTAATCCGCAAGATCGGTGGCGTTGGTAAAGCCGCCCAAGGCCCCGCGGCTCATTTCGTTTACGTGAAAGGTGGTGCTTTTCAACATTTTAGTAAAAATACTCAGGCAGGAGAAGAGCGTATCTGCTGCGTCGAACAGGCTTTCTTTGTCTTCCTGCATATCCTTGTTGTAGGCAAGGGGCAGGGATTTCATGACGGTTAGAAGAGCCATCAGATCACCATAGACCCGGCCGGTTTTGCCGCGCACCAGTTCAGCGACATCGGGGTTTTTCTTTTGCGGCATGATGCTGGAGCCGGTGCTGTAGGCATCGTCCATCTCAGCAAACCTGAATTCGTTGGAGGACCAGATGATCAACTCTTCACAGTAGCGCGAGAGATGCATCATACAGAGGCTGGCGTTGGACGCAAACTCAATGCAAAAGTCCCGGTCGGATACGGCATCCAGGCTGTTTAGGGAGATCTGGGAAAAACCCAACTCCTTAGCTACCATGTTGCGGTCCAGCGGATAGACGGTGCCGGCCAGGGCGCCGGACCCCAGGGGCATTATATCGGCGCGGCTATAGCTATCGATAAAGCGTTGGGCATCTCGCGCAAACATTTGGAAATAGGCCATGGTATGATGCCCGAGGGTAATCGGCTGTGCTTTTTGCATGTGGGTGTAGCCCGGCATGACGGTGAAGATATGTTCCCGGGCGATTTCCAGGAGTGCATCTAAAAGGTCGGCTAGAAGGCGCACAGACCGGATGATGGAAGCCTTGACATAGATCCGGATATCCAAAGCCACCTGATCGTTCCTGCTACGGCCGGTGTGCAGCTTTTTGCCTGTTTCGCCGATGCGGCTAATCAACAGTTGTTCTATGTTCATATGGATATCTTCAGCAGACACTTCGAATTCTATTTTTCCTGCCCGGATATCGTCCAGGATGGCAGACAGGCCGCCAATGATTTGGTCCGCTTCGTCGGCTGTTAAAATCCCCTGCTTGCCCAGCATACGGGAATGGGCTATACTGCCGGCTATATCTTCTTCATACAGGCGGCAGTCGAACTGGATGGAGGAGTTAAAGTCGTCCATTTCAGTGGTGGTGTTTTTTTCAAACCTTCCGCCCCAAAGTTTCATTTAGATTCTCCTTTCACTTTCTGCATCATCATAGAGCGAACAGTTAAGGGTAGGCCAAACAGATTGATAAAGCCTTCGGCATCTTTCTGGTTGTAGACTTCGTCTTCCTCAAAGGTCGCAAATTCTTCACTGTAGAGAGAGTAGGGGGAGGTGACACCTACGGCAATACAACTGCCCTTGTAAAGCTTAATGCGCACCTTTCCGGTTACAGTTTGGGCAGCACAATCGAAGAAGGCAGAGAGAGCCTCGCGCAGCGGCGTATACCAGCAGCCATCGTAGACCAGCTCTGCAAAGCGGATGGAGGCGCCTTGCTTGTAGTGCAGGGTGGCGCGGTCCAGCGTGATGCTTTCCAGATGAGCGATGGCGGTGTAGAGGATGCGGCCGCCGGGATTCTCGTAGACGCCGCGGGATTTCATGCCCACCAGACGGTTTTCAACCATATCATCTATGCCCACACCATGCCGGGCGCCGATGTCATTGAGAGTTTCAATGAGGGATATGCCGTCCATCTCTTTGCCGTTAACCGCGACAGGAATACCTTTTTCAAACGAAACTTCTACATATTCCGGCTGGTCGGGAGCTTGCTCCGGCGGCGTGCAGATAAGCAGCATTTCGTCTTTTGGCTCGTTCCACGGATCCTCAAGGTCGCAGCCTTCGTGGCTTAAATGCCAGAGATTGCGATCCATGCTGTAGGGATATTTTTTATCAAAGTTTAGTTGGATGCCTCGCTCCTGTGCATAGGCGATTTCCTCTTCGCGGGATTTGATGTGCCAGATGCGCCAGGGGGCGATGATTTTTAGGGAAGGATTCATGGCTTTGATGGTCAGCTCGAAACGCACCTGGTCGTTCCCCTTGCCGGTGGCACCATGGGCGATGGCAGTTGCGCCCTCCAACTCGGCGATCTCTACCAAGCGCTTGGCGATAACCGGGCGGGCAAAGGAAGTGCCTAAAAGGTATTTCCCTTCGTAGATAGCTCCAGCTTTTAAGGTTGGCCAGATGAAATCTTCTACGAACTCTTGCCGCACATCTTCTATGTAGATTTTACTGGCCCCCGTTTGGATTGCCTTTTCTTTTAAAGGGCTAAGCTCTTCCCCTTGGCCAACGTCTACCGCCACTGCGACGACCTCGTAATCATAGTTCTCCTTCAGCCAAGGAATAATAATCGATGTATCCAGACCGCCGGAATAAGCAAGGACGACTTTTTCTTTTGCCATGTTCATTTCCTCCCAATATAATACAGCATAAATATACCGCGCATGCATACGCGCAAACGCATTATACACCATGTTGCATAAAGATACAACACAGCGCCCGCATTTTCCTTCATTGTACTGTAAATAAATTGATGATACAATAGATTACATATAAATTAAAAGAGATAGGCGCGGGTGATTGTTTGGTTATTTTGGGGATTGATCCGGGCTTGGCCATTGTGGGCTATGGTGCGATTCGGAATGAGGAAGGCAAGCTGTCGCTGCTGGAGTTTGGTGCTGTTACCACCAGCAGCGGAGATGATTTTCCCCACCGTATTTGTGATGTGTATGATGGCATACAATACTTACTTGATAAATTTTCACCCGATGCCATAGCGATTGAGGAGCTTTTTTTCAGTAAAAACGTAAAAACTGCCCTAATGGTTGCTCAGGCCCGTGGTGTTGCTTTGTTGTGTGCGGCAAAGCATACTTCGGCGCTCTATGAATATACGCCTTTGCAGGTAAAACAGGCTGTGGTGGGCTATGGCCGTGCAGAGAAGCAGCAGGTGCAGCAGATGGTGAAGATTTTACTGGGCCTGTCGGAAATTCCCCGCCCGGACGATGCTGCAGACGCTCTGGCAGTTGCGATTTGTCATGCCCATTCGGGCAAAATGCGGCTGCATTTCAAAATAAAATGACCTTTGGAGGGCATGGAGTCGATGTATGCATTTATAGAAGGGCTGTTGGATGAAAAAAGAACGGATAGCGTCGTGATCAACTGTAGCGGCGTGGGGTATTTGCTTTTTGTCAGTAAGAATAGCTTAAGCAGCGTGGGCAGCGTAGGAGACACCGTGAGGTTGTATACGTATTTACAAGTGCGCGAGGACAGCATGGCCCTCTATGGTTTTTTCACCAAACAAGAAAAGAGGATGTTTGAGCGTTTGATCGGGGTTTCCGGCATCGGGCCTAAGGTTGCTAACGCTGTGCTGTCTGTGATGATGCCCGACCAATTGGCCCTTGCGATCATAGCGGGGGATGATAAGGCGTTTGTTAAGGTGCCGGGGGTGGGCAAGAAAACGGCCCAGCGTATTATATTGGAACTGAAAGAGAAGATTGACACCCAGGAGGTAGCCATCAGCGGCGCAGAGGCAGTGGCGTCCCTTGCAGGCGGCAGTGTCGAGCAGGAAGCTGTAGCGGCTTTGGTGGCTCTTGGCTACGGGCACAGCGAGGCGGCGCTTTCGGTGGCCAATATAGCAGGCCAAACTCAAGATCTTTCCGAATTGATTACCCTTGCTTTGAGACAATTTGGCAAAAACTAGGAGGCATTTAAAAGCGTTATGCAGGACGATAGAATCATCTCTTCCACGCCGATGGAGGAGGATATGGACAAGAGCCTTCGGCCGCGTATTTTGAGTGAGTATATCGGCCAGGATAAGGTCAAAGAGAAGATGTCGATCTTTATCGAGGCCGCTAAACTTCGGGGAGAAGCGTTGGACCATGTTTTGTTGTATGGCCCGCCGGGCCTGGGTAAAACGACTTTGGCCAATATCATTTCCAACGAATTGAATGTTAACCTGCGGGTAACCTCAGGCCCGGCCATCGAGCGGCCGGGGGATTTGGCTGCGATTTTAACCAACCTTGGGCCGGGGGACGTTCTATTCATTGACGAGATCCACCGCTTGAATCACAGCGTTGAGGAAGTGTTGTATCCGGCGATGGAAGATTATGCTCTGGATATCATCATCGGAAAAGGCCCCAGTGCCCGTTCAATCCGGATCGATTTGCCGCACTTTACTTTGGTAGGCGCTACGACCCGGGCAGGCAGCTTGACGGCTCCGCTGCGGGATCGTTTTGGCGTAATTAACCGATTGGAATTATACAACACCCAACAGCTGCAAAAAATCGTCACCCGCTCTGCAGCAATCATGAATATTTATATTGATCCCGACGGTGCCAATGAGATTGCAGATCGTTCCCGCGGAACGCCTAGGGTGGCCAATCGCTTGCTGCGCCGCATTCGTGATTTTGCACAGATTAAAGCCGACGGCATCATTACCCGGCAAGTGGCGAAGGACGGGTTGGCCCTTCTAGAGGTGGATTCACTAGGGCTGGACCAGATAGACCGCAGGATTTTGCATACAATTATAGAGAAATTTGGCGGTGGCCCTGTGGGCTTGGATACTTTGGCAGCCAGCACCGGAGAAGAAAGTATAACCATTGAGGATGTTTATGAGCCTTTTCTCATGCAGTTAGGCTTCATCAGCCGTACGCCAAGGGGCAGGATTGTCACATCAAACGGATACAGGCATCTTGGCTATACGCCGCCTCAGGACGACCAAAACCAATTGAAATTCGAATAAGAAAGACGGACAGATGCGTGAAAACTTCAGATTTTTATTACGAATTGCCCGAAGAACTCATTGCCCAAACGCCCCTTGATAAGCGGGATTCGTCTCGGCTGATGGTATACAATCGAGAAACCGGGGAAGTATCACACAAGAAATTCCATGAGATCGGCCAGTTTTTAGGGCCAAAAGATGCACTGGTGTTGAACAATACCAAGGTCATCCCTGCCCGGTTGATCGGCCGCAAACAAGGGGGTGGAGCGAAGGTTGAGCTGCTGTTGCTCAAGCGCCTGTGCGGTGACCTCTGGGAGAGCTTAGTAAAGCCCGGCAGAAAAGCGCCGGAAGGGACTGTGATTGAATTTGGCGGCGGTATGCTGCGGGCAGTGGTGGAAAGCAAGACCCCAAGCGGCGGCCGGCTGGTTCGTTTCAGCTACGAAGGGATTTTTGAGAGGGTATTGGACTGTTTGGGGGAAATGCCCTTGCCGCCCTATATCCACGCAAAGCTGAAAGAGAAGGATCGTTATCAGACAGTATATGCCCGGTACGAAGGCTCTGCTGCGGCTCCTACAGCAGGCCTGCATTTTACGCCGGAGTTGCTTGAACAGATCCGGCACAGCGGCACGATTGTAACGCATGTGTTACTACATGTGGGCTTGGGCACGTTTCGGCCTGTGAGCGAAGAGGACATTTCCCGGCATGTTATGCATGAGGAAGCGTATCAGATTCCGACGCAAACTGCGGACATATTGAACCGTGTGCATAGAGACGGGGGGCGGGTCGTTGCAGTGGGCACGACATGCACCAGAGTATTGGAAACGGTAGCGGATGAGAATGGGCTGTTATGCGGTGGCAGCGGCCAAACTTCCATTTTTATCTATCCTGGCTATCGCTTTAAAGCGATAGATGCGCTGGTTACCAACTTCCATCTGCCTCAGTCTACCTTGTTGATGCTTGTGTCTGCTTTGGTGGGGCGGGAGAGGGCGTTGTCTCTCTATGAGTTGGCCGTGCAAGAGCGCTACCGTTTTTTCAGCTTCGGAGATGCTATGATGATTTTATAAAGTATTCTTAAAGAATTATATGGAAGAGAAAGCCTTTGTTGAAGGCTTTCTTTTTTTGCCGGTTTAAAAGCAGTTGGCGTTGAAAATCGTGGATAGGCCAGGAATCGAATGCCCCCCGCCAGCAACCCTTTACATATCTTGCAGAGAGGATGTAAGATTCTTTGCCAACTCCGACAGTTCTTGCCGTTGGGCAGGCTGTACAGAAGAACGGATGATTATATCAGCCATGAATTGCCTATCCCAGCAACCTGTATCATTCAGCTTGTAAAGGAAATTCATGGCTCTTTTTAAGCCTATCGTAACATTAAGCCTTTTGAATTCATAGATTAGTCAAGGGAGCAATGTCGGTTTATCAAAATATATTGAAGCTTTAGGCCCCATTATGCATTGCAGCGGCTGAGGCAAGTGTATTGCTTTCGGCCACATAGCATGCCTGGATGTTTGCTAACCAAGCAACAGCATTGGATTTGTGGGGGCTCTTTATGGAACTGAACGATTGGGAGAAACGCATATGAAGATAAAATTAAAACTGACGGCAGCTGTCTTGCTGCTAGTGTGCATGGCCCTTTTTGCCTGTGGCTTGCCGGATGCTGTAGAAGAAACTACAGGAGGCAGTTTCAATATCGTAGCTACCACCACCCTACTGGCAGACTTATGCCGCGAGATAGGCAAAGAGCACGTTGTTGTTGTAAGCCTGATGGGGCCGGGAATTGACCCACACCTCTATCAGGCTAGTGCAGGGGACATGATGCGTATGCAGGAAGCTGACATGATCGTATACAATGGGCTGCATCTGGAAGGAAAGATGGGCGATTTGTTCCCGTCTTTGTCCGAGCGGGGTTATGCTGTCGTCTGCGTAGGGGACAGCATTCAAACAGACGATCTGTTAGCCTGGGAAGGGGGCGGTGATCTATACGACCCGCACATCTGGTTTGATGTATCCCTTTGGAAACAGGCTGCAAAGACTGTTGCGAACGCATTAGCCCAGGCCGATCCGGAAAATGCCGGTATGTATGCGATACACCTGAGGGATTATCTTCGCCGGCTGGAGGAGGCAGATCGCTATGTCTTGGACAAAACAGTCACTCTGCCTGAAAACATGAGAATGCTGGTGACTGCCCACGATGCGTTTCACTACTTCGGAAAAGCCTATGGATTCGAGGTCTGTGGGTTGCAAGGTATCAGTACTGATACAGAAGTTGGCACGGCGGATATCAGCGCGTTGGCGGATGACATCGCAGATAGACAAATCAAAGCGGTTTTTTTGGAATCCTCTGTACCGCCTAAAACCATCGAAGCTCTGCAGGCAGCAGTGCGTGCCCGAGGCTTTGATGTAATAATTGGAGGGGAATTGTATTCGGATTCTTTAGGCGGGGAAGGAACGGAAGCGAAGGACTATGTATCCATGGTCGAACACAATATTGATACGATCGTGGAAGCGTTGCAATAGGGGAGGAACTGGTATGGAACACTGTCCGAAAAACGATGCGGTTGTGGTGGAACATCTGACAGTGGCATATGAACAACAGCCTGTTTTATGGGATGTGAGCCTGACTATCCCCAAAGGGACGCTTTTTGCTATTGTGGGACCAAATGGCGCAGGGAAAACCTCGCTGATCAAGACAATACTGGGGCAGATCCGGCCTGTGTTTGGCTCGGTTACCTTCGGCAGCCCTGCCGCTATTGGAAGAGCGGAAAAGCCGCCTGTTGGCTATGTGCCGCAAATTGGGAGTGCCGACTGGGATTTCCCTGCAACTGTGCTGGATATTGTGACGATGGGGACTTACGGCTCCTTGGGATGGTTCAAGCGTCCAGGCAAGGCAGAATTGGCCCGGGCAGCGCAGGCGATTGACAAGATGGGGATGCAAGGGTATGAGAAGCGGCAGATTAACCAGCTCTCCGGCGGGCAGCAGCAGCGGGTGTTTTTAGCCAGAGCTTTGGCCCAGCAAGCTGAAATCTATTTCATGGATGAGCCCCTAAAGGGCGTGGATATGCAGACGGAGCAGGTAATCCTTCAGCAGCTGAAGGAACTAAGACACCAGGGTAAGACCGTTGTTGTGATACACCATGATATCCAAACTGTGGCAGATAATTTTGATTGGGTGGCACTAATCAATCTCTCTTTGATCGCTTGCGGCCCGATCCATGAGGTTTTTCATGAGGAAAACCTTGTCAAGACCTATCAGGGCGTAACGATCGGCCAAAAGGGGGCTCTGTGATGCAGGATATAATCGCTCTGTTCTCGGACTTTACCTTCCAGACCGTGGCGTTAGGCTCTCTCCTTTTGGGGGTGATAAGCGGTGTTTTGGGCTGTTTTGCAGTGCTGCGCAAGCAAAGCTTGTTAGGAGACGGAATTTCCCATTCTGCGCTGCCCGGTGTAGTGTTGGCCTTTCTGATAACCGGCAACAAAAACACAGAAGTTTTGCTGCTAGGCGCCTTGTGCTCGGGCCTTCTGGCTACGTTGCTGATTCTCGCAATTGTGCGCCATTCACGCATCCAATTCGACGGCGCCCTCGCGTTGATTTTG
Source organism: Christensenellales bacterium (assembly GCA_050945815.1). Taxonomy (GTDB): domain Bacteria; phylum Bacillota; class Clostridia; order Christensenellales; family JBMNTQ01; genus JBMNTQ01. The sequence goes on from JBMNTQ010000052.1 coordinate 8,783, forward strand.
TCAGTGTTTTTTGGCGCAGGGTTGGTGCTGCTAACCCTTGCACAAAAAATACCCAACTCCAACCAGGCCGGATTGAATCGTTTTTTGTTCGGGCAAGCCTCGGCTTTATTGCCCGGGGATTTGACTATGATGGCCATTTGCGGCGGTATTCTGCTAGCCTTGGTGGCGCTTTTTTGGAAAGAATTTAAGCTATTTTCTTTTGATGCGGGTTTTGCACAAAGCTTGGGTTTCTCGACCCGGCGCTTAAATTTGCTGCTCTCGTCTTTGGTGGTAATGGCAATTTTGATTGGCTTGCAGACTGTAGGCGTTATCCTTATGAGCGCGATGTTGGTAGCCCCGGCGGTAGCGGCGCGCCAATGGACCCGACAGCTTTGGCAGATGGTGTTGCTGTCGGCTGTGTTTGGGGGGAGCTGCGGTGTTGCGGGAGTTGCCATTAGTTCCCTGGCCATAGATTTTCCCACAGGGCCGACCATTGTCGTGTGCGTGAGCCTGATTGTTCTGCTGAGCATGTTGCTGGCGCCGGGAAGGGGCATGTTAGCTAAACTCTATCAACGAAGGAAAAACCGATGGCAGATGAAGAAACAGCAGTTGAAAGCAGAAGGAGAGGATTCCCATGTCCCCACAACTTGAAATACAACTGATTGCCGTCATGGTTGCTGTTGCGTGCGCATTGCCCGGAACTTTTCTGGTGCTGCGCAGGATGGCGATGATGTCGGATTCCATCAGCCACACCATTTTGCTGGGTATTGTGCTGGCCTTTTTCATAACCCGGGACCTGTCCTCGCCTCTTTTGATCCTAGGCGCTGCCTTGATAGGGTTGGCTACCGTGTGGATGACTGAAACACTGAAAACAACGCGGCTGATGGCTGAGGACGCGGCCATCGGCATTGTTTTTCCGCTGCTCTTTTCCATTGCTGTGATCCTCATCACCGGCTACGCGGACTCCGTGCACCTGGATACCGACTCCGTGCTGCTGGGAGAACTGGCGTTCGCTCCGTTCGACAGGCTGGTGATAGGGGGGCAGGATATGGGTGCTAGGGCGCTGTATATCACAGGAGGGCTGCTGGCGATCAACTTACTTGCAATCCTCCTTTTCTTCAAAGAGCTTAAGCTTGCAACCTTTGATCCGCTGCTGGCCGCAACACTGGGCTTTGCGCCGACGCTGGTTTACTATGGGCTGATGGGCCTAGTATCCATCACCGCAGTGGGGGCGTTTCAGGCGGTGGGTTCGGTTTTGGTGGTCGCGTTCATGGTGGGCCCGCCCTTGGCGGCATACCTTCTGACAGACCGTCTCAGCCACATGCTGCTGCTATCTTCGCTGTTCGCTGCTTTCTCTGGCCTTGTGGGGTATTATTCTGCTATGCTGTTGGATGTATCCATTGCAGGGAGTATGGCTGTGGCAGTGGGGGCGATGTTTTTGCTGGTTTTTCTGGTAGCGCCCCGAAAAGGGCTGTTCTGCGCTCTGGGCAAAAGGTGGTCTCGCAGAAAACGATTGGGGGAGGCGCAGTTGCTTCTGTATATGATGGACCGCGATAGTGGCGGCGCACGGCGGACGGACCTGTATGGCCCCAAGGCCTTTAAAAGGGACAGACGATTTGTGGATAGACGGTTAGCCCGGTTGAAACGGTGTGGCTGCCTTCAAATGGTTGGTTCTTGGGTTATGCTGACCGACAAAGGGCGAGAGGAAGGTAAGCGGCGGCGAGAATCGCTGCTGCTAAGGCATACAACCAACCGATAGGGGGAATTTGACTTTGACGCCGGGAAAAATTATAATCAATGGGTTAGAGAAGAACGAAATACCGTCAGAGTAACGTTTGATTTCAGAATATAACAGGAGCAAAAGAACGTATGAGCTTTGAATATCGTATACGAAAGACCTGTGCGCAAAGCGGCGCCCGGATTGGGGTGCTGTCTACTCCCCATGGCGACATAGAAACCCCGGTGTTTATGCCTGTGGGCACGGCGGCAACGGTTAAAGCGATGACGCCGGAGGAGTTGAAAGGCTTGGGCGCTCAGATCATATTATCCAACACCTACCATCTGGCCATGCGGCCGGGGGAGGATTTGATTCAGGAGGCCGGAGGCCTACACCGTTTCATGGCGTGGGACAAGCCCATTTTAACAGACAGCGGCGGGTTTCAGGTGTTTAGTCTGAAGGGGCTGAACAGGATTACAGATCAGGGCGTGCATTTTTCCTCCCATATAGACGGCTCGAAGCATTTCTTTACGCCGGAGAGGGCGACTGCCATACAGGAAGCCCTGGGCGCGGACATCATCATGGCCTTTGACGAATGCACAGCCCATCCTTGCAGCTATGACGACGCCGCCCGAGCCATGCAGCGTACCCATGCTTGGGTGCGGCGCTGCATACGCGCAAAGACCCGGACAGACCAGGCTCTGTTTGGGATTGTGCAGGGGAACCTCTATCGGGATTTGCGCATTGAGAGCGCTCAGGCTATTGCTGAACTGGATTTGCCCGGTATTGCCATCGGCGGCTTGAGCGTAGGAGAGCCAAAGCCGCTCATGTATGAGATGCTGGAGCATATCCGCCCCTATCTGCCTAGGTACAAGCCTCGTTATCTGATGGGTGTGGGTAGCCCGGATTGCTTGGTGGAAGGCGTTGCACGCGGTATAGACATGTTTGACTGCGTTCTGCAAACCAGAACCGGGCGCACAGGCCTCGCCTTTACTTTTTCCGGGCGCATGAACATGCATAATGCGCAATACGCCCGGGATTTTTCTCCTATAGAAGAAGGCTGCGATTGCTACGCCTGCCGCAACTACACGCGCAGCTATATCCGCCATTTGGTGAAGGCAGGGGAGATATTGGCCTCCCGCATGATCAGCTGGCACAACCTGCGTTTTACGATGCGCCTGATGCAGCGTATGAAAGAGGCGATAGAGCAGGATGCCTTACTGGATTTTAGAGAGAGCTTTTTTAAGAAATATGGGAACAACTAGGCGAATTATTGTTTTTTCGGTTGACTAACTTTGAATCATCCAGTATGATATTTTGTATAGAATTGAAAGGTTGGTGTCTAGATACAATGTCTGCTGAAACACAACAGTCTTTAATC
>JBMNTQ010000053.1:0-11830 GCA_050945815.1 Christensenellales bacterium
TTTTTGCACTATAGTTATATCTTCCCTACTATGCAGACCGGAATTTATGTTATACTAATTAATAAATAATACTTTATCTATCACAAAACAGGAGACTATCATGAATCTTGCAACCCCCTTTGTTGACTTCTTCCAAAACACCAACATATCGCGTTTTATGTTCAATTATTATCTGCGAGAATTCGAAGCAGGCTGGTCTATGGGTTCTCCCCACCGGCACGACGCCGTGGAAATCATCTGCTGCCTGGAAGGCAGCGCCAACTTCTGGCTGGAAAACAACGCCACCATCACCCTATCCAAGCGCGACCTTATCATCATTCGCCAAGGGGTCCAACACAGGCTGTATATGGCAGGAAACTCCGGCAGCAAGTGCGTCAATGTCCAGCTTAGCGCAAACATCCCGCCGCCAGAAGAAACGCCAGCCGCCGCCGACCCGGAATCCCGCTTGTTTCAAATCTTTGACGACAGCATCTATCAAGAAGGGCTTTACGTCAAAATCGCCGACAACGAGGCCATCAGCAACGGTATGAAGCGTATCGCTCTGGAAATGAACCAGAAACAAGAGGGCTACGACGCGCTGGTCAAAGCCGAAATCATCTGCCTTCTAATCCGCATCAACCGCCTAATCCACATCCGCAAGGAAAACACCAGCAACGATCAATACCGCTACGTCAACCAAGCCCTGGAGTATATGGCACACAACCTACACCACGACATCACCCCGCAGCAAATAGCCAATCAGGTTCATATCAGCACAGGCTACCTAATGCACCTATTCAAGCAATATCTGCAAAAAACCATTATGCAGGTCGTCACCGAACGCCGCATGGACCGGGGCAAATATCTGCTCGCCAATTCCTCCCTCAGCGTTTCAGACATCGCAATTGAATGCGGCTACGTCAACATCCAGCATTTCAGCATGACGTTTAAAAAACAAATTGGTATTTCCCCCTCCGTATTTCGCAAAATGAGCCAGCATGTCAATAAGCTCAATGTTGAATAATCCTGCTCAAGCCCCGCCTATCTACTCGTCTATCCACGCAAGTCCGGGTTTGAAATCTCAGCCAAATTTGAAATCTCAGCCAAATATAAATTTTCCATACAACTCATCATTCCCATGGTAGAACATCCGCCTCCGCCGCCTTATCATTAAGATATAGGAAGTGCGGCGGTTTTTGCATTTTCTCGCCCGCACACGATCTGAACAACAGGAGGACGAAGTCTTATGCGCAACTATCTCGAATGGCTGGCCGAAGAAACGCCTACCAAGTGGTGGCACGATTCTGCAATTCCGCAAGAAATCGACCAAGCCATCGCCTGGGGAGCATTGGGCGTTACCACGAATCCGGTGCTTACCTATAAAAGCTTTGAGGCCGCCCCCGAATTCTGGCAGCCCCAAATCGATAAAATCCCGGCGGACCTGCCCCTGCCGGAGCGGGCAGAAGCCTTGCTAAAAATTGTCGCACAGTACGCAGCAGAAAAGTTTCTGCCGATATACGATAAAACCCAAGGCCTCCATGGCTACGCCTTAGGCCAATTAAACCCGGGGCTCTGCTCCAGCTCGGAAAAAATGTTGGAACAAGCGTTGCGCTATGTATCCTGGGGCGAAAACATTGCAGTCAAGCTGCCCACTGTAAAGGCCGCTCTGCCGGTCATCGAGGAATTGGCTGCCCGGGGTATCGCAGTATGCACAACGCTGAACTTCTCCGTATCCCAGGCGCTATCGGCTGCCATGGCCTACGAACGCGGAATCACGCGCGCCCAAGCCGCAGGCATTACAATCAAGCCCTGCTTTGTCGTCCAACAGGGCGGCCGCCTAGACGATTATCTCATGGAAGTAGCCCAAGACAACGGCATTGACGTCAGCCTGGAAGATCTTCACGAAGCCGGCAACGCGGTCTGTAAAAAATCCTACACTCTCTACCGCCAGCGTGGCTATCGTGCCACCATCATGCCAGCCGGCCTGCGCGGCGTACACCACTTGGCGGCCCTAGCCGGGGGCGACATGGTCTTTTCCCTGCAAAGCCGCATACAAAAGATGGTGCTGGCAGCAGATTTACCCCAGAAACAGCGTATCAACGAAACCATCGACCAACAAACCCTCTGCTCTCTTTCGCGCATACCGGAATTCGTACGCGCCTACGCCACCGACGGCGTGCAGCCGGAGGAGTTTATTAGCTTTGGTGTCACACAAAAAACCCTATCCCAGTTCCTCTGGACAGGCTGGGCACCCCTGGAAACCTATGGAACCGCCCTCAAGTCCGACCGCTGGTTCTAAAAACCCTTTCGGAGACGATCTATGTTATACATTCAAAACGACCAAACCGACCCATACTTCAATCTGGCGCTGGAAGAATATGTATTCCATCAAATGAGTCGCGCCCAAAAATATCTCTGGCTCTGGCGCAACGACCATACCATCGTTGTCGGCAAACACCAAAACACCCAGGATGAAATCCGACAGGATTATGTTGAAGAGAGCGGCATCCGGGTGGTTCGCCGTTTAACCGGCGGCGGCGCCGTCTACCACGACCTCGGCAACATCAACTTTACCTTCATCGACGACTGGGATCCGGAAAAGCCCTTCGATTTCAGCTTTTTCATCCGCCAAATCATTGCGGTGCTGAAACGCTTCGGCGTCCATGCCCAGCAGAGTTCACGCAACGACATCTGCGTCGATGGCAAAAAATTTTCCGGCAACGCCCAGTTAATCGCCAATGGCCGAATTCTCCACCACGGCACGCTGCTGTTTCGCTCAAACCTGTCTGTTATCAGCCAGGCCCTAACCCCCAACAAGCAGAAAACCGTACCATCAGGCACGGCATCTGTACAAAGCGCTGTGACCAATCTCTCCAACTACCTGCCAGATAGCACAGACACTGCGGCTTTTCTAGCCATGCTAAAACAGGGGCTCAGGCAGGGGGAAGGCTGGGAGGAATATAGCCTATCTCCCAAAGACATCCACTGTGTACGCGAGCTGCGTCGCACAAAATACAGCACAGAGCGCTGGAATTATGGCCACTCTCCCCAATACAACCGCAAAAACACAGTAAAAATCAGCGGCGGCATGGTATCGGCCTATCTGCAAATACACCAGGATATCCTCAAAAGTGTCCGCTTCTTCGGCGATTTTTTCGGCAGCGGCGAATTATCCGATTTGGAGCAAAAGCTGCTGAATATCCCCTTACAGCGCAACACCATCCTGTCCGCTCTGGCAGATACAGACGTAGGCCACTATATCCACAGCTGGACTGCAGAAGGTCTGGCAGACTGTCTGCTATCCTAAACCAACGCCGCATAAAAACAGGTCCTCCTTCCTTCAGGGGAGAACACATAAAAACGGATCACAGGCACAGATATTTTGTGCCTGTGATCCGTTTTTAGCGAATCGTTGATTCAACCCCTCCCCGCCTCCCATCACCACGCTCCAAAGCAACCTACCACAGCCACCAACCTATGTGTCTTGCAAGTAAATCTGCTGCAAGCTCCCCCTTGCTCAAATAAAAAAAGAAGAAGCTCCTTCTTCTTTTTTATTTGCCCATCTTCCAAGCTTTATCCGGCAATCATTCCCTGCCCATCATATCCAGAACCTCCTGCTCACTAGGCGGCGAAGCGGACGCTCCCGCATATTGCGTACTCAGCGCCCCCGCCGCCGCAGCAAAGCAGCAAGCCTTTTTCGTATCATATCCCCTAAGCTTTCCGTGGATAAAAGCAGCACAAAACGTATCGCCAGCCCCGGTGGTATCAATCGGACACACTGAATAAGCCGGGATGACCTCATCATACCCATCCGCCCCCAGGTAAACACCATCACCCCCCAGCTTGATCAGCAGATTGCCGCAACCGTGTTCTCGCAGCACGCGCACCTGTTCCAAAAGCTGTCTCTCGCCGGTGATGGCCTCCGCCTCCGCTGCGCTGGGCATATAATAATCAAGGTAGGGAAAATACTGCAAAACACCGCCTATTCTCTGCCCGAGCTTATCCGACGACATATCCGCAAACGTAAGCATACCCCTATCTTTAGCCAAGCGCAGCAAGTCCAGCAAACCGCCGTCTCGCTCCAGCGCCTGCAAGCCGAAAATAGAGCCGACAGACAAGGCTCTGGCCTCGGGCAGCTTGTCAAAGTGAATGTCATTCCGGTCAAAATCGTAGTTTCCGCCCTTAACATTCAGAATATTCCTGCGTCCATCCGGCCCCACCAAAGCGATAGCCGTCGTAGTTGTAGACTGCATACTGCGGCACACCATCGAAACATCCACCCCCGCAGCCTCGACCCGCTCCATCAAAATATCCCCCGTCGAATCCTTCCCAATGCGGGCAATAAGTGCTGATCGGCTGCCTAGCGCCCGAAGCACCACCGCCTGGTTAAGAGCGTCGCCGCCGCCGCTTATGCCGATTTGCTCCACCCGCATAGTTTCCCGCTGAAACACCTGATCCGTTACAGGCCGCGCATAAATATCCAGCGCCGCGATGCCCACACATAGAACATCCACTCTCCTATCTCCTTCCTAACACCGATTTTCGCCAACTACTCGCAATTAGCGTATCTCTTTGTGAAACATCTGCAAAGATTTCACGTCCAATTTACCCTTCGTCTTCACCTCGCCAATACCCTCGATGCTGGCCTTTGCCGCCGCCATCGTGGTCATATAGGCAATCCGTCCCTTAATCGCCGCCTTACGAATATAGCTGTCGTCATGGGCGCTGGCCTTGCTCGAAGGCGTATTCACAATAATATCAATCTGCCCATTGGCCAAAAGGTCCGTCACATTCGGACGCCCCTCATACAATTTTTTCACAAGCTGTACGGGAATCTTGGCCCCATGAATCAAATCATAACAGCCTCGGGTGGCAATAATGGAAAACCCGCAATCATGGAATTTTTGCGCCACCTCCAAAAGCTCCGGCTTGTCCTTGTCGTTCACGCTCAAAAAGACCGTACCGGAAAGCGGCAGCTTCACCTGTGTCGCCTCCTGGGCCTTGTAAAACGCTTCCCCAAAGGAGGATGCAATGCCTAAAACCTCGCCGGTAGAACGCATCTCCGGCCCCAACACCGGATCAACCTCCTGAAACATATTAAAGGGAAACACCGCTTCCTTCACGCCATAATGAGGAATCGTCCGATTTTCCAGCGCCGCAACCGGCGATTCTCTCCCGGTAAATTCCCTCGTCATAATATCGGTAGCCAACTGCACCATCTGAATATCGCAAACCTTGGACACCAGCGGCACCGTCCGCGAAGCCCGCGGATTAGCCTCCAGCACATAAACCGTATCCTCCTCGATGGCATACTGCATATTCATCAGCCCCGATACGCCCATCTCCACTGCGATGCGCCGCGTATAGTCCTCAATGGTTTCAATCTGCTCGGCGCTGAGGTTTAAGGCAGGCAAAATACAAGCCGAGTCCCCGCTATGCACCCCTGCCAATTCGATATGCTCCATCACCGAAGGCACAAAGCAGTCCACACCATCCGATACCGCGTCCGCCTCACATTCCGTCGCATGCTGCAAAAAGCGGTCGATGAGAATAGGACGATCCGGCGTTACGCCCACTGCCGCCGCCATATAAATCCTGAGCATCTCCTCGTCATGCACGATTTCCATGCCCCGGCCGCCCAATACATAGGAAGGCCTTACCATCACAGGATAGCCAATTTCGTCGGCAACACACAGCGCCTCCTCCACCGTCACCGCCATACCGGAGCGGGGCATAGGAATCCCCAGTTTATCCATCATACCGCGAAAATGATCCCGATCCTCCGCCAAATCAATGGTCTGCGGGGAGGTTCCCAAAATGCGCGCTCCATTTTTTTCGAGCTGCGCCGCAAGGTTTAAGGGCGTCTGCCCGCCAAACTGAGCAATGATCCCCAGCGGCTGCTCCTTCTCATAAATGTCCATCACCGTCTCCGCGCTCAAGGGTTCAAAATACAGCTTATCCGAAATATCATAGTCGGTCGAAACAGTCTCCGGGTTACAATTCACCATAATCGTCTCAAAGCCCAGCTTCTTCAAAGCCAAAGACGCATGCACACAGCAATAGTCAAATTCGATGCCTTGGCCGATGCGGTTGGGGCCGCCGCCCAGTATCATGATCTTGCGCCGGGCCGATAGTGGGTTGTCGTCTTGTCCATGGAAAGTCGAATAGTAGTAACAGGCATTTTGCGTCCCGCTGACGTGTATCGATTCCCAAACCGGGCAAATCCCCAGCTGCATACGCTGGCGGCGCAGCTCATCCTCGCTTATGCCCAGCAAACGGCTGATATACTCGTCGCCAAACCCGTTGCCCTTGGCAGCGCGCAGCATCTCCTTCGGCAGCATCTGTCCATGATACTGCTCAATACGCAGCTCCTCCTCCACCAGCTCCTGCATCTGCCGAATAAAATACTCCTTGATGCCGGTCAGGCGGTGCAACTCCTCCACAGAAGCGCCCTTTTTCAGCGCCTCATACATAACAAACTGCCGTTCGCTGGACGGATACACCAGCATCGATAAAAGCTCCTCAAGGCTCTTCCCCTCAAAGACCGCCACATGCCCCAGGCCGCTCCTGCCGTTCTCCAGGCTGCGAATCGCTTTTTGAAATGCCTCTTTATAAGTCTTGCCGATGCTCATCACTTCGCCCACAGCCCGCATCTGAGTCCCCAGCCTATCCTGAGCGCCCTTGAATTTCTCAAAGGCCCAACGGGCAAACTTGACGACAACATAATCCCCGCCAGGCACATAACGATCCAAAGTACCGTATTTTCCGCAAGGAATCTCGTCCAGCGTCAGTCCCGCCGCCAAAAGCGCAGATATCAGGGCAATCGGGAAGCCCGTAGCCTTAGACGCCAACGCCGAAGAACGGGAGGTACGCGGATTAATCTCAATCACCACAATACGATCCGAAATCGGATCATGGGCAAATTGAACATTGGTCCCGCCAATCACTTCAATAGATTCCACAATCTTGTATGCCTGTTCCTGCAAACGCTTTTGCAAAGCTTCGGATATGGTCAGCATAGGCGCGCTGCAAAAGCTGTCGCCAGTATGCACACCCAGCGGATCGATATTTTCAATGAAGCAGACGGTAATCATGTTGTTGTTCGCATCACGAACCACCTCCAGCTCCAACTCTTCCCAGCCCATAATACATTCTTCTACTAAAACCTGCCCAACCAAGCTAGCGGATAGCCCCCGAGCCACAATCGTACGCAACTCCTCCACATTGTAAACCATACCGCCGCCGGCGCCGCCCATGGTATAGGCCGGACGCAGCACCACCGGATAGCCCAGCCGTCCTGCAATCTGCTCTGCCTGTTCCACAGTATAGGCCACCTCACTCTTGGCCATCTCAATCCCCAGCTCATCCATGGCCTTCTTAAATGCCACCCGGTCCTCCCCGCGTTCAATAGCGTCCACCTGTACGCCAATCACCTTCACCCCATATTGATCCAAAATGCCGGCCTGGTTCAGCTCCGAGCATAAATTCAAGCCCGACTGGCCGCCCAGGTTGGGCAGCAAAGCGTCCGGCCGCTCCTTTTGGATAATTTGTTCCAGCCGCTGCACATTCAAAGGCTCAATATACGTCGCGTCGGCAATTTCCGGGTCGGTCATAATTGTCGCCGGGTTTGAGTTAACCAGCACAATCTCATACCCTAGCGAACGCAGCGCCTTGCATGCCTGCGTCCCGGAATAATCAAATTCACATGCCTGACCAATAATAATCGGTCCCGAACCTATAATCAGTATTTTCTGAATATCCCCACGTTTTCCCATTCTTGCTTATCCTCCCCGTCCCCACAAAATCAAGCTGCATAGCAAATCCACTCCAGCCGCCCAAGCTGTCTCTGCGGCTTGACTGGCCAGACACATCCAACAGGTCTATATCTAGAATATTATATCAAAAAAAGCATCAGATAGATACTCAAAATATAGGTTTCAAAAAGCGCTGACCAAAGCGCATAGGCCCTATAAAAAATGCGCCCCAAAAAAGGGGCGCTCGTCCATAGCCAGCCATCCTGTCCCGATGCCTGTCCTCGCTTCCGCTTCACTCATCACTATAGTCGGAATCGATAATTTCTTCAGTCTTTTTCAAAACATGCTTCTGGTCAAATTCGTCATAAAACGTCAACGTGTCTTGGGTAATCGTATATTCGTTTTCAGTCTTTCCCCGATCGCCCATATCCAGCGTCAAATACTTGTCCCCGACTGTATAGCTATAGGCCTCTTCCGCGCCGGTAGCAAACGTCACCAGCAGTTCCCCATTGGCCGTAAAGCGGTATGTGCCGACGTTTTCCAGCTTCCAAACGCCAAGAATCAACACATCGTTTGGCGGCAATGTAGGAACCGGAGTCTGCACCGGATGGGAAATAGCTAAGTCCACAGTCGGACTTTCCGGGTTCTCCGTCTCCGCACCGTTCCCACAGGCAGTCAGTCCCAGCATCAACAATGCCACGCATGCTATCACCATTCTTCTGAATATCCTATTCAAGCCGTATCACCATCCAAATTCCAGTTTCTTATGCTCCATATGCATTCTGGTATTATATCAAAAAAGCCCATAAGAAACAAGAATTCTACACAACAAACAATTCATTGACAAATCATGCAATTTTTAGGGAACCAAATCGTAAAGCTGCTGCCCTTTCCCACTTCGCTTTCCACGTTTATTTTTATACCAAAACAATTTGCCACACGATAGGCCAAATAAAGCCCATACCCCGAGCCATTGTAGTCTTGCACCGCGTTTCCCCGGTAATATTTCCTGAAAATGTTTTCCAGGTCTTTGCCGTCAATCCCAATCCCATTGTCCGTAACCCGCACATACGCATTGGATTTTCTTACTCCCACAAAAACATCAATCGTGCCGTCATCTGCCGTATATTTCACAGCATTGTCTAAAATTGTGCGCAGAATCTCCATCACGGCACTGCGGTTGCAATCCAGAATAATATCATCCCCGCAAGACAAACTCCAGCGTTTTTCACCCGCGATCATTTCATAGCCCTTAACACATTCCTGCACCAAAGCGCATAGGCTTATCGGCTGCGTACCCATGTTCTCCTTGCCGCCAATCACCTCCATCATCCACACCAGGTTCTCAACCTCCCGGTCTATCCCGAGCAGCATAGAATGAATCATATCATATTCCTCTTCCCCACACTGGGCCGCCAACTGCGCATACCCGCGAATAACTGCCAAAGGAGTCTTGATCTCGTGCAAAACATGGGAAAAAGGGGACGACTGCCGCCGCTTTTTCTGTAGCTTGATAAGCTCCTTAATCGGCGCATTCCAAAAGCTGCCGGTCTGTCCGCTTTGCCGCCATTCAACAATCGATCTCCTCACCGTTTCATACATGAAAAAGCCAATCATCAGCATACCCGCCGCTAAAATGATCAGCGTCACAATCAAAAAAATTTGAACCCCTTCGTTTTCATGGACGGGGTTGCCTAGTATCGCCAGTTGCCCGTTTCCCACAAGCAAGCTAAGAAAAAGAATAAATGAGATGGCTTGTCCTAAAAAAATAATTGCATATATCGTAAAATTCGCAGCCGGAACCGTCATTTTTCTCCCAATTCTAGGCACAATCACACCCCCGCCACTATATAAATTTTTCCTTTGATTACCTATATGATAACATAAAAAAATAGCAAAACAAAAAGTTATGCCGCAATTTTTTTGTTCTTACAAAACTAGAAAAAATTCGACAAGCCTATCTGAAATTTTTGCTCGTTGCTTATCATTCTCCACAATTTAACAGTTTCAGTTGAAAAAAACAAAAAAAAATGTCATGATAGATCTGTATTGTCAAGACAGGGGGCTGCTCTATGTTGGTGCAACAGCTTATCAACTACACTCTATTCTTTATTGCATACAGCTTCATAGGCTGGCTGCTTGAAACCGTATACGCATCTTTCTCTCGCGGCCGGTTTACCAACCGCGGCTTTTTAGCAGGGCCTTTTTGTCCTGTATACGGCACCGCTGCCTTGCTGCTTATCCTGCTCTACCAATGGCTGCCCAACCTCACGGCTCTGTTGTTCCTGTCCGTTGTGGTGGCCTCGGCAGTCGAATACACCGCCGCTCTCCTGCTCGAGCGTGTCTTCGGCTTCCGCTGGTGGCGCTATCGAAACCCGCTGTCCGTTCTGCACGGCAGGCTTTCCCTGTCCACGTCCTTCCTATGGGGCCTTCTATCCATCCTGCTGCTGGACGTGCTGCATCCCCTGCTGCATCCCCTGCTATCCTCCATCACACCGTTCGGCGGCCTGATTCTGGTAGGCCTGTTCGGCGCCTACCTGACAACAGACCTAGCCTTCTCCACATACGCCGCCCACAATCTCTCGCGGCGACTGGCCACCATGACCAAACTAAACCAACGCATCTGCAACCGCAGAGAACATATCCACTTCATGCTGGACGACTCAATCGAAACCCTGCAAAGCCGCTATCGCAGCATCATGGAAAACCGCAGCGCAGCCCAAAGCCGGCTGATCCACGCCTTTCCCACGCTCGAATCCTCCCAATACAGCGAAGCGTTGCAGGTGCTTCAGCATTCCGTATACAGCGACGCCCGCTCAGGCCCGGAAAACGTCTGTGCTCCCTAATAAAACCCGGCCTTCAGCCGGCACATCACCACATACGCAGCGCTGGACATTCTGTTCAGCGCTTTAACATGTCCCCCAATATCTCCATACAGCGCAACAGCATCACATTCCGTCTCCCGCGCCTTGGTACGCACGAGGTTCACCAAGCAAACCATCACACCGTCCGCCGCCACAGGCAAAAAGTGCTTCAAGCCCATTCTGTCAGGACGATGGGAAAGCTCCTGCACCTCTCCATACTCCATGCCCAAATAAGCAATCTCTCCCACATCCGCCCCACTCACCCCGGCCGATAACAGGCTCATACAGCCTGCAAACAGCGTATGCAAATCCTTTGCCAAAGCCTCCTGCCCCCGCTCCAGCGCAACAGCCGCCGCATAAGCGATGGTAGCGCTTAATGAATCCAGCTTCCCCCGAAACCGAATCTCCCGAGAATCCTTGGCAGCCACCTGGTTGCCCGATAAGCTGGTTCTACATTCATCGCCTTTCATGTCTCTCTTCCTCCCTTGCCATATAAACTTTTGCCAAAAGAATCTCCAATCCCTCCGCCTCCCGCACCTGCCCGGTCTTACAGGCATGGTCCAGTTCCGTCAAGAGAAACAAAGTTTCCTTCAACCACGCAGCGCTGTATTTGTTCCGGTCATCAATGGCCCGCCGCGCCGAAAAGTTCTTGCCCATCAGCTCATAGGCTTGCCCGCCGCGCTTCTGCGCATATAGCTCCTGCACCTGCAAAATCAGGCGAAATCTCGCCGCCAACGCTCCGATGATAGCCGGCGCCCGCTCACCATTCTGCATCAAAAACCGCAGCGCCTCATAGCCCTTGTCGGCCTTCCCCATCTCAAAGCTGTCCATCATGCGAAAAACATTGCTGTTTATATCCGGGGAAACATAGAGGTCTATCTCCTTCCTCGTCGCGTCCTCCCCCATAACAGCCAGCTTTTCCAGTTCCGCCTCCAAGCGATACAGGTCGCGCCCCGCCCGCTCCACCAAATAACGAGCATCTTGCATCGACAAGCCCAAGCCTAAAAGTGCCGCCTGACGGAATGCAAATTCCGCCGCGCCATAATCATCCACAGGCAGAAAATCCACAGGCTGCGCCACCGCATAGATAGCCTTGGTGCCCGCTTTTCGCCCATCGGGTTTTTCCTTCTCATAGAAAACTAAGCAAAGCGCGCCATCATCCCGGCTTTGGATATAGCTGCACAAGCTTAAAAGCTCCTTATCATCCTTAGACGCCGTAAACAGCCGACTGTG
>JBMNTQ010000054.1:0-11655 GCA_050945815.1 Christensenellales bacterium
CACATAAAACTGGTCGGTGGGGCAGGCCTCACAGGCAAAAGGAACCACACTCACCAACGGTCTCTGCATCAGTTTCTCCGATGCTGCCGCTGCCCCCATTCCATCCGTAAAAGGCAGGTGAGAGTCCGCGGGCCGCTGGGAAAGCCCCAGTGCCATGCGAATACGCTCCTTAATAATCGCCCGCTCCTTAAAAACGCTTTCCCGGTATTTGGGCACCTCTCCGGGAATAATCCGATAAGGCGTCTCATAAAACCAGCTGAAATCCTTGCTGCTCAAATCCCTTTCGTAAGCATATTTTGCTATTTCCGTAAAAACCTGCCTGCGCAGTTTAACAATTGGTGTAAAGATTCCCCGCATATCCTTCCCCTTATAAACAATTTGCTTTCTTTGCGCTCTGCACCACCATCGACATCACCGTCTCCATATCCGCCTTCAGTAAAGCGCTGCCATTCACAATAACTACAGGCGCCTGTTTCCCATGGTCACACGTACCAAGACAAGGAACCACTTTAATCTCCATCTCACAACCATCCCTAAGCTCTTGCAGATCAGCCAGGCTCTCCAGCGCCGCCACAATATCCATCGCACCCATCATCGTACAATGGCTTCCCGCACAAACCTCCACCGCAATCTTTCCCATGTTGTCCCTCCCCGCAGAAATACCTGCCAGCTCAATTTGTCTTTATTTTAACACAGATAGCCTAGCCAAGGAAAGCCTTGGGTGTTACGATTCCATTTTTCTTTTCCCATTTCTATGGCCTTGCTCTGTCAATTTGTCGGCCGTTCCATCCCTTGAGAAAAACCCATATCCATCCTTCTATACATTCTTCCCCTAAGAAAAAACCCAATCCCCTCATCACAAAAAAAGAAAGCCGGCACGTTTCTGCGCTCCAGCTCTCTTGATCATCCCTCACTATTTCCCGCGAGAATACCCGCCACGATGATTGCGCGTATTGCGCTTGATATCGGTCTGCCGCTCCTGGCTATCCTTCATAAATTTAGACATCATATCTTCAAAGCTTACCTCCTGCCGGGGAGCAAATTCCCGTACCGGCTGCGGCTTTGGCGGAAGTGCTTTTCGGATAGAAAGGCTTATTTTTTCTCCCTCCCGGGACAAAACTTTAACCTTAACCTTGTCGCCCACTTTTAAATGCTCGTTAATATCTTTGACAAAACTCTCGGCGACTTCAGAAATATGCACCATCCCCACACTCTCATCGGGCAACTGCACAAAAACGCCAAATCCCGCGATTCCATTCACAGTTCCCTCTACAATGCTGCCTGTTTCAACTGACATACCTGTTTATATTGCCTCCTTCTCTTTCTATAAAACTAGCTCTATTGCTCAATAAACTTAATTTCCGATTCCTTCACCCAGCCCAATTTATCCCGCGCCTGCTGCTCAATATATTCCGGCGTACCGGCATTATCAATAGCACGGCTCAATTCTTCATTGTTGTCCTGAACCTGCGCCGCCTGCTGCTTCAGTTCCTGAACAGTATTATTCATATCCGCCAACTTAAACTGCTGGGCTACCACTGTATAGCAGCCGGACGCCAGCAGCACCAAAAATATCAGAAAAGGAATCCGCATCTTTATGCTTTTTTTCTTTCGTTTGTCCTTTTTCAAAATGCGCCCTCCTCATCTCCCCGGCAGTAGCGCAGAAAACAATCCTCGATCTGTAGAAAAAGAGCCCGCTTCCACAAAAACAAAACAGACAAGGGTTACAATTGTTTTCATTTACGGGTATTATTATCTAGCTTATTATACTTATGACTTTTTTTCAACTTTATTTTAACAAGTCCTGCAAATTTATTACACAAATATTTAACAACAGGGCTAATTCCTGCAAAATACGCGCCGCAGCCCAAAGCAAAGCCCAGAAACGAGAACAAACGAACGCGTCCGTTGTTGGAGATCAGCAAAATATAAAATACTGCGGCAACAGCCGCCAGCCAGAAAACAACATCAAGCACTGCAGTCAGCTTCTTGTTGCGTTTTCCTAAAACCCGGATCAGCCTGAAAACATCATACAGCAAACCAATCGCTGCGCCGCCATATACTGCAAAGAAAAACAGATATCCCTGATTCAGCGTATAAAACTGCATCTTTCACCTGCCTACCGGAATATCCCGGAAAAGAGTCGTCCCTTCTTTTGCTCCTCAATGTCGCTGTAATCAACCCCTGACACAAATCCGGCAGCCACCAGCTGCCCCTCGTCCAGGTTCAGTTTGACCAAATGCAAATTTTCCCCGGCAATGACTACCACCCCGGCGTCCGTATGGACGACAATCTCATTTTCATCAAAACTCTCCACATCCTGAACGCCCGACAGGGTAATCCTCTCCCGGTCATCAATCACCAGCCTGTGCGGCCGCGCCTTAATCATCTCATCTTCCAGTTCTCTCATCATATGGCTGTCTCCCCCTGCTGATTAATATATCTATAGCTATGCAAGTTGTCCCAGAAAAATACATATATTTCATTTTTCACTCCGCCGCAGTCTTTACCGGTCCGCTCCCTTCCACGTTCAGCGCTTTTCTAAATAACAAGGCTGCCGGATAGCTATCCGGCAGCCTTGTTATTTTATCGTTCAAAACAGCCTCACTCGTTCAGGCATGCTTCTTCTTTCTATAATCCTCCACAGCTGCGCCAATGGCTTCTTCCGCCAGCACTGAACAGTGAATCTTGTTGTTCGGCAGCCCCTCCAGCGCTTCCATGACGGAAGCGTTGGTTATCTCCAGCGCTTCGTCAATGGTTTTGCCCTTGACAAGCTCAGTCGCCATGCTGCTGGTGGCAATGGCAGCACCGCAGCCAAACGTCTTAAACTTTACATCCACAATGCGTTCGTCATCATCCACCTTTATGTACATGCGCATGATGTCGCCGCACTTGGCATTGCCTACTTCGCCAATGCCGTCGGCATTCTCTATCTCTCCAACATTTCTCGGATGCGAGAAATGATCCATAACTTTCTCACTATACATATTTGGCATCTCCTTTCACCTGTGCAAACAAGGGTGACATCTCCCGCAATCTTTCCACAATCGGCACCAGCTCGTCCAGTACATAATCCACTTCCTCCTGGGTATTGCCCGCCCCCAGCGACAGACGCAAGGAACCATGGGCAATCGCGTGAGACAAGCCAATCCCAAGTAAAACATGGGAAGGATCCAACGACCCGGACGTACAGGCAGAACCGCTGGAAGCGGCAATCCCTTTCATATCTAGGCTCAAAAGCAGGGATTCCCCTTCAATAAATTCTATGCTTACGTTCACATTCCCGGCCAATCTCTTGGTTGGATGTCCGTTCAGCCTCGTATGAGGAATCCGGGTCAATATCCCGTCAATCAGATTATCCCGCAACCGGCTCAAATGTGCACTCTTTTCCTCCAAGGCGGCAACAGCCTTTTCAATTGCATATCCCATCCCCACAATGCCCGGCGTGTTGTCCGTACCCGCCCGCTTGTTACGCTCCTGAGCCCCTCCATGGATCTGGGCTTCAAAGCGCACACCTTTTCGAGCATACAGAGCGCCCACGCCCTTAGGTCCGTTGAATTTATGAGCAGAAAGAGCCAACAAGTCAATGTTCATCGCTTGCACATCCACCGGAATACTGCCCACAGCCTGTACCGCGTCCGTATGAAACAGAATGCCTTTTCCTCGGGCAAACGCACCGATTTCCGCCACAGGCTGTATGGTCCCTATCTCGTTGTTGGCAAACATAATGGAAATCAGTATGGTATCCGTCCGCACAGCCGCTTTTACCGCTTCCACATCAATCAGCCCATCTTCATCGGCCTGAATATAATCCACTTCGTATCCGTGCTTTTCCAGATACTGCGCAGAATGCAACACCCCGTGATGTTCAATCGCACTGGTGATGATATGCTTGCCCTTGTTTGCATAGGCTGCCGCTACGCCCTTCAAGGCAATATTATCGCTCTCTGTGCCGCCGGAAGTAAAATAAATCTCCGCCGGCGAAGCGTTGATTGCTGTTGCTACTTGCTGACGCGCCTTATCAATCGCCGCCCGTGCTTTGCGTCCGTAGCTATGAACGCTGGAAGCATTCCCAAATTCTTCCGAAAAATAGGGCAACATTTGCTGAAGCACGTCCCTATCCAGCGATGTCGTGGCCGCATTGTCCATATATACCCGCATAGTACTTACTCCTTACCATAAAATCATAGGTTTTCATTGGTCTGTGTCGCCTGGTATTCCTCCAGCATGTTTTGCAGCGTAATGGAATCCGTAGCCGCATTCACCTTATCGTTCAAGCGCTGCCAAATATATTGGGACGGGCAGGTGCCGCTTTTCTCACAGGTCGTACCGCCAGTCACACACTTCACCGGCGCCATCTCTCCCTCCAGCGCCCGCAAAATTTCACCCAAGGTAATATCCTTTGGAAGCTTCGCCAGTTCAAATCCTCCTTGTGCGCCGCGAACGGAATTGACCAACCCCGCCTTGCGCAACACTGCAAACAGCTGCTCCAGATAAGCGACAGAAACACCCTGATGTGCGGCAACTCTGTTAATCGGTACCGGCCCCTGCTCGTATTGGTTAGCCAAGTCAAACATGGCCCTGATTCCGTATTGCCCCTTTGTCGAGACCTTCAAGTCGGCACCTCCTTAATCACAAGTAATTTGCTTGCCTTTCAAGGAAATGATAGCACTTTACTCGGGATTGGTCAATACCCTTATTAAAATAAATAGCAAAAAAAGTTCCCTTTCTGTCCCCACCCCATTCTCCTAAAAAAACGGCCAAAACCTCTCGCTTTATTTGGCTATCCAAAGCTCCTCCCCTCAGGCCGCTAACCAAGCTTTTCTCCGCCGTCGTAACCGCCATCTACACACAAAAATGCAGAGCAACGGATTATCCGCTCTCTCTGCATTTCTATATTCTGCTGTCCGCCGCCGCTCCTAGGGCTTAAGAATCACTTTCAAAGCGCCGCCTTTACGGGTCTCAAAGGTCTCCAATGCCTCATGAACCTGCTCCAGCGGAAAGGTATGGGTAATCATATCCTTCACATTCAGCACCCCTAGTTCCACCAGCCGCAACACATTCTCCGCAACATTGGGGTTCGCACGAGACCCCCTCACCATAATCTCATCCAAGATGACCGGTTTGATCGGGAAGCTGATTTCTTCCGCCGACGGCATGCCCAACAGCACCACCCGGCCGCCGCGTTTCACAGAATGGATCGCATAGTTCACAGAAGCTGCGTTGCCTGCACATTCCACCGCCTCATCCGCGCCGATTCCGCCGGTAATTTCCCGCACCCTAGCAGCCACCTCCTCATTCTCACAGTCCACAATATAGTCGGCGCCCAGCTTTTTCGCAGCCTGCAAACGCTGGCCGCGGCCCACCATAATCACCTTGCTTCCCATCGACCGGGCAATCATCATCGCACACAGGCCAACAGGGCCGGGACCCACCACCACACAAAAACCGCCGGGCACAAGGCCAATTAAACTGATGCCGCTCAGGGAAGTTCCGGCCGTGTCCACCAAAGTCCCCTCCTCGTAGGAAACGCTGTCCGGCATCTTGGTCAAAGCTTTTACGTTATACACATTGTATTGCGCATAAGCACCCTGCCAGGTAAATCCATAGTGTCGGTGTCCTGTCTCAGGTTTTCCGTAGTTTAAGCAGATGTTGTAAAGGCCCGACATGCAGTTTTTGCAATAGCCGCATCCGCAATGGGCTTCCCCTGCCACACGGTCGCCCACTTCAAGCTCCGTCACCTCTTCCCCCAGAGAAACAACCCGTCCGGAAAACTCATGTCCTGCAATAAAGGGGTAAATTTGCGCTGTACTGCCGAGGTATGTGCCATGGAACAGCTTGGGGTCGCTGCCGCAAATTGCCACGGCCTCAATCTTTACCCGAACTTCCCCCCGCCTAGGCACAGGTACAGGAACAGTCTCCACGCTAAAGTTTTCCGGCCCGTGAATCACAACCGCTTTCATTGTATCCGCCATATCTTTTCCTCCCAGGCCGTTTCGCTTATTTATCGTGCTTGATTCCGTTCAATTCCTCATACACCAACAAAATTGCAGAGTAGTCCAACTCCCCTTTACCGCTCGAAACCATCGAACTGTAAAGTTGGCGAGTCAGAGAGGTCATAGGCAGGCCCACATGGTTCTCTTTCGCCAGGGTCATCGCCAAATCCAAGTCCTTGTCCATAATAATCGCATTGGACATCGGTGTAAAGTCCCGCTTCTTGTAGCTCTCAGCTTTGAATTTAACAATACCGGAAGCGCCCGCACTGTCTGCAATAACATCCACCATCTTTTCCCAGTCCATCCCCAAAGCTTCGCCCATCACCAGGCATTCAGCCATGATATGCGCCGAGGATGCAACCATCATATTGACGATAAGCTTCATCATGCGCGCCTCTTCATTCTCACCCAAATAATACTGACGGCTGCTCAATACTTTCAAAAATGGCAACACAGCCTCATAAGCAGCCGCATCTCCGGAAACCATCGAGCCCAGCGTCCCCTTCTCCGCGTATTCCGTACTGCCGGATACAGTCGCACGAATAAACTTCCCACCGGCCTTCTCAATCGCCGCGTTTACTTTAGCCGACGCGTCAGCACCCACAGTGCTCATATCAACCGCAATCTTACCGGAGGCCATCTCCTGAACAACTCCATCTTTATCCAGATAAACATCTTCCAAAACGTTCGAATTTGGAATCATGGAAAACACAAAGTCTACTTTGGCCGTCAAGGCGGCTGCGGTCTCCACAAATTCAGCGCCGGCAGCAACAATATCAGCGCAATTCTCCCTGACCACATCCATAACATACAGCTCATGCCCGGCATCCAGCAATCTCTTCGTCATGCGGCTGCCCATTTTCCCAACCCCAACCCATCCGATTCTTGCCATTTTCTTCCCCTCCATATTAGAATTATGCATAAAAAGAACACCCATCGCAGGTAAACCATATTTATTTTACTTAAACTAGACCATTCAACACAAATTTTTCTTTATAAGAGGCACCCCGCCCCGAAAAATCGCCCCCCCGGCCTAGCTAGCGCTTCTCAAAGTCGAACCGAATACCCCATATTTGCCTTAAATCATCACAAGTCTTTATGATTTCCAGCGAATGCTGTTGTGTCATATACGGTGATTGCATCAAGCCCAGCTTCACACAATCATTTACATGGGCCACCTCATACTGATAGCCCTCCCCCTCGACCGGACAATCAAACGCAAGGGTCCCATCTTTGGTGCTCAAAACAGCCCGAGTCGGCCGCCAGAAATCCTCATACACCTCAATCATCCCGTCGCTGCCATAGATGCGCACCGTATCTTTCGCGTCCGTCTGAAAGGAAAAGAGCAAGGTCGCCATCGCCCCTTTATCATACTGAAACACTGCGCCCGCCGTCTCGTCCACTCCCGCCTCACTCTTGTGGGCGCAAGACACAATCTTCTCCGGAGGCCGTTTGAAAAGCATGTGCATATAGGAAACCAGATACACGCCAATATCCAGCAATGCGCCGCCGGCTTCCTTCGGGTCAAACATCCGATCGCCCTCCTCCCGGGGCGCTTTGAAGCAGAACGTTCCATCCACTGCCACCAGCCTCCCGATCTTCCCGGCGTCAATCCACTCGTTCACCTGCTTGGTCACTGGGAAAAGGCGTGTCCACATCGCTTCCATCAAAAAAACCTTATTCTTCCGCGCACACTCCACCATCTCTACAGCTTGGCTATAACAAGGCGCCAACGGCTTCTCACACAACACGGCCTTGCCGGCCTGCATAGCCTGGATGGCAAAATAGCTGTGATGGGGATGGGTAACGGCAATATACACAATATCAATCTCATCACATGCAATAAAATCATCCAGCGAATCAAAGAAATAGTGGGCGCCATACCTTCGGGCAATCTTCTGGGCCTTTTCTAAATTGCGTCCATAAACTGCCACCAATTCCGCCTCCGGCACCTTTTCAAAACCTGCCATAAAGCGATGTACAATACGCCCGGTACCAATTATCCCATATCGAACTTTATCTGACAATCCTCCCACCTCCTGCAATAAACAGCATATGCCTATCATATTCCATCCCCGCGCCAAAATTCCTGCCTGCCCCCATAAAAAACAAAATCCTATCTTTTCGCAGCCTGTCAGCATTGCATACTATTTTTGCCTAAAAAGAGTAAATATTTTATGTTTGAATTCCCGCTTTGTATCAGATAGAATATACTATGTATTATTTTGCCGCAAGAGAAGAGAGGAGAATAGCATGAGAAGGTCTCGTCGTCCTAGAAGAAGGTTTCGAATGAAGCCTCTGCGCATCACTTTGTTTTTTTTAATCGTTGTGTTGGTAGTTGGTGGAGTTATCTTTGGCATTGGCCTATTAAACGCCAATTCTCCATCCAAGCGGGCGGATGAGCTTTCAGTTCTGCTCGCCGCAGGCAGCTATCAAGAAGCCGACGCCTTAATAGAAGAAGCCACCCACGGTCTGGAAGGCGAGAGCCTTTCCACTATGCACTCCGCATTAAACACCGTTTTACAGCAAGAAGCCGACCGTTTCCTCATTCAAGCTGCCAAAGGCCCTTTAGATGAGGCCGCCCAAACCCGCTACGCAGGCATGTCCCACCTAGGAGACACGATGATGGTCCAGCTTGCGGCAAAAACCGATGAATGGGTTAGCAGCTATTTTGACGATGACATCACCTACGAGCAATTGGAAAACATCCAGTCCAACATTGCCGCCCTAGGCTTCCAAGGCGATGCTTTAGCCGCAACTCTCAATGTGATTGCCACCGCCAAGGAAAGTAAAGCAGCCATGGATACCGCCCAAAACGCAGATTCCTCCGGCGACTATCTAGCTGCCATCCAAAACTACGCAAAAGTATTGCCGCAGGATCGATCCAACTATGCCACAGCGCAAAGCCGCATCCTCGCCATCGCGGACGAGCAGGGCGAGGCCCTGTATAACGCCAAGCAATATGCCAACGCTGTCGAGCTGCTCAAAAAGGCCCAGGCCGCGCTGCCCGACAATCCCTCCCTGGCTGCCAAGCTTGCCGCCTACCAAAGCGCCTTAGACGAGCATTCAAAAAACCTCGTGCTCTACGAGGGGCCTGTCGAACATCTGTTTACCCACTGCCTGCTCGCCTACCCAGAGCTTGCTCCCGCCAACTATTGGACAGACTGTATCACCCCCTATGAATTTAAAAAAGTGTTACAGAGCCTCTATGAAAATGATTTTATTCTAGTCAACATCGATGATATCGTCAGCAACCCCAGCGGCGATGATGCCAATTTCGAGTTCACCAAAATGATGCTGCCGGAAGGGAAAAAGCCCATGGTCTGGTCCTTCGACGACGTAGTCTACGATGCCCGCAAGACTGGCAACGGCATGGTAGATAAACTCATCATCGACGAAAACGGCAAAATCGCCAGCGAAACTTATCTGGCAGACGGCAGTGTAAAAGTTAGCTACGACAACGAGTTTGTCATGATCCTGGATTCTTTCGTTGAAGAACACCCGGATTTTAGCTTTGAAGGCGCCAAGGGCGCTTTTGCACTGACCGGCTTCCAAGGGATTCTAGGCTACCGCACCCAACACGACAGCCCGAAAGACCGTGATGCCGAGATCGAAGCAGCCAAGAAAGTCGTAGCTAAGCTCAAGGAAAACGGCTGGACGTTCATCAGCCATACCTACGGACACCCGCATATGGGTTCTGCCGATTTGGCTAAAGTTGCGGACGACACCCAGAAATGGCAAGACGAAGTAGCCAGCATCGTAGGCGATACCCAAATTCTGGTTTGGCCCTACGGAGACCGTATCCTCCCTTCCGATACAGCAAGATACCAAGTGCTGAAAGATGCCGGCTTTCGCCTGTTCTGCGGCGTAGGTGCCATGATACACAACAAAGTGGAAAGCGACGGCACCCTCTTCATGGACCGCGCGACGATCGACGGCACCTCCCTTTGGGGCTTTGGCAAATACTACAACGGTCGGCTGTTCAATATCGACGAAGTGCGCGACCCGATACGCCCTAAGCCTGCCAGCTGAAATGGCTCTTCGAATAAGCAAAAACCGTAAAAGAATATTCTTTTACGGTTTTTTATTCCCGATTGTCTACCATTCTGCATTGCATAACAGCCCGTCAAATTAGTCCAAAACCATCCCATTGAAGCAACCCCGCTTCTTCCCACCATCAAATGAACAAACCCTGTCTAAATCCCCGTTGCCCGCAAGGCGAAATGGCAGCGATCTTGTCCGCCCAAGCGCCGTAAAACTACTATTACGCGCCCCTATTCCGCCGTTTTTTTCAGGGCCTTCATACGCAGGTCTTTGTTTAAAATTCGCTTGCGCATACGGATGCTGCGTGGTGTCACTTCCACCAATTCATCGTCTTTGATAAACTCCATCATCTGCTCCAAACTAAGCCCTATAGCCGGCGTCAGCTTCAAAGCATCGTCAGAGCCCGATGCACGCATGTTCGTCACATGTTTCTTGCGGCAGACATTCACAGTCAAATCATCAGCCTTGGCGTTCTCCCCCACAATCATCCCTTCATAAACAGCAGTCCCCGGCCCAACGAACAGCTTGCCCCGCTCCTGGGTATGAAACAAGCCATATCCCGTGGTATCCCCAGCCTCATGTGCCACAATCGAGCCCCGCTGCCGTTCCACAAGGTCGCCCTTATAAGGCTCATAACCGGCAAAAACATGGCTCATAACGCCGTTGCCCTTGGTATCCGTCAAACACTCCGACCGATAGCCCATAAGCCCTCGGGCCGGTATGCTAAACACCAGGCGCACACCTCCCTGATCGTTGCTGCTCATATCTTCAAGCTCTCCCTTGCGCGCCCCAATCTTCTCCATCACAACACCCACATAGTTTTCCGGCACATCAATGGTCAGCCTCTCCATCGGCTCCAATCTGTGGCCTTCCTCCTCACGGAAAATCACCTTAGCCTTAGACACCTGAAACTCATACCCCTCTCGGCGCATGGTTTCAATTAAGATTGACAAGTGCAGCTCCCCCCGGCCAGACACCTTAAACGTATCCGACGAATCCGTCTCTTCCACCCGCATACTCAAATTAGTCTCCACTTCTTTAAAAAGCCGAGCGCGTAAATTGCGCGACGTAACAAACTTCCCCTCACGTCCGGCAAACGGACTGTCATTCACCATAAAATTCATGGAGATGGTAGGTTCGTCTATCTGCACAAAAGGCAATGCCTCCACCTTTGCAGGATCGCAGGCCGTTTCCCCAATGTTGAGGTCCTCAATGCCCGCTACAGCAACAATGTCCCCAAAAGCAGCCTCCGGTCTCTCTATCCGCTCCAGGCCCTCAAACTGATACAAGCGCACGATCTTAATGTTCTGCTGGCTCCCATCATTTTTGCATAACACCGCCGCCTGTCCAACGCTCACCCTTCCGCGCTCCACCCGCCCTACACCGATGCGTCCTACATACGGGTCGTAATCTATGTTGGAAAAGAGAATCTGAAACGGCTGGTCCATCTCCCCTTGCGGTGCAGGCACGTCCCTCAGAATCACTTCAAACAACGGTCGCATGTCGCCGCCGCGCACCGTATGGCTCGGCCCGGCATATCCCTCTTTCGCCGAAGCATACAAAACAGGAAAATCCAATTGCCCCTCCTCGGCGCCCAGCTCGATGAATAAATCCA
>JBMNTQ010000055.1:0-11427 GCA_050945815.1 Christensenellales bacterium
TCTCCAGAACAAACTACGTCCATTATACCCTGCACCACTTTGCAGTGTCAATGAATAAATTGCCCGATTCTAGCCATTCCTGGCTGTCTTCAGCCCTAAACTCCCCGCCAGGCCGCCAAATTACGCAGAAAAGCGCCCCAGCTTAGAAAAACGGGGCGCCTTCTCGAAAACTCAATCATTTCCCGGGCCAAACCTAACCCTGGGCCTGCCGCTTCGCCGCTTCACGCAACGCCGCCACAACCGGCACAACCTCCCCGGACAAAAAGCGCACCAGAGCGCCGCCGCCGGTACAAAGGTAATCCATCCGATCCTCCAGAGCAAATTTTTTGGTAGCAACAATGCTGTCGCCCCCGCCCAACACAGAATAACCTGAGGAATCCGCAGTCGCCTCCCATACAGCACGGGTGCCATAGTCCGTAATATCCTCCTCAAACACGCCCAGCGGCCCGTTTATAAAGATAGTTTTGGCGTTCAAAAGGATTTTTCTGAACCTCTCAGCAGATTTATGGCCAATGTCCATATACATCTTATCATCCTGCACACTGTCTATGTCATCCTCAAACCGTTGGCCTTCCTCAACATAAGCCATGTCTACAGGCAGAGCGATGCGGTCGCTATATTTGCGCAGAATCTCCTTTACAGGCTCGATATGCTGCACATGGTCACGCTTCTCCAGGAAACCATAGGTCGTCTTCCCAACAGAGGTTCCACTAGCCTCCAGCAATACATGCCCCACCAGCCCTCCGGCTATCACGGTGTCCGCAATGTTATTTTCCAACACCGTACTCATCATGGCAAAAGCATCGTGGATTTTCGCGCCGCCCAGCACAAACACGCAAGGCCGCTCCGGCTTTTCCATCACCCCTGAAACTACGCTGTATTCCTCCTCAAATAAGCGGCCCATACAAGACGGCAAAACCATCTCAAAGCCGCAAAGCGTCGGCTGCGCGCGGTGAGATGCAGCAAATGCATCACAGACGTACAGGTCTGCCAAAGGCGCCAGCTTACGCACGCATTCCGTATCCGCCATCTCTTCAAAGGTTAGGTTCAGCTTCAGCTCAAAAAGAGTCTGCTCTTCCGCCACAAAGCGCACATTATCCAGAAGAAGAATCTCCCCTTCCTGCAAATCGCGAATAGCCTGGCGAGCCGACGGGCCCACCACGTCATCAATAAACTGAATCTTCCTGCCTAAATATTCCTCCAAATACTGAACATGGGGCTGCAAAGTATAGTAATTTTTGTATTCCACATCGCTGCCCTGATGGGCCAGCAACACGAGCTTCGCGCCGCCCTCACTCAGCTCCGTCAACGTAGGCACGCAAGCCTTAATTCGTGTGGTGTCCTTCAGCGTCCCCGCTTCCTTGTCCACCGGCTGGTTGATATCGATGCGGCACAAAACGGTCTTGCCTTTTACATCAAAATCATCCAGCGTCAGTATCCCGTATCTCATCGGATCCGCCCCCTACTTTCTTATTTCATGCCCAAGTATTTGTTGGTCAAGGCAACGCCTTCCAGACGGTCTCTCTGCATTCCGCATGCAGCGCGGATCGCGTCAATGTTCTCAGGAATAACAACCGACTCCTGCGGGATGTTGATGCAGAACATGATGTCGTCGCCGGATTTCACGATGGAATCCTCCCAGCAGGCAATTTCATACATATCGCCGCGGGCATTACCCAGATCGCGGGCATAACGGAACAGCGAAGCATTCCCCAAGAAGCCTTCCGCCAAACTGACCATGCGAATACGCGGATGTGCATCAAACAGTTCAATCAGGCCGGCCTTATCAATGGATTTCTTCGTGCTGGCCAAAACGGTAATCATATGCCCGTGGGTCACAGGGGTATGTACCAAAATGCCGGTCGCATCCACATGGGGCATAATCGTCATCAAGTCCAAAGCCTGATGGCTAGGGGCCTTCTCCAGCTGCAGGGCATTGGTCAGTCCACGATGATAATCGCCGGGGTCTGCCACACGGCGGATAATGGTGATGGCCACCTTATTCACGCCAACAGCCCGATCCAGGCTGTCCACCGCACGAATCAAGCCGGTGGTATTACAACTGGTCAGCTTGAGGTAATCCTGATCGACGCCCGCCTCATAGTTCGCATATCCATGGAAGAAAACGTCGGCAACATCGTTGCTCTCGCCGCCCTGGAAGATGGCCTTACGGTTATACTTTTTATAAAGCTCTTTGTTCTGCGCCCCAACCCCGGCGCTAGTGGAATCCAGCATAATATCGGTCTGCGCAATCAAATCTTCCATATTGCCGGCAATCGGAATGCCAACCTCCGACAAAATCCCTTCGTTGGCAGGAAGGGCGTTGAAGAATTTGTAGGGCATGCCTTTTTCCTTCAGCGCACGCACAGCCAGCGTCGGCGCAACGTCCGCCACCCCCACTAATTCCATATCATCTTGTCTCGCTACGCCATCAGCCAAACGCTGGCCAATTACACCGTAACCCGCAACACCCACTTTAAGCTTTGCCATAACACACATACCTCCATGCTTTGTTTTGATTTATGAACAGATTTAAAAAAATCCGTATTTAAAACTCTGAGAAACCTGCCTTCAGGGCAAAAGAAGAACGCCTGCCTGTCCAATCACATCGTAAAAAACCATAACATTTCAGATTATATCATAAGATATATCATTTTAGAAGAATGGACATATATTGGTTTGCGAAATAAAGTTGTGCTTCAGCGATAAAACGCTCCACCCAAACTTTAGATATGCGGTCTGGGAATTACCCTATTCATAATGCTATTATAATGCAGCCGAGCCGTTAATTCAACGGTCCATCCCATAAAAACATCTCCATTTTTTCGGGGTTCGCTGCCTCAATATAGCACGCTTCTACCAGCACCGCCGCTGCGCAAAGGCTTTTTTCTCTAGCCGCTTTTGAACGAACCCGGCTCCCTACAATATGCTGCGGCAAAAGCCGTCCCCTTCAGCATTCCTTCGCCAACAGCCGCTTGGCCAGTTCAACAGCCCGCATCGCATCCTCGGCATAGTGCGCGCCGATTTCGTCCGCATATTCCCGGTTCAAAACCGCGCCGCCCACCATCACCGGACAATCCCATCCCCGCTCCTTCAAAAGGGCAACCACCCTCGGCATCTGCACCATAGTCGTAGTAATCAGAGCCGACAGCCCCACAATACAAGCCTTCTCCCGAATCGCCCGCTCCACAATCACTTCGGCGTCCACGTCCTTACCCAAGTCAATCACATGAAAGCCATGGTTCTTCAACATCAGCCCCACGATATTCTTGCCAATATCATGCAAGTCGCCCTTAACCGTCGCCAATATAATCTTAGGCCCTTCCTCCCCGTCCCCGGGGAAGCGGCTAAGATACAGGTCAAATACCTTTTTAGCGGTCTCTGCGCTTTTCACAAGCTGGGGCAGGAAATATTCCTTGGCTTCAAACAGCCGCCCCACTTCCTCCAACGCCGGCGCCACCTGCTCCTCAATCAGGGAAAGACGCCCCTCCTCCAGTTCCTTTTCCGCAAAGGCCACCGCCTCTTCCTCCCGCCCGGCCACCACAGCAGCAAAGAGCGAATCCATCCGTGTTTCTTTTTTCTGGGTATGGCTCGTAGTATAGCGCTCCAGTCCGTCCTCCTTGCCCAGCAGCATCTCCCCCGCCTGAAACAGAGGCATCAAATGCTCCGCCGTCGGGTTGGCAATCATCATAGACAAGCCCTTCTGCACAGCCAACAGCAAGAAAGCCGCGTTGATATACGGCCTCCCCGGCAAACCAAAGGAAATATTGGATAATCCTATAATAGTCTGAATTCCCTGCCCGGCAGCCCACTCAATGGTATCGATCGCCTCAACTCCCGCCTGCGGCTCGGCAGAAATCGTAAGCGCCAGCGCATCCACCACCATATCCTCCTGCTCCAGGCCAACGCAGCGAGCATGCTCTACTATCTTCTCCATCAGCGCCTTGCGCTGGGAACAGGTATGAGCCAATCCATTGTCATCAATCGGCAACGCAATAAACATCGCGCCGTATTTTTTGCAAATCTCCAACAGCCCCAGCTTGTCCTCCTCAGCCGAAACAGAGTTAACCAGCGCTCTACCCGGATAAATCCGCAGCGCCGCCTCAATGGCTTTAGGGTTGGAGGAATCGATACAAAGAGGCAGGTCAATCCGCGAGGAAAGCACCCCCACCATCTTTGCCAGCATGTCCACCTCATCTATCCCGGGCATCCCCACGTTTACATCCAGCATATCCGCGCCGGCAGCCATCTGCTCCCCTGCCATCTGCAAAGCAAGGCGAATATCCCCCCGCAAAAGCTGCTCCTGCAAAGCCTTCTTCCCAGTGGGGTTGATGCGTTCCCCCACCAGCAAGGTTTTACCGCCCACAGTGGGCGCCACATGCTGCCGCGCCGATGAAAGATAGCCCCTGGAAGGCCGTCTCTTTGGAATGTTCACATCCCGCACCGCTCCAATGACCCGGCGCATATACTCCGGCGTCGTCCCGCAGCACCCACCCAAAATGCTGGCTCCCGCCTTGGGCAAAGCCTCATAATACGCAGCGAATTCCGCCTCATCCATATCATAGCAAAGCTCCCCAGCCGCCATTCTGGGCAGCCCGGCATTGGGGCCGGCCGCAATGGGCACCTTGGCATAGGGGTACATCGCCTCTATAATGTCCGCCATCTCTTTAGGCCCGGACGAACAGTTCACTCCCACCGCGTCCGCCCCCAACGACTGCAACGTAATCAGAGCGGTTACAGGGTCCGTACCGGTCAGCGTTCTGCCGTCGCTGTACGTCATGCTGGCTAGCACCGGCTTGTCGGAATTTTCCTTCACGGCAAGCAAGGCAGCCCGCGCCTCCTGAATGTCGATCATGGTTTCAATAGAAAAAAAATCTACGCCCGCGCTCTGCAAAGATCGAACCTGGCGCGCAAAAGCCTCCACTGCGTCCTCAAAAGACAGTTCGCCAAAAGGCTGCACAAAGCGGCCCAGCGGCCCGATGCTGCCGCCTACGAGCGCACCGTCAGCCGCCTGTCTGGATATCCGAACCAGCGTCTCATTTAATGCCTCCGTCTGATCCGCAAGTCCGTATTCTCCCAGCTTTATCGGGTTCGCGCCAAACGTAAAACAGCGTACTGCCTGACAGCCCGCTGCAAGATACTCCCTCTGTAGCGCAATCAATCTATCCGGATGCTGCGCCGCCCAAGCCTCCGGGCAGCCCTGGGCGCCCATTCCCGCCTTCTGCAGGTTGGTGCCGGTTCCCCCATCCAGAAAGAACCGGCCGTTTTGCATCCAATCCATCCACTTATTCTTCGCTCTCATAGGTAACTCCCGTAACCGTCAGCACGGATTTTTGCGGCAACAGCATATAATCCGGCGTAATGCTCATATCCAATCTGTCCAACTTCAGCAAGTCGAATATCATTTTCTGATAAGAAAGGTCAAAGTCCCCAAAGCCTGGACAAATGCGTTTTTTCAAAATCCGCTTACCCTTCTTGATGGCATTAGCGTTCAACATCTTGATGATATACGCCACGCTGTTATTGACCATCTCGCTCAATTCCTCATCCACCATCGCCGTATCCGCCAGGCTGGTCTGGGCAACCTTCTCCATCAAAGCCGTAGAATCCGCTACCGTTGCCGCAATAAACACAACCTCCTCGCAATCCGAAAGCATATCCATCAAGTTCCTGCTCTTAAGCAGCAGCCCATTCGATAGGGTAATCGTTCCGCTGGAAGCGTCGCGCCCGGCAATCGGCAGAGAAAAATACGCCCCCGCCGGCCGTATTACCTGAAAAGTCTTTTTGAATATTTTTTGAGATTGCACAGGGATATCATAAATAAAGATCTGCATATTCTCTATCTCCTTAACAGTGAACTGGGATGAATTCAATTTATTATATACTAAACCACCATCCAAGAGCAAGGAAGCAAGTAGAATTCCTGGAAAATCGCAGCCGCCCCCTTGCAGGATACCCCCAACTATAATAAAGTGTATAAATATAGATGTAAAGGGGGCAAATAAAATCAAAATGAAACTATCAGAAATGTACAAAAAAAGAAAGCCCGTGATTTCCTTCGAGGTTTTTCCACCCAAGCCTGACAGCTCGCTGGATAACATCTATGAAACTGTCGAAAAACTGTCCACCCTCTCCCCTGCCTATTTTAGCGTCACCTACGGCGCAAGCGGCGGGAACCGTGAGCGCACAGTGGAAATCGCGTCCACCATCAAGAACCGCTTCAAAGTCGAATCCCTCGCCCACCTCACCTGCACCTGCACCACCCCCGACGACATCGACCGCTATTTAGACGAGTTGGATGCAAACGGTGTGGAAAACGTGTTGGCGCTGCGGGGCGATGTACCCAAGGGCATGGAGCGCAACCAGGCCTTCGTCGGCTATCACCACGCAAACGAGCTGGTCTCCCACATTACCAACCGAAACAGCTTTTGCGTCGCTTCGGCCGCCTATCCGGAATGGCACTTCGAGTCCCAATCCCCGGAAGAGGATATCTATTATCTCAAGAAAAAGGTGGATGCCGGTGCGGAATTTTTCATCAGCCAGCTGTGCTTCGACAATCAGGCCTTCTTCATATTCCTAGACAGGCTGCGCCGGGCAAACATCCACATCCCTGTTTCTGCCGGCCTGATGCCCATACTCGACCCTTCGCAGATTCTGCGGATGACTTCGCTAAGCGGCTGTTCCATTCCAGCAGCCCTCTCCAAGCTGATGGCCCGCTATACAGACAAGGATGATTTTGCCAAAGCCGGCCTTGAATATGCCGCAAATCAGTACATGCAACTATACGCAGCAGGCGTCGACGGCATCCACCTCTACTCCATGAACCGCCACAGCCAGATCATGCAGATCGTGCGCCAATAAAACACATCGGCCGGCGCGCCGTACGCCCGCTGCTGCCACATTCGCTAATTCCCCCCCGGAGCCGGAAACCCAAAGCCTTTCCTGTGCCGCTTGGGATAAAAAGCAGAAAACTCTTAGGCTTCTTATTGAAAAAGCCCGGGGGTGCGTGTATAATTATGTAATGTTTCATTATGAGTTGAATATATTTGGAGGTTATAGAAGAATGAACACAATCAAAAAAATCGGTTCCTTTATACTGGTTGCCCTGCTCGGCCTAACGCTGCTCGCCGGCTGCGGCAGCTCCTCATCTGGCGGTGTACTGCGCATGGGCACCAACGCCGCGTTCCCGCCCTTTGAATATAAAGAAGGCGACAAGGTCGTGGGCCTGGATGTCGATATTTGCGAGAAAATCGCAGAGAAAATGGGCATGACCCTGGAAGTTGTCGATATGGAATTCGATTCCCTGCTGCCCGCTGTCAACGCCGACAAATGCGATGTTGTCGCCGCCGGCATGACTGTACGCCCCGACCGCGAATTGCAGGTAGATTTCTCCGAAACCTACTACCGCTCCACCCAGGTGGTTCTGGTAGGCATCCATGACGACAGCATCCAAACCATCGACGATCTCAAAGGCAAATCCATCGGCGTTCAAACCGGCACCACCGGCGAAGAGGAAGCCAACAACATAGAAGGCGCCGAAGTACGTTCCTTCTCCAACGGCCTGGAAGCCACCATGGCGCTGAAGAACGACCAGATCGACCTCATCATCATCGACGCCGAGCCTGCGAAAAACTTTGTAGAAAACAACAGCGACGCCATCAAAATCGTGGAGATCGGTTTTGCAGACGAATACTATGCGCTAGCCGTCAAAAAAGGTAACAGCGAGCTTTTAGAGAAAATCAACGCCGCCTTGAAAGAACTCAAGGAAGACGGCGCCCTCGACAGCCTCATTGCCAGCTATTCCAAATAGACGCTAGTTTCCCTATAAAAAGCGGTTGATAAGCTGTCAGCCGCTTTTTAAATGCGAACGCTGGCCCGGCAGAAGAAAGGAGCCGCCATGCTAAACTCGATTTTCGCGTCGTTTAGCGACAGCATCTACTATGCCTTCTTAAAAGACAGCCGCTACACCATGCTGATAGACGGCTTATGGGTTTCCCTGGCCATTACCCTGATGGCGGTGGTGCTAGGGGTCATCATCGGCTTATTTCTATCCATATGCAAAATAAGCAAAACCCGTATCCTCGCCCCTTTCGCGGATGGCTACATCGCCGTCATCCGCGGCACCCCGGTGGTGGTACAGCTCACCTTCATCTATTTCGTCGTGTTTGCCAATGCCGGCGGCCTGCCCACCATCGTCGTGGCCGGCATCGCCTTCGGCATCAACTGCGGCGCCTATGTCGCAGAGATTATCCGCGCCGGAATTCAGGCGGTACCCAAAGGACAGATGGAAGCGGCCCGCTCTTTGGGGATGAGCTACGGCAAAGCCATGCGCCACGTTATCATCCCCCAAGCGGTGAAAAACATCCTGCCCGCCCTGGGCAACGAATTCATCGTACTGCTCAAGGAAACTTCAGTTGCCGGCTACATCGCCCTCAACGACTTAAACCGGGGCGCTCTGCAAATCCGCAACATCACCTACGATGCCTTTACGCCCTTGATTGCGGCAGCCTATCTGTATTTCCTGCTTACCGCAGGGCTCTCTGCCATCCAAAGGCAAGTTGAAAGGAGGCTGAGTCAAAGTGATTGAGGCCATCAATCTACACAAATATTTCGACGACCTAGAAGTCTTAAAAGGCATTAATTGCACCGTCGAGAAGGGGGAAGTCGTATGCATCATCGGTGCGTCCGGCTCTGGGAAGAGCACCTTCCTTCGCTGTATCAATCTGCTGGAAATGCCCACCAAGGGCGATATCGTCATCAACGGCGTCTCCCTGATGGATAGCTTAAAAGAGATCGATGCCTACCGCCAGACGGTAGGCATGGTGTTCCAGCAATTCAACCTCTTCCCCCACATGACCGTGCTAAACAATATTACCCTCGCGCCCATAACTGCCAAAAAGCTCCCCCGCGAACAAGCCGAACAGGCCGCTTTAGCCTTGCTGGATCGGGTCGGCCTGACGGAGAAAGCCCATGTCTACCCGGCCCAACTCTCCGGCGGCCAGCAACAACGGGTAGCCATTGCGCGGGCGCTGGCCATGTCGCCCCAGATCATGCTCTTCGATGAACCCACCTCCGCCTTGGATCCCGAGATGGTTGGCGAAGTGCTGGGCGTTATCAAAGATCTTGCCCAAACCGGCATGACCATGGTCATCGTCACCCACGAAATGGGGTTTGCCCGGGAAGTCAGCAACCGGGTGCTGTTTATGGACGAAGGGGTCATCGCGGAACAAGGCCCGCCGGCCCAATTGTTCCAAAATCCGCTCAACGAGCGAACCAAAGCTTTCTTGAGCAAAGTTCTTTAAGGAGGGCAGTCTTATGAAAACCACTCTGCTTTTTTATATTGTCTTGGCGCTGCTGATTATCCTGCCCCTGATTTTGCTCAATGCCCGAAAATTCACCATCCGCCAACCCGGCGAAAAACCTCGGGCCAACCTGCCGCGCATCCTAACCATCGGCATCGCATCCATCCTCATCGCCCTCTTCCTGGGCGGGCTCTACCAGTTTACCCTCAACTACCAGCCCATGCTTGTGGCAGAACGCTACAGTATGCAATTGGGCAAGCTGCTGCACGGCAGCATCACTCTTGACGAATTTCGAGCCTCCACCGCCGAGGATACAGCATACGACCCCGAGAAACAAGGCGCTATGGAAGCCCTGCTGGACACGTTGCCTCAAGATGTGCAAAACCTGCGCTTCCAACTGGGCAACGAGATTACGCCAAGATACTACGAATCCGAGCCGGACCATTTTGCCGAAGTAAAAGACCGGGATTCCAACATGCCGGTGTATATCATCGCGGATTTTGAAGGCATCGACAACATCACAGGCTTTACCTTGCTGATGCGGCGGCACACAGACTATCATTGCTATGTGGAGGATCTCTATATCACCTCCCCGGAAACCTTGGAATATGCCCAAACAACAAAACTGATGCGTGGCGAAAATGTAGCAGAATGGTTCACCATCCAGTAATCCCACCACCCTTCGTACAAGTTCCAACAAAGCCTTTTAAGCTTCTCCCAAAAACCCATACAACAAGGGCGGCTTTTGTAAAGCCGCCCCTGTTTCATTCTATAATTCTTTACGCAAGCCCTGTGCCCTTCGGCAAAGTAACAGGCCATGCTACGCCTCCTGCTCGCCTGCATCGCGCAAAAACGCAGCATACTCCCCCACCAGCTCCTCCAGCTCGCCATAGCT
This sequence comes from Christensenellales bacterium, assembly GCA_050945815.1. GTDB lineage: Bacteria > Bacillota > Clostridia > Christensenellales > JBMNTQ01 > JBMNTQ01. The sequence continues at coordinate 10,198 of JBMNTQ010000055.1, forward strand.
CTCACAACGGTTCACCCGCACCCGAAAGGCGGCAGCCCCCTTCAGCCCCTTGCAATACCACGACATATGCTTGCGCATCTCCCGAATACCCCGCCGCTCGCCCTTGCTGGCAACCAGCTCCCGAGCATGGCCGATCGCCACCTCCAGCCGCCGCTCCCCGCTGGGCGCAAGGTAGGTCCGGCCCGCTCGCATAGCAGCCAGCTCCTCAAAAATAAACGGGTTCCCCTGGGCGCCCCGGGCCACCATCACAGCGTCACAGCCGGTCTGCTCCATCATACGAAACGCGTCAGATGCACAAAACACATCGCCATTTCCAATCACCGGAATAGAAACCGTCTCCTTGATCTGGCGAATGATATCCCAATCTGCCTTCCCGGAATAAAACTGCTGCCGTGTCCGGCCATGAATCGTCACCGCAGCCGCGCCGCAATCCTGAGCGATGCGCGCCAACTCTCGGGCATTTTCCCTGTCCCCATCCCAGCCCTTTCGCATCTTCACCGTTACAGGCGCCGGACAAGCCTTAGCCACCGCGCTGATTACCCGGGCCGCCTGGGGCAAATCCATCGCCAAAGCGCTGCCCTCTCCATTCCCCGTAATCTTGGGTGCCGGACAGCCCATGTTGATGTCCACCAAGGCCACCTGCCCATCCTCACAGATCTCCCGCGCCATGTCCGCCATAAGCGCCGGCTCCCTGCCAAATATCTGCACCCCATACAGCCCCGCCTCCAGCGTCCCCTGCAACAGCTCCCGGGTACGCGTGCCGCCATAGAAAAGCCCCTTGGCGCTGGCCATCTCGGTATAGGTCAAACCGCAGCCCATCGCCGCACACAACGCGCGAAAGGGCCCGTCCGTCACCCCTGCCATCGGGGCCAGAAAAAACTCATTGTCCGGTACAAAACCGCCAATCTGCATAAAGTCTCCCATCCTCCAGGTGTAATCAAGCACAAGCCGCCAACCTATACAGGCGTCTACGCTCAACCATCGCCGGCAAGGCTCACGCACTCGCCAGTGCTGCCTACGTCTGAGGCGGACTGCTGGCCGAAGGCGTAGGCAATATGCTGGGAATGGGCAACGGCGCAACCTCCACTTCCTCAATCAGCTGCATGTCCGTAACAATCCACTTACTCTCCATCGACCAAAAAGACCCGCTCCTTCGCATCGCAATCCGATAACGGCCATTGATCCAGGGCGGCAGCTCTCGATCCTCGGCATTCTGCGAAGAACGGTCGG
>JBMNTQ010000056.1:0-11391 GCA_050945815.1 Christensenellales bacterium
TTCAATACTTCCAGGGCCTCGTTTCCGTCAGAAGCGACTCCTACAACCTCAACATCCTCCTGCCGGGTAAAGTACTCTTTGATAATCGTGCGCAGCGCTACATTATCATCTACCAGCAACAACCTAATTTTCGACATATTCTATCCCTCCACATCATTTTTCTACAAACAATCCAAAAACAAACAACGCCTTCAAGGGGAAGGCTAACAAATCAACAAAAAGTACAGAGTATAGTAATTGTCAAAACATATTCTATCATTCGCCACAAGAAAGGGTAAGAGCTTCCCGCAAAAAAACTATGAATTTACGATTTCTTGTATAAATTTCGGCATAGAACCATCCGAATCCTTTCTCTGGAAGCAAAAAGTTACTATACATTAAATAATTTGAGAACAGAATCGAAATTTACAAGAACCAATACTATTATACTATATCGTGCATCATTCTCCAGAATCCTGCTGCGATATTTGCCACATGGCTTCTCTGCTAGAAGCAATTTCCTCGGCAATATCGGCGCTGCCTCTCCATCTTCGACAAAATGCTCCCTGTTTGTCCGCCAGGTTTTTCCCAATAAAAAAGCGCTGTACAGTTTTTTGTACAGCGCACTATTATTCTTTTACTCGTCCTCGTCGTCATTTAGAATATCATCCATCGGCGGGAAAAAGTCTGCCAGCGTAACAGTAGAACGCACCACCGGCGGAACCTCAACCCGAGGCTCTCTCTCCGCTCTCTCTCTCTTAGGTGCAGGGGTCTCCTCGTACTGCTGCGGAGCATTCTTCCTAGCCTCCTCCGCCAACACAGCGCGGCGGCTCAAGCTAATCCGATGCCTCTCGGAATCCACGTTCAACACGCGAACCGTTACCACATCCCCAACCGACAGCTCATCTTCTACTTTTTCAATACGCCTAGGCGCAACCTGAGAAATGTGAATCAATCCGTCGATACCGGGCTCCAGGGCTACAAAAGCACCAAACGATCCGATCCGCACAACTTTCCCTTCAATGGTGTCACCCTCGCTATAACGCTCGTGGGCAGTATCCCACGGGTGGGGCAAGGTCTGTTTCAAGCCCAAAGACACCCGCTCTTTTTCCTTATCCACAGCCAAAACTTCCAGTTCCAACTCTTCCCCAATGCTGACAACGTCGCTGGGATGTGACACGCGCGACCAAGCCAAGTCCGTCACATGTAGAAGGCCGTCTACGCCGCCAATGTCTACAAACGCACCAAAGTCCGTAATCCGGCGCACAATACCCTGCACAAGGGTGCCTACCTCCAACGTTTCAAACAGTTCCTTCTTTTTGCGTTCGCCTTCCTGTTTGAGAACCTTCCTAACGGAAGCAATGATGCGCCTTTTACCTTTGTCGACTTCAATGATGCAAGCCCGAACGGTTTTGCCTTTCAATTCTTCTAGGTTCTCCACATAGCGGTCCGACGCCTGAGAAGCGGGAATAAACGCCTGCACGCCCCGGATATAGGCAATCACGCCGCCCTTGACAGCATCGGTGATAACGGTCTCAAAAACCGTATCCTTTTCAGCGTCAGCTACGATTTCATCCCAAGCCTTGCGCGCATCCACAGCTTTTTTAGAAAGGAGGACATTCCCCTCTCCATCATTCACCTTTAGGACAGACACCTCAATCTCGTCGCCAACAGCCACGGAATCTTCCGGATTTACATCCTGATCAGCGCTAAATTCACTCTTGGGAATATATCCATCGGATTTATACCCGATATTAACGGATACTTCTCCGTTGACAATCTGAACAACCGTCCCTTTGATGATCTGTCCATTCCGGATGCGATTCATCGTTTTTTCAAAGGCATCTGCAAAGCTTTCCTGCGACTCTGCATCCTCTTCCACAACAGCTTGAGAAGTCTCCTCAACCGGTTCCTTCTCCCCCTCAGTTTCAGAAGCCTCCTCAACCGGTTCCTTCTCCTCGTCAGTTTCAGAAGCCTGTTCGGATGAAGCCTCCGTCTCAGCCGCTTCCACCACTTCCGCGGGTTCAGATTCTTCCTGCGCTGTCTCGACCGCAGCGGTATCCTCTTGCTGGATTGGCTGTTCCACCTGCGCGGTTTCGTTCAGCCCAGTTGTATCCTCCTGAGTGATTTCAGGATTCTCTTTTTCGAACTCGGTCATCTTGGCTACTACCTCCCTAATCATCCAATCTGGCGTTGAAGCACCAGCAACAACACTTGTTATTATATCATCTTTCATATAGATTTCAAGTAGAAGCTCGTCAGGTTTTTCAATCATTTTAACGTTTTTGCACATTTTTTCGCATATGCGCGCTAAATTCAAGGTGTTGGCGCTATGTTTTCCGCCAATTACCACCACAACATCCGACTCTGCAGCCAAAGCAGCTGCTTCCTCCTGCCGTTCAATTGTCGTCTGGCAGATGGTGTTAACAGCTACAAAATCCTCATACACATCCCTTACCGCATCCATAATTTCCTGAAACTTCGCTGGCTGCATAGTGGTCTGAGCAACCATACAGCCCTTCTCGCGCCGGCCGATGCGTAAAGCAAAAGCCTTTGCCTCCTCCACATCTTCCAAAACCACCGCGCCCTCTCCTGCCCAACCGCAAATACCCACCACCTCATGGTGGCAGGGCTTGCCCGCAATTATAATATCATATCCATTTTTCCTGTAGTCAGAAACCGTCTGATGAATCCGCTTCACAAACGGGCAGGTAGCATCCACAATCTCTATGCCGCCCTTCTCACACGCCTCATAGACCTGCGGCGGAACGCCGTGCGCCCGAATGATCAGTCTGGAGCCGGCCGGTACTTCCAGCGTATCTACAGGCTGCGCGCCCTTAGCCTTCAATTCTTCCACTACACTGGCATTGTGAATAATATCGCCAAAGGTATACACAGGCCCCTGCCGCAGACATTCCTCTACAGCATCCACCGCTCTGCGCACTCCAAAGCAAAATCCTGCGTTTTTCGCAACCAAAACCTTCAAGTTATAACCCCTTCTCGGAGATCACTCACCGCCAATTGAATCATCTGGTTCACGTCCGTCACAACCTCTTGGCTAATGCGCTGATCATAATATTGCGGAAAAGAAATCGGCTGGCCCATCACAATTTCCGGTCTCCTAAAAAGGCCATACCGCTTTCTAAACGCCACAGGCACCACAGGCACCTTAGAGCGTAGCGCAATAAAAGCGACCCCCTTTTCAAAAGGCAGCATTCCGTCACCCTTGTTGCGCTTCCCCTCGGGAAAAACGCCTAGAAGCTTTCCTTGTCCCACAGTCGACAGGCTGGCGCGCACGGCCGTCACGTCATTTCCGTCGCGCCCCACGGGAATCGCCTTCATGCCGGTGAAAAACCATTTTTTTATGGGGCTGCTAAACAACTGTTTCTTTGCAAGAAAATGGACGGCTCGTACCAGCAGAAAAATCAACAAGACCGGATCGCCATTGGAAACATGGTTGGAAACCACAATCGCCCCGCCCTTTTTGGGAAGGTTGTCCTTGCCATGAATACAGGGGAAACAAAATACGATCTGTATCAAGGGCCAAAATATAATTTTCATCATCCAATAAAACATAAAACGTCCTATTCTTTCAAAAAGCCCTGCACGGTCGCCACAGCCTGCTCAATCGACATCGTGGTGGTGTCAATCAGCCGCGCGTCCTCCGCCTGCTTCAAAGGAGCAAAGTCACGGGAAGAATCGGTTTCATCGCGGGCTACGATCTCCTGTAAAATTTCCTCCTGCGGTCTGTCATATCCTTTTTGCTTTAACTCCAAGTAGCGCCGCCGCGCACGCTCCTGGGCAGAAGCAGTCACAAAAAACTTATAGTTAGCGTCGGGCAAAACATAGGTTCCAATATCTCGCCCATCCATCACCACATCAGCCTTGCTCGCTATCTCCCGCTGCAATTCCACCAGCTTCAAGCGCACTTGAGGAATCACAGCCACATCCGAAGCAGCCGCGCTCACGCGGTTTTCCCGTATTTCGCTGCCCACATCCTGCCCATTGAGCAAAATTTTCTGCACACCATCTTCATACACCACCTGCACATCCGCCGATGGCAACAGGCTCAATACCGCTTGCGTATCCTTCGGATCCGCTTGGTGGTTCAAAACATGCAGCCCCACCGCACGATACATCGCCCCGGTATCCAGGTAGACAATGCCTAATCGCTGTGCAATCTCTTTTGCAAGGGTGCTTTTCCCGGCACCGGCCGGCCCGTCTATGGCAATGTTCATATGTTTCGTCATAAGGCTCCTCCGTCTTACAATAATGATACGCTAGCCTGCCGTTCTGCTTCCCTTGGCTCACACAGAAGAGCCGGCAACAAACCCGGTCGAGAAAGCAATCTGCAAATTATAGCCCCCGGTTAAAGCGTCTACATCCAGCACTTCCCCGGCAAAGTACAAGCCTGGCCTCAGCTTGGATTCCATCGTCTGAGGATTCACCTGCGCCACCGCAACGCCGCCCCGGGTCACTACAGCCTCCTCCACCGGCGCAAATCCGGCCACCCCCAGCGGCAACTGCTTCAAAAGCCGAACCAAGCCGCGCCGCTGCTCCCGGGTGATATCGTGGATCTTCCTATCCGGCAGCACATGCAGTAGTTTGGGGAAAATCTGCGCCATCGACCCCGGTAGTAAATCCCGCAGCCCATTCACTATATCTTTGTTCTTATACTTTTCAAAATCCCGCAACACTCGATTATCCAGCGCTTGCTCATCCAGCGCAGGCTTCAGGTCGATGAAAAGCCGCATGTCTGCTGGGTCTTTGCCTGCCAAATAACAACTGGCAGACAGCACCAAAGGCCCGGATATTCCGGAATGGGTGAACAAAAGCTCCCCCTGCTCGAAGAAAACCCGTTTCTTTCCCAAAAAGGCCGTAAGGGTCACGTTTTTCAGCGTCAAGCCGCTCAAGGCAGCAGGCCAGTCTTCCAGCGTTCGGATCGAAACCAACGTCCCAACCTGCTCGACAATCGTATGACCCAACGATTCGGCCCAAGCATATCCATCGCCGGTCGAACCGGTCGAAGGATAGGATCGCCCACCGGTGCAAAGAATCACGTTCTCGCAGAGAATCTGGCCGCCGTTCTCCAGCGCCACAGAAAAACCCCCATGCTCCAGCGCCCGAATCCCGCACACCGGTGTCCGCAGGCGTATTTTCACTCCGGCTTGTTCGGCCATCCGCTGCAAAACTTTAATCACATCGCTGGATTTATCCGAAACAGGGAACACGCGCCCCCCCCGCTCGACTTTGGTTGTAAGCCCGCGGGATTCAAGCAAAGAAATCAGCGCCATATTGTCCAATTGATGAAAGGAACTATATAAGAATCTTGAATTCGTCACGATATGCTTAAAAAACTCATCCCGGTCACAAGTGTTGGTGATGTTACACCGCCCCTTGCCGGTAATAAACAGCTTCTTACCCGCTTTTTCGTTCTTATCCAGCAGCCATACCTGCCGCCCCCGATCCGCCGCTGCATAAGCGGCCATCATTCCGGCAGCCCCACAGCCCACCACCACAACCTGAATCATCGGTCCTCCTCCTGCCGCTGCATATGGCAAACATCATTCAGACACAATAAAACAGTACGATCCGGGTACAGCTCCAACATACTAACAGACATATTATCCATATGTATAGAATGAATCAAATCAATCTCCAAACCCAAAGCAGATAACAACAATATTTTGGTAGTCAGCGTATGGCTCACCACCAACGCCGTCCGATCGCCGCAATTTTCACGCATGTCCGCTATAAATGAGGCACAACGTTCATACAAATCGGAAATAGGCTCAGCGCCCTCAATTCTGCTTCTCGACGGTGTGCGCGCCCAAATATCGAATTCGTCCGGATAGTTTTCGCCAATCGTAGAAAAAACCATCCCCTCCCACACGCCGAAGTGAAACTCTCTCAACCGGCTGTCCTCTTTGGTTTCTGTACCCAAAACATCCCCGATAATCTCAGCAGTCTGCACAGCACGCCGCAACGGACTGGTATAGATCCTATCAACGCTCTCTCCTACGTGTAAAAGCCGCCGCGCAAACTGCGCCGCCTGTTTTTTCCCGTTCTCATTTAAGTTCGTGTCTGTCGTACCCTGGGTCCGAGACTCCCGGTTCCAGTCGGTTTCTCCGTGGCGAGTTAAAATCAGCTTCATGGGCCGTATCCTGTCCTGTCTTATTTATTCGTGCTGGAATAGACACTATGCAGCCGCCACAAAGTCTCCAGCTGTGAGAAAGAAGCCGAAACCTCTTCCTTGCGTTGGTTGCCCAAAGCAACCAGCAAAGCATTGATCACACTAAGCGGCGCCACCAGGGAATCCACAAAAGAGGCCATATTGCTGCGCGCAATCAAAGAATAATCAGCATATTCCGCTACCGGAGAATTCTTGCTGTCGGTAATCACGATCACTTTCGCCCCCTTCTCCCGAGCGTAGCGCATTCCTCCCACTGTCCGGTTGGAATAGCGCGGAAAGCTGATGCCGATACACACGTCCTCCGGAGTCAGCCGAATAAAATGCTCATATACATCATTAACGCCCAAACCCACCAACTGCACATTATCAATGATGTAGTTCATATAATGAGACAAAAACTCCGCCAAAGGCTCCGACGAGCGCACCCCTAAGATATAAACCCGGCGCGCCTTTAGAATTTCTTCAACACAACGAGAAAAAACGTCCTCATCAATCTCGTCAATGGTCATGCGAATATTCTGCATGTCTGCCTTCAAAACATTACCGAGTATCTTCGATTGGTTCATATCCGTGGTCATTTCAATGCGCTGCACGCTGGTCAGCTTGTTGCGTATCATCTCCTGCAAGGCCTTTTGCAAGCGCGGATAACCATCATAACCTAAAAGGTTCGCAAAACGCACCACAGTGGATTCGCTCACCCCAACCTTATCCCCTAATTTTAGCGCTGTCATAAACGCCGCCTTATCGTAGGATTCCAATATATAACGGGCAATCCGCTTTTGCCCTTTGCTCATGGAATCGAATTTCTCATCAATTCGGCTCATAATATCCTGATGTTCCATCATAACCACCCCAAACCTCTTTGTAAATTATCGCCCGCTCCCTATCTCTCCTGCGTTTCGCTTCAATGCTTCAGACAGTTTCTCCAACAACGGCTCATCCGTAAAGTCAAAGCGCAACGGCGTCACCGTCGCATGGCCCTCCGCCATCCAATAAAGGTCGGTTCCCGGCAAAGCGCCGCTTATAGCACCTTCCCCACAGGGAGCCCAATAATAGTCTCGGCCGCGCAAGTCGGTCCGCTTATCGTATTTCACAACCATACCCCGTAGGCCAACCCGGGCTGCCTGACAACGCCGCTGCACCCCGGGCAGCAATGTCGGCACATTCAGATTATACACAACCGCAGTCCTGGTTGCTTGGCGTTCAATATAATCTGCCAATTCCACAGCATAAGCACAAGCCGCCTCACATGCCTCCTCGTCTCCCGGCGCAGCAGAAACCGCTACCGATGGCAGCCCGATTAGCGCCCCTTCGCAAGCAGCCGATACTGTCCCGGAATAAAGAATATCCTCACCAGCGTTCAAACCGTTGTTCACACCGGCAAAGACCGCATCCGGCAAGCCAAATTCACTGATTCCCAATTTTACGCTATCTACCGGTGTGCCGCTGACTGCGTAGGCCAATAAAGCTCCGTCTACCTGGGTTTTTCTGGCAAAAAGCGGCGAAAACAGCGTCAAAGAATGGCTGGCCGCACTGCGTTCTCCATCGGGCGCGCATACATAAACCTCATGCTTCACCGCCAGCGCCCTAACCAGGGCCAGAATTCCCGCTGCATGAATCCCATCATCATTCGATACCAGAATCTTCATAGTTGAAAAAGCCACCTACATCTTGTATTTGGATTATTGTATCATATTATACCACAGCGCTTCAACATCCAATCCTGCCGCCACCTAGCCGGCAAGCCCCCAGATACCAATCCAGTTCAAGCCAAGGCAGCCGTTTATATGCCCGAGATGCCACAAAAGAAGTGCCATGGCCAGCGTTTTCTCCTCCGTTCAATGTCTTAAAGGCTCCCCATAGATTACGAATGGCCGCCGGTAAATCCCGACGGCCATTGCATAAACGCCGATTCAGTTTTTTATCCAAACAAGTTGATGGTCAGGAACAACGTCGCCATAAGAGAAGCGACCAAAGAAACCACCGTAATCTGAGTGTTGATGGACGGCCCGGCAGTATCTTTGAACGGATCGCCCACAGTATCGCCTACTACAGCAGACTTATGCGCATCCGAACCCTTGCCGCCGTGGTTGCCCGCTTCCACATACTTCTTCGCGTTATCCCACAGGCCGCCGGCGTTGGACATAAACAATGCCAACAGCAAGCCACTGACGATATTACCGGTCAAAAAGCCGCCAATCGCATGCACGCCGCCCACAAAGCCTACCACGAGGGTACTGACGATTGCAACAAGGCCAGCAGGAATCAGTTCTTTCAAAGCGCCCACCGTCGCAATATCAATGCACTTATCATATTCCGCAACTACGCCGGGTTTCCCTTCCAAAAGGCCGGGAATCTCGTCAAACTGTCTGTGGATTTCTTTTATCATGCGCTGCGCATTGCGATCCACGCCCAGCATCAGCATCGCAGAGAATATGGCCGGAATGGCCGCTCCGATCAGCAAGCCGAAGAATACAACAGGATTTAAAATATCAAAACCGGTAATAAACAGTTCTCCAGCTTTCGCCAGGCCCGCTTCCACCGCCGCCAGGTTTACTTCGCTCATGAAAGCACCCAACAAAGCAATAATCGTCAGCCCGGCCGCGCCAATGGCAAAGCCCTTGGTAACAGCTTTCACCGTATTGCCGGCACTGTCCAGCTCGTCGGTGATTTCCAGCGCTTCTTCGCCCAAATCGCCCATTTCCACAAGGCCGCGGGCGTTGTCCACGATGGGACCATAAGCGTCGTTGGAGATAATCATACCTACAATCGAAAGCATTCCTACAGCTGCCATGGAAATCCCCAGCATACCGCCAACAACCGTGCCAGTAATGCTATAGCAAAGCTGATAGGAAGCCAGAGCGGAAATCGCAATACCCACCATAGCGGGCAGCACGCTCAAAAAGCCATAGGAAACACCCGATAGAATGGTAAATGCCGGTCCTGTTTCTGAGGCCTTGGCCACGTATCGCACCGGTTTTTTGTTGTCGTTGGTAAAATAATCACTGGTAAGGCCGATAATAACACCGACAAACAAGCCGATAGCCGTAGCACCCCAGATGCGCCAGTCAAAGTTCAGCACCCAAGTTGCCAGAGCCGTCAATACAGCAAAAATCGCAGTGGTGATATAGGTGCTGTTGTTCAGCGCGCTGGTCGGGTCACCCTTTTTGCCCATACGGGCAGCAGCCACACCAATAGAAGAAGCGATCAGGCCCAAAGACGCATATACAAACACCATTGTAATATAGTGTCGCGTCAGTTCCGCCGCAAACGGCAGTGCTGCAGCCATAACCAAAGCAGCAGACATAGAAGCCACGTTGGAGTCAAAAAGGTCTGCACCCATGCCGGCAACGTCGCCTACGTTGTCACCTACGTTATCCGCGATAACAGCAGGGTTTCTCGGGTCGTCTTCCGGAATGCCGTATTCCACCTTACCCACAAGGTCAGCACTGATATCGGCAGTCTTCGTGAAAATACCGCCGCCAGCTTTCGCAAACAAAGCGAGGCTGGATGCGCCAAAGCTAAAGCTAATCACAGCAGTCGGGTCGTTCGTTATCCCATAGACCAGCGCCACACCCAACAAACTGGAGCCGACAACCGCCATACCCATAACCGCGCCGCCTCGAAAGCCTGCTAGGAATGAAGGCTTGATGCCCTCCTGTGCCGCCTCCGCAGCTTTCATGTTGGCAATTGTCGCAATCTGAATGCCAATTTTCCCCGCCAAGGCGGAAAGCACCGTACCAAAGATATACGAAAGTGTCATCAGTACATTCGTACCGACATCTCCGCTCCAAATTGGTTTGGGCAGGAACAGCAGAATCAAGACCGCCACAACGCCGGCAAACACTGCCAGGATTCTGTACTCACGGCGCAAAAAAGCGTTGGCCCCCTTTGTTATGTAGGCTCCGACCTCTTTAACCCGTTCGTTGGAAGAAGGACGGGACTTAACCCAACGATAGAAATATGCGGCTAGGCCAAAGGCCAAGATGCACGCAATGGCTATCAGTAGGTACACCAATGGTTCAACCATATCGATCGCTCCTTTATGAATTAATTATATCTTGCATTGGAGGATAGCATCCACTCTATGTATCCGCAAGGTTGCGGCGTCCAACCTATAAGGCTTCACAAAATGAAACTTCTTCCAACCAATGTCAAAACTATCAATACGGAGTATCTTTTCTCTACGAGGGTGCCAAGACTAACATGCTCCACATCGGTACAAAACGGTATCTGCGTTCCATAATATACCATACTTATTCTCAGTTGCCAACAAAAACAATCCGTTTGCATATAAAATCCAACAAATACTTCTCATGCTTCTGAAAATAAATCATTTTAATTCTATCACTCTTCCTTTTAGATTTCAATCATACAAGTCTTAATCCTGCGTCTTTATTTTTATTTATCTGTCAAATGAGCTTCCAAATGAGCTTCCATGCCCCTGCCATTCCCCGCTCCTGTCCAATCCAGGCACATTCCGGTATGCCTCTTATTTCTTGGTTTGCAACCATCCCGTCTCCCCACCTCTGTCGATCCTGGTTCCTATAAATCACCCGTCTTTCATATAGGTCACCTGTCTTTCATAGAAGCACTCACAAAGAAGCGTTGGAAAAACGCGCTGCAAAAGCTGTTGTGAAAATCCATATGTTCAATTGACAGCCTTCGTGTATTCAAGTACAATTAAACGGAATATTTGCTTTTTACGAACAACATGCCCTCGCGAGAAGCCTTAGTCTCCCGGTTGCTTCTATCTCCTGTATCCAAGCCACAGAGCCGACGGTTCCATGCATGGATTTGCAAATTGAAAGTAAGGTGACAAAAAGGGCTGTTTGCCGGCATAACCTGATCTGTTGTCAATTCTGTTAACCCATGCTGTTTTTCTTTAAAGCGATCTATTTCTGCCAAGCCATAAAAAGGGGACATGCTTATTGAACATAAAAGAAACGGTTCTAGAAGTTCTCTATGGGGTTCTTCCGATTTGTGTCATTATAACCATCCTTCAGTTTACAATCATCAAGCTGCCCTTAGATACCTATTTTGATTTTTTGGCCGGGACAGTTATGCTCCTCATCGGCCTGACCCTCTTCCTCCTAGGCGTCAATGTCGGCTTTGTACCCTTTGGCGAAGCGCTGGGCAATGCTCTGGTCAAAACCGGCAAAATGCGCCTGATCCTTCTATTTGGTGTTGTCGTTGGTTTTGCAGTAACCATTCCCGAG
>JBMNTQ010000057.1:0-11268 GCA_050945815.1 Christensenellales bacterium
TAAAAACCCAAAATATACGGTGGAGGAATGTAAGGAGCGGGATGTGAGCTATTCGGCTCCCTTGCGCGTTGTTGTCAGCTTGACTAATAAAGCTACCGGCGAGATTAAGGAGCAGCAGGTATTTATGGGGGATTTCCCTATTATGACCGATCAGGGGACCTTTATTATCAATGGTGCGGAACGCGTTATTGTCAGCCAATTGGTGCGTTCTCCCGGCTCTTATTTCTCTGAGCATATTGACAGCAAGACGGGTAAGGCGCTTTATTCCGCTGCGATTATTCCCAACCGGGGCGCTTGGCTGGAATATGAGACGGATTCCAATGACTGTATGTGGGTGCGGGTGGATCGAACCCGGAAACTGCCTATTACCGTTTTGCTGCGGGCTATGGGCTGGGACAGCAATGGGAAATTGAGGGATGTTCTGGGAGAGGACGAGCGGGTGGAGGCTACCCTTTTGAAGGATGCGACTACGACCACTGATGAAGCGTTGGTAGAGATTTACAAACGCTTGCGGCCGGGCGAGCCGCCCAATGCGGACAGTGCCCGTTCCTTTATTGATTTGTTGTTCTTTGAATCCAAGCGCTATGATTTGGCGCGGGTGGGCCGTTATAAATTCAACAAAAAGCTGGGCGTGGCCGGCCGCATTACAGGCCAGCGTGCGGCGCAGGATGTTTTCGACTTGCAGACCGGGGAGATGCTGGTGCAAAAGGGCGACGTTATTTCTCGGGAGATGGCGGAGAAAGCCCAAAACAGCGGCAACAACCGCGTGGAAATTGAGTTGGAGGATGGGCGCGTTTTGCGGGTGATTGGCAACAACTTTGTGGACGCGGCGGCTTATCTGCCCTTCGACCCTAAAGAAGCGGGCCTGAACGAGAAGGTGCATTATCCGGCACTGATGGATATCCTGGCGCAGCATAAGGATGCGGACCGTGATACGTTGCGCAACGAATTGAAGGAACGTGTTGCGGAGCTGATTCCTAAACATATTTATCCCGATGATATGTTAGCTTCGGTGAATTATTTGGTTTGTCTGGGCTATGGCATTGGCCGCATTGACGATATTGACCATCTGGGCAACCGACGCCTTAGAAGTGTGGGTGAGCTTTTGCAGAACCAGATTCGCGTGGGGCTGTCGCGGATGGAGCGGGTGGTGCGTGAGCGCATGTCTGTTCAGGATATGGATGTGGCGACACCGGGCAACCTGATTAATATTCGGCCGGTTTCTGCGGCGATTAAAGAGTTTTTCGGTTCGTCCCAGTTGTCGCAATTTATGGACCAGACCAACCCGTTGGGGGAGTTGACGCACAAGCGCCGTCTAAGTGCCTTAGGGCCCGGCGGACTCAACCGCGAGCGCGCCAGCTTTGAAGTGCGAGATGTGCATTACAGCCACTATGGCCGGATGTGTCCGATTGAGACGCCGGAAGGCCCGAACATCGGACTGATCGGTTCGTTGAGTACATATGCCCGGATCAATGAGTATGGCTTCATTGAATCGCCTTATCGGAAGGTGGATAAAGAAAAGGGCGTTGTGACCGATGAGATCGAATATCTGACTGCTGATGTGGAAGACGAATTTGTCATTGCTCAGGCTAACGAAATTCTGGATGAAAACATGAGCTTTGAGAAAGATCGGGTGACTAGCCGCTGGCGGGATGAGATTCTGGAGGCGCCTGCGAGCTCGATCGATTATATGGACGTTTCGCCTAAGCAGGTGGTTTCTGTGGCGACGGCGCTGATTCCCTTCCTGGAAAACGATGATGCCAACCGGGCGCTGATGGGCGCCAACATGCAGAGGCAGGCTGTGCCGCTGCTTCGGCCTCAGGCACCGATCGTGGGGACGGGGATGGAGCATAAGGCGGCGATGGATTCCGGTGTGATGGTGTTGTCTAAGCATGAGGGCCGGATTGTTAAGGTGACGGCTGCGAATATTGTGCTGGAGGATAAGAAGGGACAGCAGCATGAATATAGGCTGATTAATTTTAAGCGCTCGAACCAGGGAACCTGTATCACCCAACGGCCCATCGTACGGCCGGGAGATGCGGTGAAGGTGGGGGATATGCTGGCAGACGGCCCCTCGACCGACCAAGGTGAGCTGGCGCTGGGCCGTAACATACTGATTGGCTTTATGGTATGGGAGGGCTACAACTACGAGGATGCTATCTTAATCAGCGATAAGCTGGTGAAGGAGGATGTGTTTACCTCCATTCACATTGAGGAATATGAATCGGAAGCGCGGGATACGAAGCTCGGGCCGGAGGAGATTACCCGGGATATCCCCAATGTGGGGGAAGAAGCGCTGAAGGATTTGGATGATCGCGGTATTATTCGCATTGGGGCTGAGGTGCAGGCCGGGGATATCCTGGTGGGCAAGGTGACGCCTAAGGGTGAGACCGAGCTGACTGCGGAGGAGCGTTTGCTGCGGGCAATCTTTGGTGAGAAGGCCCGGGAGGTACGGGATACTTCTTTGCGGGTGCCCCACGGCGAGAGCGGCGTGATTGTGGATGTGAAAGTATTTACCCGGGAGAACAAAGATGAGCTTTCCCCCGGCGTGAACCAGTTGGTTCGTGTTTATATCGCCCAGAAACGGAAAATATCCGTGGGCGACAAAATGGCGGGGCGTCATGGGAACAAGGGCGTTATATCCAGGATTCTGCCGGAGGAGGATATGCCGTTCCTGCCGGACGGGACACCGCTGGAGATTGTGTTGAACCCGCTGGGCGTGCCTTCGAGGATGAACATCGGCCAGGTTTTGGAGGTGCATCTGGGGTATGCGGCCAAGGCCTTGGGCTGGCGTGTTGCAACGCCGGTTTTTGATGGCGCAACGGAAGAGGACATTGAGACGATTTTGAAGAAGGCGAACTATAACCCCAACGGCAAGACCACGCTGTATGACGGACGCTCCGGGGAGCCTTTTGAAAACCCGGTGACGGTTGGATATATGTACTTCCTAAAGCTGGCGCACTTGGTGGATGATAAGATCCACGCCCGTTCCACTGGCCCTTATTCTCTGGTTACCCAGCAGCCGCTGGGGGGCAAGGCGCAGTTTGGCGGACAGCGGTTTGGGGAGATGGAGGTTTGGGCGCTGGAGGCTTATGGCGCGGCCTATACCTTGCAGGAGATCCTGACTGTGAAGTCGGACGACGTTGTGGGACGCGTGAAAACGTATGAAGCCATTGTCAAGGGTGAGAACATGATGGAGCCGGGGGTTCCGGAGTCGTTTAAAGTTTTGATTAAGGAGCTGCAGAGCTTGGCGCTGGATGTCGCCGTGCTGGCCCATGACAATGAGGTTGAGATTCAGGAACCTGCGGATGATATGCCTGTGATGTTGGATGTGAACATTGAGGGCAAGGAGGACGACGAGGATATAGTGGACGGCGATGAGTTCGGCGATATTCTGTTGGAGGAATTCGGCGATTTGCCGCTGGACAGCTTCCCGGATGACTTGGATTCGGACTTGGAGCAAGAGAGCCCCGAGGATGAGGAAGACGATTTGCTTTAAGTTGGGTGGGCGCCCTGCACAGGATTCTGTGCGGGCAAACGCCCGTTGCGGCGCGAAAGGCCGCGGGGCTTTGTTGAAGAATAAACGATGATTTCCATACAGGAAGGGAGACGAGCATATTGTTTGAATTGAACAATTTTGACGCGATACAGATTAGCCTTGCTTCTCCTGAAAAAATACGCGAATGGTCCAGAGGCGAAGTAAAAAAACCCGAAACCATCAACTACCGTACGCTTAAGCCGGAGAAAGACGGCTTGTTCTGCGAACGTATTTTTGGTCCGACTAAGGACTGGGAATGCCATTGTGGACGCTATAAGCGTATTCGCTACAGCGGCATTGTCTGTGAGAAATGCGGCGTTGAGGTGACGCGTTCTAAAGTTCGCCGGGAGCGTATGGGGCATATTGAATTGGCGGTTCCGGTATCTCACATCTGGTATTTTAAGGGGATTCCCAGCCGCATGGGCTTGTTGTTGGATATTTCTCCGCGCTCTCTTGAGCGGGTTTTATATTTTGCTTCTAAGATTGTGATCGACCCTGGTGATACACCTTTGGAATCCAAGCAGCTTTTGACGGATAAGGAATTTAAAGAATATTACGAAAAATATGAAGGCAAGTTTACTGCCGGCATAGGCGCTGAGGCGATTAAGGAATTGCTCAAGCGCATAGATTTGGCTGCCACGGCTGCTGAACTGAGGGCGGAGATGCGCAATTCCACTGGACAGAAGCGTATTCGTGCGGTCAAGCGGCTGGAGGTTGTGGAGGCCTTCCGCAAGAGCGGAAACCGGCCGGAGTGGATTATTCTGGATGTGATTCCAGTGATTCCGCCGGAGCTTAGGCCTATGGTACAGTTGGACGGCGGCCGGTTTGCCACCAGTGATTTGAACGACCTATATCGCCGGGTGATCAACCGCAACAACCGTTTGAAGCGGCTGTTGGATTTGCGGGCACCGGAGATTATTGTGCGTAATGAGAAGCGGATGCTGCAGGAGGCGGTGGATGCTTTGATTGACAATGGGCGGCGGGGAAGGCCTGTCACCGGGCCGGGCAACCGTTCTCTCAAGAGCCTGTCTGACCTTCTTCGGGGCAAGCAGGGGCGTTTTCGCCAGAACCTTTTGGGCAAGCGCGTAGACTACTCCGGACGTAGCGTTATTGTGGTCGGCCCGGAGCTGAAGATGTATCAGTGTGGGTTGCCCAAGGAGATGGCGTTGGAGCTTTTCAAGCCCTTTGTGATGAAGAAGCTGGTGGAGAAGAATTATTCCCACAACATTAAGAGCGCGAAGCGCGTGGTGGAGCGGGTACGGCCCGAGGTTTGGGACGTTTTGGAAGAGGTGATCGCGGATCATCCCGTATTGCTTAACCGTGCGCCTACTTTGCACCGCTTGGGCATTCAGGCCTTTGAGCCTGTGTTGGTGGAGGGCCGCGCGCTGAAAATTCATCCGCTGGTCTGTACTGCTTACAACGCGGACTTTGACGGCGACCAGATGGCGGTACACGTTCCGCTTTCTTTGGAGGCGCAGGCGGAAGCGCGGTATTTGATGCTGGCGGCCAATAATATTTTGAAGCCTCAGGATGGTAAGCCTGTGGTCAGCCCGACCCAGGATATGGTTATCGGCTCGTATTATATGACCATTGAGCGGCCGGGGGGCAAAGGCGAGGGCAAGATGTTCTCGTCGCCGGAGGAAGCGATTATCGCGTACCAGGCCGGTGTGATATCGCTGCAATCTAAGATAAAGGTACGTTTTAGAGGGGAAGTAGACGGCGAGACGGTTAGCAGGATTCGCGAGGTTACGGTGGGGCGTATTCTCTTTAATGAGGCAATTCCCCAGGACTTGGGCTTTGTGGATCGGAAGGACCCAGAAAACCTGTTTGCGCTGGAAATTGACGCCTTGGCGGACAAAAAGCAGCTGGGCAAAATTGTAGACCGTTGTTATCGGGTGCATGGCACCACCAAGACGGCTGAGATGCTGGACCGCATCAAGCAGCTAGGATTTAAGTATTCTACCATTGGCGCTGTGACGGTCAGCGTTTCGGATATTGTTATTCCGCCGGAAAAAACGGAGCTTTTGAATAACGCGGAGGTTCAGGTGCGCGACGTGGAGAAGCAATTTAGGCGCGGGCTTTTGAGCGAGAAAGAGCGTAAGGATAATGTCATACGTGTTTGGGAAAAGACGACGAGGGCTGTGACCGATGCTCTCATGAATTCGCTGGATCGCTTCAACCCGATCTATATGATGGCCAATTCCGGCGCTAGGGGCAGCACGAACCAGATCCGGCAGTTGGCGGGAATGCGCGGGCTGATGGCGGATCCGTCGGGGCAGATTATAGAGATGCCCATCCGTACCAACTTCCGAGAGGGGTTGACGGTTTTGGAATTCTTTATTTCCACGCACGGCGCTCGTAAGGGCTTGGCGGATACGGCACTTCGGACTGCAGACTCGGGCTATTTGACCCGCCGCTTGGTGGACGTTAGCCAGGATGTTATCGTTCGCGAGGTGGATTGCTTTGAAAGTGCCGGAGTAGGCGTCAAGGGCATTTGGATGTCGGATGTAACCAACGGCAAGGAGAAGATTGAGCCGCTGGAGGACAGAATTCTCGGCCGTTATGCTGTGGATGAGATTGTGCATCCGAAAACAGGGGCAACTTTGGTGGAGGCCAATCAGATCATCGACCACATCGCTGTGGAGGAGATCCTTAAGGCGGGGATTGAGAAGGTGCATGTACGCTCCATCTTTACCTGCCGCAGCGAACACGGCGTTTGCGCTAAGTGTTATGGCGCCAACATGGCTACCGGCGAGGCTGTATCCATTGGCGAGGCGGTGGGTATCATTGCTGCTCAGTCTATCGGTGAGCCGGGCACGCAGCTGACTATGCGTACCTTCCATACCGGCGGTGTGGCAGGCAATGACATTACTCAAGGCTTGCCTCGGGTAGAGGAGTTGTTTGAGGCGAGAAAGCCCAAAGGCTTGGCTACCATCGCGGAGATTTCCGGTGTTGTGAAGATTGACGACATCAAGAAGAAGCGCGAAATTACCATCACGAACGACGAGGGTGAATCGGAGACGTATCCGATTACCTTTGGTTCTAGGATTAAGGTGCGGGACGGGGATGCGGTGGAGGCCGGCGATGAGTTGACGGAAGGGTCTATCAACCCTCATGATATTTTGAAGATCAAGGGCGTGAAGGGTGTTCAGGCCTACCTTTTGAAAGAGGTGCAGCTGGTTTACCGGATGCAGGGCGTGGAGATCAGCGACAAGCATATTGAAGTGATTATTCGTCAGATGCTGCGCAAGGTTCGTATTGAGGATTCCGGAGATACGGATATGATGCCTGGAGAATTGGTGGATATTTTCCGCTTTGAGCGGGAGAATCATAAGGTGGTGGAAGCCAGCGGGCAGCCTGCAGTGGCTAAGCGTGTGCTGCTGGGTATTACCAAGGCTTCGCTGGCAACCGAGAGCTTTTTGTCGGCTGCGTCGTTCCAGGAGACTACGCGGATGCTGACGGAAGCCGCCATCAAGGGCAAGGTCGATCCGCTTTTGGGCTTGAAGGAAAATGTGATCATTGGCAAGCTGATTCCGGCGGGTACGGGTATGAAACGCTACCGGAACTGTACGGTGCGCAGCAATGTGGTGGTGAACCCGGTGACCAGCACGGAGGCGGAGGAGACGCTGGCTGGACAGCAGATGGATTTCACTTTGGATATTCCGGAAATTAGTGATATAATCAGCGACGATTTGCTGGATGAGTTACTGTAGGACGAAAAGTTTGACAGGATGAAAAACGTCGTTGACATCGGGGTTGCCAGGTGTTAAAATATTTGGGTATGCAAATGCTGGGCTTTTATCGTTGCGCGGAGTAAGACAGCAGATGTGAACAGCTACAATAGGTTCCTTTGGGGTTGCGAAGGAATTGACATATTGAATTGTGATAAGGAGGTGCGGATATGCCTACAATTAACCAGTTGATTAAGCAAGGGCGGGAGAAAGTTACCTACGGCTCTAAGACGCCCATTTTGAAGCAGTGCCCGCAGAAGCGCGGCGTCTGTCTGGCGGTTAGGACGATGACTCCTAAAAAACCCAATTCTGCTTTGAGAAAAATTGCCAGGGTTCGCCTTTCTAACCAAATGGAAGGAACGGCGTATATTCCGGGTATTGGACATAACTTGCAGGAGCACTCTGTGGTGTTGGTGCGCGGGGGCAGGGTGAAGGACTTACCCGGTGTTCGGTATCATATCGTGCGCGGAGCGCTGGATACTGCCGGTGTTGTGGACAGAAAGCAGGGAAGGTCGCTTTATGGCGCGAAAAAACCAAAGAAATAACTCGAAATAATTGGGTGTGAGGAGGTAAATCGATGCCCAGACGTGGATTTATTGCCCAACGTGAAATTTTACCTGACCCGATTTACAACAGCGTCGTGGTGACCAAACTGATTAACCAAGTGATGCTGGACGGGAAAAAGGGCGTTGCGCAGAATGTTTGCTACAGCGCATTTGATATTGTAAAAGAAAAACTCGGGAAAGACCCGTTGGAGGTTTTCCAGCAGGCGTTGGAAAATGTGATGCCGGTTCTGGAAGTAAAGGCTCGCCGGGTAGGCGGCGCTACGTACCAGGTTCCCATTGAAGTGCGGCCGGAACGGCGCCAGACTTTAGGCCTTCGCTGGTTGGTTCTATACTCTCGCAAACGGAATGAGCGTACCATGAAGGATCGCCTTGCCGGCGAGATTTTGGATGCCTACAACAACGCGGGGGACACCTATAAGAAAAAGGAAGATACCCACAGAATGGCTGAGGCCAATAAGGCGTTTGCCCATTACCGTTGGTAGATTGTTGAAAAGTTTGCTGGATATGTAATTGAGGATGCGAGGCGCGCGCAGCGACAGGTTCGCCGCGCGCTGGTTTTTCGCACGAAAGGAGATTGAGTACCCTGAGGCGGGATTCTTTAACGAATACAAGAAATATAGGAATCATGGCACATATTGACGCCGGTAAGACGACCACCACCGAGCGTATTCTCTATTATGCCAAGAAGATCCACAGGATCGGTGAGACCCACGAGGGGGCGGCCACCATGGACTGGATGAAGCAGGAACAGGAGCGCGGGATTACCATTACGTCCGCTGCAACCACTGCTTATTGGGCCGGCCATCGCATCAATATTATTGATACGCCCGGGCATGTGGACTTTACCGTTGAGGTGGAGCGTTCGCTACGCGTTTTGGATGGGGCAGTCGCCGTTTTCTGTGCGAAAGGCGGCGTGGAGCCTCAATCGGAGACCGTTTGGCGGCAGGCCAACAAATATATGGTGCCTAGGATTGCCTATGTGAACAAGATGGACATAGTCGGCGCGGACTTTTTGCGTGTGGTGGACATGATGCGCGACCGGCTTTCTGCAAATGCTGTGCCGGTTCAGCTGCCCATTGGTGCGGAAAACGCCTTTCAAGGCATGGTTGATCTAATCGCTATGAAAGCGTTTTATTACTTGGATGATATGGGCAACACCTTTGAGGAACGGGAGATTCCCGCAGACATGGCGGATGCGGCCCAGGCAGCGAGAGAGCGCCTTTTGGAGGCTGTCGCGGAGCTGAATGATGATTTGACGGACAAATACTTGGAGGAAGGCGACCTTTCCCAGGAAGAATTGATTCGGGGTATTCGCAAGGCTACGATTGCCGTGCAGCTGATTCCCGTTGTTTGCGGAACTTCTTACCGCAATAAGGGCGTGCAGCAGCTTTTGAATACGGTGGTTAGCTTTTTGCCGTCGCCGCTGGATGTGCCGCCTATGGAGGGGCACGACCCTAAAACCGGTGATATTTTACATCGGGAGCCTGCGGATGACCAGCCACTCTCCGCCCTTGCTTTTAAAATCATGACGGACCCCTTTGTCGGGAAGCTGGCATTTTTCCGGGTGTATTCTGGTACGATTAAATCCGGTTCCTATATCTATAATTCCGCCAAAGGCAAGCGGGAGCGGGTGGGGCGGCTTTTGCTGATGCATGCGAACCACCGCGAGGAAGTGGAAGAGGTTTATGCCGGCGACATTGCGGCAGTTGGCGGATTGAAGGACACCAGCACCGGCGATACGCTGTGCAGTGAGGACCAGCCGATTTTGCTGGAATCTATGGAGTTTCCGGAGCCTGTGATTAAGGTTGCGATCGAGCCGAAGACCAAGGCGGGCCAGGATAAGATGGCGGTTGCGCTGAGTAAGCTGTCCGAGGAGGATCCGACTTTTAGGGCGTATACGGACGAGGAGACCGGACAGACCATTATCGCGGGTATGGGTGAATTGCACCTGGAAGTGATTGTGGACCGGCTGCTTCGCGAGTTTAAAGTGGAGGCCAGTGTGGGCAAGCCTCAGGTTGCATACCGTGAGACCATTCGCAAGAGTGTCAGGGCGGAAGGGCGCTATGTGCGCCAGACCGGCGGGCATGGACAATATGGCCACTGTGTGATTCAGGCGGAGCCTGGTGAACCCGGCAGCGGCATTGTGTTTGAAAATAAGATTGTGGGCGGTGTGATTCCCAAGGAATTTATTGGCCCTGTGGAGAATGGTATTCGGGAGGCTTCTGCTAGTGGTTATTTGGGCGGCTATGAGGTTGTGGACTTTAAAGTGACCTTGGTTGACGGCTCGTACCACGATGTGGACTCGTCGGAGCTTGCCTATAAGATTGCCGGTTCTATGGCGCTTAAGAATGTGTTGGAGAAGGGCCATTCTGTTTTGCTGGAGCCTATGATGTCGGTGGAGATCGTTGTGCCGGAGGAATATATGGGCGACGTGATCGGCAACATCAATTCCCGGCGCGGGCGTATTGAGGGCATGGAGGCGCGGCTGGCGGATCAGGTGATTCGGGCGCAGGTTCCTCTGTCGGAGATGTTCGGTTATGCGACGGACCTGCGGTCGAGAACCCAGGGGCGCGGTACGTTTACCATGCAGTTCTCCCATTATGAGGAGGTTCCCAAGAATATTACGGAGAAAATTGCCGCAGGTTCGTAAGGCGATTTGGGGCAAATTAGTCTCTATATTAGGAAGAAGTTTGCAGCAGGACAATATTTAAAATCGCTTGTCGGAGATTCCGATGAGAAACGAGGAGGAAAGGAAAGAAATGTCTAAGGAGAAGTTTGAGAGAAATAAACCGCACGTCAACATCGGCACGATCGGGCATGTGGATCATGGGAAGACAACGCTGACGGCGGCGATAACGATGACGCTGTCGAAATACGGTCAGGCGAAAGCGACGAAGTATGATGAGATTGACAAGGCGCCGGAGGAGAAGGAACGTGGAATCACGATCAACACGTCGCACGTGGAATATGAGACGAAGAATCGTCACTATGCGCATGTGGACTGCCCCGGTCACGCGGACTATGTGAAGAACATGATTACGGGAGCGGCCCAGATGGACGGAGCGATCCTGGTCGTATCGTCTGCGGACGGGCCGATGCCACAGACACGGGAGCATATACTGCTGGCGCGTCAGGTAGGCGTACCGTATATTGTGGTGTATATGAACAAGGTGGATATGGTGGACGACGAGGAGCTTCTGGAGCTGGTTGAGATGGAAGTTCGTGAGCTTTTGAGCGAATACGAGTTTCCGGGAGACGATATTCCGATCATTAAGGGCTCGGCATTGAAGGCGCTGGAAGCGGCGCAGGCTGAAGACGACTTGGAGAACAATGAGTGGAGCAAGTCGATCTTTGAAGTGATGGATGCTGTGGATGCGTATATACCGACACCGGAGCGTCAGGTAGACAAACCGTTTTTGATGCCTGTGGAGGA
>JBMNTQ010000058.1:0-11264 GCA_050945815.1 Christensenellales bacterium
GTTTGTTTTGTGAAGCAAGCGTAAGCAAGCTGTAGCGTTCCTCAGCCTCAAGCAACATCTGATAATTGGAAACGGCTTTACGAATCACCGGATCAGACGCATTATACGCATTGCGAGCATTACTAATTCTTGAATTGGATGCACCGTCAAACTCGACTGTTCCAATGTCGTCAATAAGCCCGATCACTTCATCAATCGAAAGAGCCTGTTCCTCATTTAGCACTACAAGAGGCACCGAAACTTCAGGCCTTGGAAGCTTGTCAAAAGTAGAGTTCTCCTTGGAATCAATGTATTCGCTCGCAGTATTGTTGTTATACAATGCATAGGGAAACCGAACGTTGATCGAGGTCTGTTCGGCTACAAGCACAGGGTTCTCCACAGACACATACCCGCTGATATCCCTTTCAAGGCCATTGCTGTATTTTGCTATAACCTTCATGCCTGTCCTATCAAATTCTTCTCCAGGCCTATACACCGTACGGTCCGGTTCTTGCTGCAGTTCGATGCCCTCAATCCTGTGCCCAATCGCCATTATGTAAGCTCTATCGGTCTTCATATAGAGTGTGCCATAGCGATCCACTTGTAGGGATGCAAGGTTGTAGTTGGTATGGTGCCCTTGCGGGTGAAAAAGAACCGGCGCAACCTTAACTCCGCCGACATTATCCGATAAAACAGGTTCTGTGACCCCTGGCTTATCGATAATAAAACTTATACTTCCAGTTGAATCGTTGTGCGTGAAATACACATAGACAAAACCCGTCTCCTCTTTCCCTGTCTGTGGGTTATAATGAGGCACATCCGAATAGGCCGTACTGATAAGCCCGCTAGACTGCGGATAACCACGTGTACTCATCGCGTAAATCGGTTCGCTTGTCACAACATCTAGGACCATAATGCCCGAACCGGTAAAGGACTGGAATTGCCCGTTTCCGGAAACGCCAATGTAAGCACGCCCATTATAAATTGCAGGAGTAGATGTGCTCATTCCTCCTATTGGGCTTACCTTCAAATCATAAAACTTACCATTATCATCAACGCGCACCGAATAAAAAGAATCTTTTGTAACAAGGCAATAACGGTCACTCTCCTTGTCATACACAACACTTCCGCGGTTTTCGCTGTTAAACACATTCTGAAGTGTGTCTAAAACCTCGCCTGTTCGTACATCAAGGCAGGTTATGTGATCCTCAGTGACTGCGGCCTCGCCGCCTACCACAACAAATCGCTCTCCTATATGCGCTCCTGCCCAATAGAACCCTTCTCCGCGAATCCAGCGCCAGGTCGGCGTCTTCACCTCATGCGTTTGGCTTGGGTCTTCATCTGTAATAGACAGGCAAACAAATGCGCCAGGTCTTTTAACCTGCTGCCACCCGCCATATATGTAGCCGTCTTCAACATAAAATGGTGCAAAGCCGCCGCCGCCTATTGGGTCACTATAAACCCATAAAGAATCCAAAACCATGACTTCTTTATTTGTATAGCCTACATCGCTCTCTGTCTGGGGGCGCGGTTTTGCATTAAATGCCTGCAGGCCGCCGGTGACAGGGCAAAAAACCATCCCATCTGAATATGTGGGAATCACACCGCCCGCCGAAAACATAATCCCCTCTGCCAGCAACTCCCCGCTAACATTATCGAGATACTGCAGCTTGTTTCCTGTAAAAATTGCAACATAGTTATCCAGCATGAGTGGCTGTCCAACGTGTGACATACCCGAGCTTTTATAGGCCCAGTAAAGCTGAGAATCTTCAGCTGAAGTTGGCGTCCCTATTTTTGTCACACCTGTATTGTCATCTCCGCGGAATTTATTCCATTCAATATCTCTGTCAGGATCAATATCTTCATTGGGTTCTGCTAGCTCAATCGCAAGCTCCATGCTCGTCACATCGACATCCGCAACAAACGAGCCTGTTCCTGCAACATAGCCTGATTTGCTAAGTGCATAGGTATATGGTCTGCCCGCAAGCAGGCTGTAAACCCCCTCTTCATTGGGCCATATGCGCATATCACCTTCGTTAAAAAGCGTAAGCAGCGCATCTTCCGGGGTCAGTTCAAACGTCATGTCAACAGGCTCAGCCTTTTTAATTAGGAACGTATATTCCCCTCGAGCGCCAGAAGGGTGCGTAAGCTGTATGCGAACCTCCTCATCTTCCTTTGTTCCGCTAAGCGGAAGCGTCACCTCACGCACAGCCAAATTAGTGGTATAATCTGCTGCCGGCTCTGTCGCAACACCATTTACAGTCATAACATAGGGTTGGTCTATGTCCTCTGAAGGAATTGTTCCATTCTGAGCCGCCTTGACAACAAGCTCCTGCGCATCGTCGACTACGATTACTTCATACCCCTCACGCACGTCGCGGTCAAATGCCGGCGTATAGACTGAAAGAAGCCCTTCGCTTATAAACTCAGGCACATGGCTTAGATGAAGGTAAAGCTCGCGGTCGATAGTAATATTGTAAATTTGTTCGCGCGTAAATTCTCCATCCACCTGTCTTACAATAAGCTCAAGCTTTTGTGCCCGTCCACCAGCGGCGGTAAACTGGGCCAATGTTGTATTTGTGCCGTCTTTTAAAGTCAAGGTGCGCGGCGTTTGATTGCTGCTCACAGCAGTTGTCTGGTTAAGGTAGTTCGCATGAATCGTGCGGCCGGTTACGCCGCTTTGCAAGCTCACCTTCATCGTTGTAGTCGTATAATAATCTTTTAGCGTCCCGGTTAGCTCATGCGATATTTCGTCTCCCGAAGCTATGCCGCAGTAAATATCCGAACTGGCGTTGCGACGCATTTCAATTGAATCGATATAATCGTTTGTATCTACAGTCACACTCTTTTCGCCGCCTTCCACAGCGATAAACGAGCCCGATGTTGTAAAGTAGCTCCCTTGTGTAACTGTATAATTATAGGTAAGCCCTTGGGCTAAATCAAAAGAATAGGTATTATAATCTGGGTTCTGTCTATTAAGATTAGAAAACTCCTCAATGTTCTCTACGCTGTTTCTAACTTCAATCGTCGCTTCTTTGGGAATGTTAAACGAATAGGTAACAGCAGGCAATAACTCTGGAGTAACAATATATTCCTCACTTACCGTACCATCCATATGGCGCACTTGCACAGTTATAGCGTCCTGCTCTTCTCCTGCGCCCTTCAGCATAATTTCAGCTGCCTGCCCTTCCTCTGCAAGCTCATCATTCACATATACTCTATATCCGCTTTCATAGCTGGAAAATGCTGTTGGCCAAATTTTTATAAACTCGTTGCTATCCAGCACTTTTGCAGTATATACGTACGTGTTTGGCGAGAAAGCCGGATCTACAGGTGCAAAGCCGCTCTCCTGCTCTATTTTAAGGCTGGCAAGTGTTCTTGGCCTTACAAGGTTAAATGTATATTTCTGCCTAAACATAACATTGTTACCAAAGTCATGTAATGTAGCAACATAGTCTACGCTTCTGCCGCTCCCATCAGAAGGAATAAAATCCCGTATAGCCGTTGAAGGTCTTTGTGCAGTGGAACTGTTTGAGATTTGCTGCTCCTTGATTCCGTTTCCGTTGGTTTGCTCGTATGTAACAATCACCGATCGATAACTTGCGCCAAAACGCAAAGCCGCGTCTGACCACTCGATCCCCGCATAAGCAATGGTAGAGGTACTATTATCCATTACATGCAAATCAAACGAGAGGCTAGAGACTGGGTTATATTGTACGGTAGGCGTACTGCTTGTTACTCCAAAGCAAGCGCCTTTTACCCAATAATCGTCTGCTGGAAATACCAGTTCAAAGCGCTGCGCGTCTAAATCTCCGCCATCCTGATCAGCTTCCGGCAATTCCACAGAAAACGCACCTGTGGCTTCTTTGCCTAATGCTGGAATGCTGGCAGCGAATGTATAGTTTCCTGGCAGCAATTGAATCTCTTCGCTCGCGTCTGCGCGAAAAGGCGTACCAAACTCATTGGTAAATATAACGTGTGCATCCTCAGCTTCTAAATCCTCTGTCCCATGGAAAAGCTGTACTTCCACTAAAAGGGGGGTTCCTTCATATTGCCCCTCTGCCGCATCAATCGCCCTTTTAAGCGCTTGATAGAGTTCAGATGCCATTGTATCATCCGACATAGCACGAGGGAAATCATCCATAATTCCGTTGTAAAGGTTGCTTGCCGCACTGTATCGTTTCGCTTCTTCCGAGCCCTCATAACGGACCACTTCTATAGCCAATAGAGCAAACGAATCCGAAACTTCAAAGCTTTCTTCGTCTGCTTTAAAGACTACTAGTTTTTCAGCTAAGGTCTCTGGCGTGGCGTCTAGCCTCTCCAGCGCCCCCTCCACAGGATTGCTGCTCGCGCGCCCATAGTTTCCTGCAACACCATTTACGGAGATAACCATACTGTCTTCCAAGCCCTCGAAAGTATGCCCCGTTTTGTTCAATGCTGTTGCAATCGTGTCCCCTACAACATAGTCAACCTTAACAGGCGACGCAACAACGGAGTCTCCCGCAATCGCCATAAAGTAAAAAGAGCCAGAACTTTCAGCAGTCGATATAGACGACCCCTGCAAAGACTCTTTCTCGCCCTTGCCAGCGTCTGCAGAATGGATATCCATGCCCGCCATAGCATTCTTGCTCTTGGCAGGCGCTTCCTCTTCTGAAAGCGCTGGCGCCATACTGGCATCAGTTTCTTCAGTTGATGTCTGCATAAGCGCGGCATCCTCTGCATCAGCAGGTAGATTTTCTTCCTCTCCTGGCCCGTTTTCTGCTTCCAACGATTGTCCAATCGTATCCTCAGCTATACCGTCGTTTGCAGTATCTGCTAACGCAGTAAGTGGCAGCATCGAAAGAATCATGATAGCCACCAAAACAATCGTCAACAACTTCGACCATGATTTTTTCATAATTTCTTCTCCTTATTCGTTTATTAATCGGTGTATGTAGTCAGTCAAGCTCAGAATTTCAGCCAAAACGGTACCATGCTTGCTGTGTATAAAGAACTGGATTCTGTCTCTTTTAACGTAAGTATCGAATATGATTTTAGTCTTGTATTAGGGGTTGATTTCTGGCGTTTCAGTTGTATGGAGAATCTCCCGGAGAATATCTTCTGCTATCCTGCCTGAAATTTTCGCTTTAGGGCTTATAACCATACGATGAGCAGCCACATCACAAAAAATGTCCACAATATCTTGCGGTACGAGGTAGTCTCTGTTTGCTAGGTAGGCATTTGCTTTCGCCATCCTAACAACTGCCAACGCCCCGCGTGGTGATAGCCCCAATAAAATATCCTCGCTGTTTCGAGTGCCTTCAGCTAGCCGGGTAATGTATGCGAACAATTCATCTCTCATTTCAATCTTGTTCACTTCCTCTTGCATTTCAATCATTTCGCCTTGTTCCACCACTTGATGGATATGTTCCAAAGGCTGCTCACGGTTACGCTCGCGCAGTATGTTAATATGACTTTCAAAGTCCGGATACCCCATGCCCAAGCACACGGTAAAACGGTCAAGCTGCGATTGCGGCAACAACTGAGTTCCTGCTGAACCAAAAGGATTTTGCGTCGCAATTACAGTAAACGGCTGTGGCAAAGGCCGAGTCACTCCATCGACCGTCACATTCCCTTCTTCCATAACCTCTAAAAGAGCACTTTGCGTTTTAGAAGAAGTACGGTTTATTTCATCTGCCAAAAGCATGTTGCACATTACAACGCCCGGCTTATACTCAAGCTCATCTGCGCCCTTTCTATAGTAAGAATATCCGATAATATCAGATGGGGTCGTGTCGGGCGTACACTGTATGCGCTGATAGTCAAGGCCCAATGTGCGCGAGAAGCTTAAAGCCATTGTCGTTTTCCCAACGCCTGGAACATCTTCTAAAAGCACATGCCCCCGCGACAGAATCGCCATTAAAACCTTCCGGATTACATCATCTTTTCCTACAATGACTTTCTTTACCTCTGTAATGATCTCTTGAGATTTGTTTGACATATCGATTTCCTCTCTTCGCAAATACCTTTTGCAACCGCACCTTGTTCTATATTTTATTTTTTCCCCAAGCTGTTTTTGTCTTTCTTGCGCCTGTGCATCCAGACCATCGTGATAACGATTGCAGCTACGATCGCTGCCACCAATATTACAGCTACTACAATCGTCCTATCTCGTTTAAGCGCGTCCACTTTTGCTTTTGCCTGCACAATCTCATCCATTCTTAAGACTCTGCTTCTATCTTGGATACTCAGTGTTTCAACGAGGCTTGAAATTTCATATATGCTTTCATAATCATCTAAGGAAATATCCTCCACAGGAGGCAGCTTTTCCATCACTGCAACATTAACTCGGTCAATTGTCGCTTCAATCTTCCGTAGTTCCTCTTGTTTCTTTAGCAGGAGTTCTTCCGCACCTTTGTAATCCGTACGATTTTCTGATTTCTGCAGTTTACCCCAAAGTATCGTCACAGTTGCTGTGTCTTTCATTGTAAGTGGAGTAGGCAAGGAAGCCGCCGCTTGTGCATCAATGTCCGTAAACCTTATAGCTTCGCCGCCCATTGTGCCGTCATATAAATTTACAACGTAACCCCTGCCGCCGGTGTTTACATTCATTACAGGAACAAGAGATCCTGAATCATTTGCAAGTCCGAGGCTTTCCATCGCTTGAGCAAGAATCGAGTAGTTACGAACATAACACCGTTCTTCCGGCGGCACAACAAGATATTCACCATACAGCGCTTGAACCTGGTTAAGATCTCCCCCTGCTCCCAGCAGCTCAATCGATTCGTCTACTTGTTTGATAAGCTCTCTTATGCCATCGTTTGGCTCAGGGCGAAAGTCGAAAACAGTATGTAACCTTTGAGAAAATCTCGTAAGCGCCGCAAGGGCGAGCAGCGCTTGCTCCGAAGCTATTGCATTGGAGTTCCCGGCCTCCGAATTAGATGGGGTATCCGCCAACGAATGAGCAAAGCCCCCATCCGGCTGCCTAAAGGCCATCATCGCGTCTACAACGGTTATTCCGTTTTTTATAAATCGGGCATCCTCTACAGGGTCAATCCCCAGCGCACATAGTGCAAGAATGATCTGCGCATTACTCTCACAGCTTTCCTCCCCATCGCTTAAAAAGCCGCCGTTTTCCTGCTGCACATCCGAAATGAAATCCAATGCATCCTCTATTACATCGCGCACCCTTTGTTCTACAATCCGTCCATCCGCCTTACGTTCATACTCGTATCGTTCTTCACTGTTATAGTAAGGAGCAAGCGCCTGTAATGCCATGGCTGTAGGGTCCGATGAAGATATATCGGTGCTGCCGAATCTCCCGTCTTCCTTTTGGTTTTCTACTATAGAAATAAGAATGCTCTCTCTATCGTCATGGGCATCATCCGGAATATCGTAGCGCAATGCATCCATCATAATAAGCCCCCAAAAGAGCCCATTTTCTCCTTGAATATCCAGGGGCTTTTCTTTCCCCCGGTTATAGCTTCCATCCGCAACAAGGTTGATCCCCTCCGATAGGTTTGTGGGGTCTCCGCCGCAAGAAAGGATCGCCAGCCCTGTTCTGTGCCATTCTGTCGCTTTGCTTGGGTCCAACCCTCCGTCAAGCTTATAGCGGTCAACAATATTCTTTTCTGCCATAGCTAAGTAGGCATAGTAAGCATCCGAATACCCTAAGCGGCCTATTGCAATAGCATACCAATCTACGATCGGGGTGCCTGCATCTGTTAAAAATTCAGGTCCGAATAATTCTCCATCAGCCGGAATTCCAGCAGAAGCTTTCCTCCACTGAATAATTTCATTTGCAGCGTCTAAATATTCATCCGACCTATCCTCCGCTCGCCCATCATCTACATTGTCTGTGGGCGCAGCCACGACTATAACCATCTGCCCCAAAAGAGCAAAAACAAACATCCCACACAGCACAACAATCAACATTCTTTGCGCCTTGTTTCTTACATGTTGGATCATCCTATTCACCTAAACACCAACCTTTATAACTTGTTATCTGTTGTATAGCTAATCCTTTATTTAGAAAATAAAAAAACACCCACTACTCCGGCAGGGTGCTAAAAAAAGATCGTAATTCATGCTAACTTGTCCCCCCACCGGAAACAAAACGGTTGCATCCTTTGCGCAAAAAGCAGGTCTCCTGGCTTGAGATCATCCTACTAGCTTTGGCCTTCCCGGTTTCCCAGTGGCGCTTAACAACCTTTCAGCTGTCGTTCAAAGCGTTCGTCCCTCTTACAGTAGCGGGGGCTGCCGTGGCTTTTAACCACATTCCCTTTCAAACAAAAAAGTACTTTTCGCTATCGCTTACAATCAATATGTAATTGTCAGATATACTAGATTTGATTATTATATTTATTATATATTTACTCCCATTTTTTGTCAACTATCTGTTTATTTTAGGTTGTCTATACAGTTTTCACAATGGTGCCTAAACCATGGTACCAAAAACATTCACAATCCTCGTATTTTTCCTTAGCTATAAAGAAACATAACCTGTCAAAAATTGTGCAATCCGGCTCATCGGGCCATCCATTTTGGGTGGCAGTTACATAGTTTTAGAGTTGTTTGCTACAACAATAAAGCAGAGTATCTTTCCGGTAATAGATGCGGCCATCGTTTCAATATTTTTTGTTTCAATATTTGTAGATCAATTTGACAAAACAACTATCTAGAAGTATATTATAATCAAGCCAACAAAACGAAGGGGCCTCGGTCTTTTCTTTTGTTGCTTACTTTTACGTTAAGATTGTTGGCGTGCCAACTAAATGCGCAAGTAACAAGCGTAGACGTGAATAGACGATGCTGATAACTTCTCTTATTCAAACATAAGGGATACAGATAAAAACAGAAAAATTGGGGGGAGTATCATTAAAAACAAAAAAACTATTGTTCTAATTATCTGGGCCTGTGTGATACTGGCCCTGTTTGCTGGGGTGCTGTTAACAGGTTCTCCGGCCGAAAAGCATGAGACGGTCAAAGAAATGATGCGCGATGCCGTGCTGCATGACAGTAATCATATTGAATTATTTGGGATAAAAGATGTGAATCCAGCTTTTGCTTCCGCCGTACTGATTGCAGCCATTCTACTGAGCGCGGCAGCATTGGTTCGTGTGTTCGTGATACCGAAGTTTCGGTATATCCCTACTAAAATTCAATTGGTTCTGGAACAGTTGGTGGGTTTCTTTCATGATTTCGTGAAAAAAAACAGCCCGCACCGCCATCGGTTTTTAGGCGCTTATATCTTTGGCGCAGGGATGTATATATTTTTCGGGACCTTATTTGAATTGCTGGGGCTTCAAGCGATTACCACGGCAGGCCGCTCCATCACCCTTCCGGCGCCCTTATCGGATATCAACGGCGCCATCGCACTGGGCTGCTTGTCCTATCTTATCATTCTGGTAGGTGGGCTTTTATCCAACGGCCTCCGGGGCTTAGGAGCTGCGCTGAAAGACTTTTCCATGCCCTTATCTATGAGCTTCCGTCTGTTTGGGGCCTTGCTCAGCGGGGTTCTCGTCACTGAATTGGTCTACTATTATTTCCCGCTCAGCTTCGTTCTGCCAGTTGTTGTCGGCGTACTCTTCACGCTGCTCCACGCTTTGGTTCAAACGTATGTGCTGATTATGCTGACTGCATCTTCTTACGGCGAAGTATCCAAGCCGCGCATCAAAGAAAATCGCACCTTGCCCGATGCAAAAAGGGCTTGATCCGTAAATATTTAAAATCCGACTTTCGCAAGAAGAAATTCTTCAAAAGTCTATACACAAAGAGAGGAATGGTCATAAAATGAAAAAAGTAAATCATATCAGAAAAGCGCTATTCTGCTTTTTAGCAATAGCCATACTGACTGCGTCCGTTTCCATGGTCGCATACGCCGCACCTGCTCAAGAACAACAATCTGTCTCTGCAGCAACCGAAGAAGCTAGCGATTCGGAAGGCTCCATAGGCATCAAAGCCATTGCTGCAGCCATCACAATCGCTGTTGGTGCAGCAAGCGGTGCAATCGCTATGGGCCTCGCCATTGGAAAATCATCAGAAAGCATCGCACGCCAGCCAGAGGCGGGCGAAAAAATCCGGTCAAACTTGTTATTGGGTCTTGTATTTATCGAAACTGCAATCATCTACGCTTTGGTTGTAGCAATTATGATTGTCTTCGTTCTGTAGGAGGCGGTAAAAAATGAATATCCCTTTAAATATTGATTGGCAGCAGATCCTTTTACATCTTCTCAACTTCTCAATTTTAACGTTGGGGTTGTATCTGTTGCTCTATAATCCCATCCGAAAGTTTATGAAAAAAAGAACGGACTATTACCATGCTTTAGATAGCGATGCAGAAAATAAATTAAAACAAGTAACCGATTTGGAAAAATCTTATCAAGAACGCTTGCAGCATTTTGAAACCGAAATTGCAGAGAAAAAGTTGCAAGCTATGCAGGAAGCGCAACAAGGGGCCGATGCAATTTTACAGCGCGCCAATAAAGAAGCTGAAGAGCTGCTTTCAGAAACCCGGGAGGCTGCTATGCGGGAGCGTGCAAAAATATCGGAAGATACCCAGAAAGAGGTCGTCTCTCTTGCATTTGCCGCTGCAGAAAAGATGATAGCCCAGTCTTCCTCAGATACACTGGATCAATTTATATATGCTGTAAAACAGGAGTGAACACGTGATACGAAACAATACTATCAAAATAGAAGCAATATTATAC
Source organism: Christensenellales bacterium (assembly GCA_050945815.1). Classification (GTDB taxonomy): domain Bacteria; phylum Bacillota; class Clostridia; order Christensenellales; family JBMNTQ01; genus JBMNTQ01. The sequence goes on from JBMNTQ010000058.1 coordinate 10,668, forward strand.
AGTGCCGCGCCTCCAACCGATCTTCAAAGAGAAGAACTGATCGGTTTTTTAAAGCACAAATATAACGATGATGTGAGCCTGACTTGGAAAGAGGATAAGAAGCTCCGAGATGGTCTGCGTTTGGAAGTGGGAATCGTGAGTAATTTCGGCTCCCCCTCCCCCGTGTGGACGTTGGATCGCGTATACGATTGGAGCCTGGAGAGCCGTCTGCAACAATTAAAAGAGGATATCTCCCAGCTTTCCGCCCAGCAGAGTCATCTCGTTCCGCTCATTCGGGAAACCATAAAAGATTGGACGCCCAAAGCGTTGGCGCAGGAAGTTGGCACCGTATTGTCCGTTGGCGATGGGATTGCAACAGTCAGCGGTCTTCCCAATGCCACCTATCAGGAGATTCTGATTTTCTCCTCCGGCGTTCGGGGGATGGTTCAGGAATTAAAACGGGATGAGATTGGCTGCATCCTATTTGATGATTCCCAGAATATTGTGGAAGGCAGCCAGGTGAAACGAACAGGCAAAACTGCTGGAATCCCGGTGGGCGATCAATTTAAAGGCCGTGTGATTGATGCAATGGGCAATCCGATCGACGGTCAAGGCTCC
>JBMNTQ010000059.1:0-11168 GCA_050945815.1 Christensenellales bacterium
AACCCATCCCCCCGCCTATCCCCCGCAAGCATTGGTCTATGTCGCAGGGGCTTTCGGTTCCGATTGTATCAATGGGTTTTCTATCAGTCAAGGCCTGTAGCAGCAAACGCGTCGCCAAGCCCAAGGCTGGGCCACGCCCATACGCCATAAAAACCCGACAGACACCTCTTCGGCCTGCCATCTGCTGCTAGGCAACGCCCTTCCATCTACAACTCCATTATTCTTCGTCCTAGCCGTCCACGGAATTCACCCTTTTTACAACCTTCGCCGCACTATAGGATTCCTGTAGCTTTCTCTGCTTCCGAGTATGAATTTCTCCGGCGACTAAAATGATCAGCGGAATGATGACCTGGAATGGGAACGCATAATAGCTGTAATATTCTATGAACGAAAATAAACCCATCGTATTTTTATACAGAATCGTACTCAGCGCCAACACAAGCATACCCGACGGCACCACGAGAGGGTTGTGGTTTTCCAAATTAAACAGCCTGGTTATGCCCTTTGCCGCAGCCAGCATACACACAGATATTTTTACAATCCCTGCAAGCAGAAAATTTGAAGAAATCGAACCCTCAATCCGCGCTATAAAGTCCCCTATTTTTATAATACGCGCTGTAACATAGGATGGAAAGAAACTGGTCTCCATCATCCTGCGGCCAAGTAAAGAGAGATTGCGGAAAAACACGAGAAGGAAGATCAGTAGAATCAAGCTAATCGCGCGCAAGAACATTTTGCGATGATTGTTTTCTTTTTGAAAGGAACTCCCCAAACATAGAAAAACTACCGTCTCCGCAAAGGGGAAAGAAAACACCTGAAAGGTTGTCGTAGCTATTTCTTTAGGAGAATGCTCCATAATGGGGAGGAGATTTCTAAGCTCCATCTGGTGGATAGCTGCGCTAAACGTAAACAGAACCACAAAAAGCACAAAGAAAAACGCCACTACAGACCACTTCCCAATGGCGCTCAAGTCGTTTTTGGCCAGATAGACCGTTGCCACAAGCATTAAGATCATGATGGGCAGTTGCGGCGTTTCCGGCATAGCTGCAATTTCAGTGAATTCCGAAAAATCCCGTAGAACCACTGCGGCCAGATGGACACAGTACCAGACAAGCAAGCCGACGATCACCTTGCCGCCTATTTTGCCAAACAGTATTTCAGCGATCTCAAATAAACCCTTTTCAGGGAAGAGTTTGAGGATCCGCGCGTATACCAAAAACAGCGGAATAACCAGCATCGTGGCCAACAGAATCCCGATCCAGGCATCCTGATTGGCCGTGGTGTTGATTCCCATAATTACGCTGCTTCCGAAGTTGAATAATACGATGCTGAATATTGCCTGATTTAGAGTAACCTTTTTGTTTTGCATCAAGACATCCTTTCCGTTTCAAATGCCCAATCGGTAAGAGGCTCGCTCTAGCTCTTGATGGAGAGCAGGGCGTCTAAGACATTCACAATCCCGTCCGACAAAGCCGGCATGGGTATGTCCAGGCTATACGGTATCAGTATGCCAAAGCTAATCATCATTAAAGCAAAGTATATTATTTTTCCTCGCTTGCTCGTCTTCTTCAGTAATGTCAGGCAATCATAAGCGATGGTAGATGAGAATAGTATCAATACAATGAATGTCACCATCCCTAAGCCCTCCCTATTTCGTAAATGCAGCGTTCATGACATTCACTTCGGAGCAAACTTGGACCTCCAATGTGGGGTAAATCTGGTCCCACATAGGAGATATCTGTCTCCAAAGATCCACTTCCTTTTCATAGATCATCTCTCCAAATCCAAAGATGTCAGCATTGAGTTCATGCTGCAAAATTCCCACCACATTCTCGATGTCTTCTTTAATTTTCTCAGCAGCACGGTCTTCAATCTGCTTAATCACTTGTTTATCCATCATATCCAAATCGCTGTGGTTTTCCCCAACGGAAACATGGGTGATCGTTTCAATCTTTACTACAAATTTCCCTTGTTCATAGGTATAGGATTTTTTTGTCTGATTCCTAAAAATTTCCAGCGATATATCATCTGCCGAATCGTCCATCATAGATAAGGTGAGAATGCCCCCGCCCAGTTCATTTTCCATAAAAAGCACATATCTGGATTGTTCCGGGGGCAAAAAGCCCACCAGCCGACCCTCCTTTATGACGGCCATTCCATTGTTCTCAGCAACCCAATCCTCGTCCACCTGCACCTTATGCAACGCCGGAACAACAACCGCTTTGCGGGGTGAATGTAGAATGTTATAAACTTGATAAATCTGTACGGGCAGAGTCGTTCCAGTAACATCCTTATCTTCAAGCAGAATGTCATGCAGCGTAATCGACACAATCCCCTCCATCCCCTCCGGCCTTTTTAACATTTCCTGGGCAGTCTCTTCCTGGGAAATAGCAATACTCATAGTTTCCCTACACTCCCCGTCCCGCAAAAACCACTCGATAATACCCATGATACCCTTTTCTTGCGCAACGTGTTGGTTAATAACCAGCACGTTGGAGCAACCGAAGAAAAGCCTGTCCTCTTCCTTGCGCTTTGTGTTTCTGGCGGCTTCAAATAGGGTTTTGCCTTGACCATAGACCAGCTTACCCACAGCACTCTTGTCTTTGCTGGCCCCCAACAAATCCGCCACCTCATACCCTACGTTAAACATATTTTTATCTTGGTCAAAATCAACGGAAATGCCCACCACAATATTCAATTGATCCAGGCCCCAATAATTCCAGCAGCCGCTTAAGGCTAAAATCAAAACGACGATCAGCAAGCAGGACAGCAATCGTTTACGCATTTTCGTTCCCTCCTGTCTGACGGGTTCTGTTCGAACTAAGGCCGTCCGGGCGTTTAATCATGGTAGCCCAAGGAGCCCGAATCAAGATATCTTTGATGTCCTGTTGCTTGAAGCTTCCCTTTAAAGAAGTCTGTTCTATGCCAAAAGACGTCAGGTTGTTGATGTGGATCACCAATAATGTAAGGCCTATGGTGAGGCCAAAGAATCCAAAACTCGAGGCCATGATTAAAAGCAGGAAGCGCCAGAAAATTATGGGCGCATTGAGCTTGGGCACCAAAAGGCTGGTGATGCCCGTTGCTGCCACCACAATGATCATGGGGGCAGCAACCAAGCTCGCTTCCACCGCAGCCTGCCCGATCACCAGCGCGCCTACGATGCTCAAGGCCTGGCCGATATTTGAGGGCATACGGATTCCCGTCTCCCGCAGAACATCAAATACCAGCAGCATAACCACCGCCTCAATAGCTGCCGGCAGAGGGACGCTTTGCCGCTCCAATGCAATCCGTATCAACAGCTGTAAGGGCAGCATCTCCGGATGGAATGCGACTGTTGCAATATACAACCCCGGAATTGCAACCGTCAGCAAAAAAGCAGTGATACGCAGCAGCCGAGCAAAGGAAGTATAATAAAAGTTTAAATAATAGTCCTCGCTGCTCTGAAAATTCTCAATGAAAAGATACGGGATAGTCAAAACAACAGGCGATCCATCCACGAAAATAGCAATACGACCCTCTAGCATCTTACCCATAATTGCGTCGGGACGTTCGGTATAGCCCGTGGTGCGAAACGTTGTGTAGCCGCCATCGCGAATCAGTTCAGTGATGTAGTTGGCATCCAGCACGGCGTCTATGTCTATCTTGTCCAGCCGCTTAAGCAATTCGTCCAATATTGACTTGTCTGCTATGCTGTCAAAATAGCACACACACAGCGCGGTTTTGGTACGCCGGCCTAAGGTGAGCATCTTTATTTTCAGCTCGTTGGTATGCGCCCGACGAATAAGCTGAGAGAGATTCTGCATCAAAGATTCCGTAAAACCTTCCCGCGGGCCACTCAGGGTTTTTTCATTATCTGGCTCGTTAATCGCACGCAGGGCAAATTGTTTGGTGTTTAGGATTGCAGCCTGGCTGCAGCCTTCGACAAATAAAGCCGTATCTCCGGCCGTGACGTTTTCCACCACATCCGCAAAACTCATGGTGGTTTTCGCTTCGGCTACCTGAACCACGCTTTGCAGCAACTCCTCTATCGTCACGCCTTTCTCCGCCCGCCCATGCATCATCAATGGCTGGATAATATTGTCGTTGATAGTCTCCGAGTTCACCATGCCGTCACAATAAACCAGAAAACATCGCAGCGGCGCGGCACTGTTGGTTTTCACCACCTTATATCGTATAACATCCATATCTACGAAGATCTTCTTGCTTAAAGTGATGTTATCGTCCAGCGATTTTTGTATCTTTTGTTCATCCAGGGGCGCATTCCATTGGCACATCCTTTCATTTATGGCTTTGTCCCTTTTATCCCGTGACTTTTTGAACCATTTAAACATTTCTTCTCCTTTTGCCGCTTTAGAGATCGGGCGGCCCCCGCAAGGGCATATTCCCCTCCAAGTTTTTTACCATGTTCTCTTTTAGTATGGGAAAAATAGGTTTTTTTATTCTGACAAACTCAGATTTTACTACGCAGCGTCCATTTATGCCGTAGGCACTTCTCCATCCAAACAGCTTGGTGCATCCTTAAAAACAGAAGGCGTGCCCTGCAAAAAGGCGTCACAAAAAAAGAACCTGCGAAGAGTTAGCCTTCGCAGGTTCTTTTTGTATCCTAAAATGTAAAGCCTCCTATAGCTTGGGCGTGCAGCTATACACTGCCGCACAACAAAAGGGCTCCTATTCTTCCTCGTCTTCTTGATAGATGCTAACCTCAATACGCACCAATGCACGCCGCAGCAACACCTGATAGCTCTGGATCTTGAGATCGTCTGCTCTCTCTTGCAGCAGCATCTCCGCCTTTTTGCGGTCGTTCTCAGCCCGAGCACGGTCAATATCTTCGGGCCATTCCGCAAATTTAGTCAAAATATTAACGGCGTCATTCTGCACCTCGGCAAGGCCGCCAAAAACGGCGATCTTCTGTTCCGCTTTCCCGTCTATTATACGCAGGATGCCGTCACCCAACACCGCCGAGGTAGGCTCATGACCGGGCAAAACCCCCATGTCGCCGTTGAGGCTGCGCACTATAACCATATCCGCCTCCTGGTCAACCTTTACCTCCTGAGGCGTTACAACTCGCAAATGAACTTTCTTTTCCTCCATACCATCACCCGTTCGCTTCTCTGAATCGTTCAATTACCTCATCAATGGTTCCTGCATTTAAAAACAGCCCTTCCGGTATTTCATCGTGCATACCGTCGACAATCTCCTTAAATCCCTGAACCGTCTCATCCACACTAACATACCTGCCGGGGATAGACGTGTATTTCTCAGCCACAAAGAAGGGCTGCGACAGGAAGCGTTGCACCTTTCTCGCCCGGCTGACAATCAGCTTGTCGTTTTCAGACAGCTCGTCTACGCCCAATATGGCGATAATGTCCTGTAGGTCCTCATATCGTTGCAAAATGCTCTGCACAGCCCGCGCTACACGATAATGTTCTGATCCAATAACGCTCTGATCCAGAATTCGGGATGTCGATTCCAAAGGATATACCGCAGGATAGATTCCCTGCTCGACAATCGAACGGGACAAAACCGTCACAGCATCCAAATGGGCAAAGGTTGTTGCAGTGGCAGGGTCTGTGAAATCGTCAGCAGGCACATAGATTGCCTGTACGGAGGTAATAGAACCCGACTTAGTTGAGGTAATGCGCTCCTGTAGGCTGCCGATTTCGTTAGCCAGCGTAGGCTGGTAGCCCACGGCACTGGGTACGCGCCCCAGCAAGGCAGAAACCTCGGAGCCTGCCTGCACAAACCGGAATATGTTGTCCACAAACAACAATACATCCTGCTGTGCCTCATCGCGGAAATATTCCGCCATGGTAAGCCCGGTAAGCCCCACCCGCATTCTAACCCCCGGCGGCTCGTTCATCTGGCCGAACACCAGCGCCGCCTTATCGATGACGCCAGTTTTGATCATGTCGTAGTACAAATCGTTGCCCTCACGGGTACGCTCGCCAATGCCGACAAAAACAGAATAGCCGCCGTGTTCTGTGGCGATGCTGTTGATCAGCTCCATAATCAGCACCGTTTTGCCTACCCCAGCGCCGCCAAACAGGCCAATCTTGCCGCCTTTCGGGTAGGGACAGAGAAGGTCTATCGCCTTGATGCCCGTTTCCAGCATTTCCGGAGTGGCAATCTGCTCTGCCAGGCTGGGCGGATCTCTATGGATAGGCCAATAGTCTTTTGCCTCCGGATTCGGCTTGTTGTCGATCGATTTACCCAAAACGTTGAGCATCCGTCCAAGGACAGCCTCTCCTACAGGCACCGATATGGGTGAACCGGTGTCTACAGCCTCCATGCCTCGAATCAAACCGTCTGTAGGATTCATAGAAACGCAGCGGACGGTGTTGTCACCCAGATGCTGCACCACTTCCAGCACAACGGTTTCCTCGCCGTGTTGTACCTCTATTGCGTTGTATAACGCAGGCAATTCGTTTTCAAACCGAACATCCAGCACAGCGCCGATTATTTGTACGACCCTGCCTGTGTTTTTATAGGACAAAATAATCCCACCTTTATCTCAGTATGTTTGCGCCGCCGACAATCTCGTTCAACTCTTGCGTAATCCCGGCTTGGCGTTTACGGTTATACATACGGTTCAAGTCCTCCAAGATTTCAGTAGCGTTCTTGCTGGCTGATTCCATGTTCACCATACGAGCGGCATGCTCGCATGCTATTGATTCTGCTGTTGCCGCATACAAATACGCATGCAAATACAGCGGTATGGCATGGTCTAAAAATATATCGACATCCGGCTCGTATTTCATTATGCCGGCCTTTGCACTGTTTATCGGCTCATCAGAAACAGGCAGCATTCTCTCCACACGGGGAATATAGTTTAGCGTTGATTGGAAATAAGTGTACGCCAGAAATATTTCGTCCACCTCGCCAGAAACATACATAGACGCCAGCCGCTCGCCCATCAAACTGGATCCCTCATACATTCGCGCTTCAGACAGATCGGTAATTCTGCGCACTATATTTTTATTCCGGCGCTTGAAGTATTCGCTCCCCTTTGAACCGATAACCAAGATCTTCTCGTTTTTGTCACGCATGTGCGCCAAGGCCTTTTGGGAAATGTTGATGTTGTAGCTGCCGCAAAGCCCTTTGTCGCTCGTTATGACAACATAGGCCGTACTCTTTACTTTGTTTCGCTGGATGAAGGTGTTGTCCCTGGCTTCCTCTATGTTTTTTATGTTGTCTATGATGCGCTTTGCTTCCTGATATAGGGGACGGGTGGTTTCCAGCCGAACCCTTGCTTTTTGTAGCTTGGTGGCAGCAACCATGTCCATGGCTCGCATAATTTGTTTGGTCGTGCGCACGTTGCTTATCCGCTGCTTAACCCCTTTTGTGGAAGACATAGCACACCTCCTTAACTATAAACATGTTGTGCTTTAAATTCATCAATCGCTTTCTTGATCTCTTTCTCCAATTCCTTGGAAACAACGCCAGTATCCCGGATTTCATCTGTAATAAAGCGCTTGTTTCGGTCGACATAGGCCAGAAACTCCCGCTGGAATTCCCGCACACGCTCGACGCTTACATCGGTCAGATGTTTGTTGATCAGCACATACAAAATCAACACCTGTTTTTCAACAGGCATGGGCCTATATTGCGGCTGTTTGAGTATTTCCACAATGCGCTCACCCTGCCGCAAGCGCTCCAGCGTATCTTGGCTTAGGTCCGAGCCGAACTGAGCAAACGCCGAAAGCTCTCTGTATTGGGCAAACTCAATACGCAACGGCCCGGAAATTTCTTTCATCGCAGTAACCTGAGCAGAACCGCCCACACGAGAAACCGAAAACCCCGGGTTGATTGCAGGGCGAACGCCGTCGTTAAACAGCTCCGCTTCCAGATAAATCTGTCCGTCGGTAATGGAAATAACGTTGGTGGGAATATAGGCGGAAATATCCCCTTCTTGCGTTTCAACAATCGGTAGCGCAGTTAAAGAGCCGCCGCCATGTTCATCGCTCATACAGGCTGCACGCTCTAAAAGCCGGGAATGCAGATAAAACACATCGCCCGGGTAGGCCTCCCGGCCCGGTGGGCGGCGCAAAAGCAGGCTTAAGGTACGGTAGGCAACAGCATGTTTAGACAAATCGTCATAAACGATCAGCACATCCTTGCCCGCCTCCATCCACTCTTCTCCAACCGCACAGCCTGCATAAGGGGCAATATATTGCAACGGAGCCGGGTCGCTAGCCGTAGCCACAACTACAGTTGTGTATTCCATTGCCCCTGTTTCATTCAGTACGTTGATAATACGGGCAACCGTCGATGCCTTTTGGCCAATGGCCACATAAACACACACCACGCCCTTATCTTTCTGGTTGATAATCGTATCAATACAAATGGCGGTCTTTCCTGTCTGGCGGTCCCCGATAATCAGCTCCCTCTGGCCGCGGCCAATGGGCACCATGGCGTCTATGGCTTTAATGCCGGTTTGCAGCGGCACTCGAACCTCCTTGCGCATAATGACGCTAGGCGCATTGCCTTCTATCTTGCGATAGGACGTAGCCGCAATGCTGCCATGATTGTCAATTGGCTGCCCCAAAGCATTTACTACGCGCCCTAGCATAGCATCACCCACGGGCATCTCCGCCATCCTCCCCGTCAACTTAACAGGGTCGCCTTCTTTTATGCTGGCATCCCCGCCCATAAGCACAGCTCCGATGCTGTCCTCGTCCAGATTTAGGGCTATGCCGTAAATCTCGCCGGGGAACTCCAGAAGCTCTCCGCTCATCGCGCCCTGCAGCCCATAAACACGGGCAATTCCGTCTCCCACCTGTATGACAGTGCCCGCCTCGGAAACGTCCAGTGTGGATGAAAACGCTTGTATCTGTTCTTTTATTACCTTGCTTATTTCATCAGGCTTTACAATCATTCGACGCCCCCTCTTTTAATGCACTCTTTCATATTGATAAGCTGCGTTCGAACCGTACGATCAATCAGTCGGCCATCCATGTGGATGTAGAATCCTCCGATTAGGGCAGGGTCTACCTCGAATTGGATTTCCACCTGTTTGTTCAGCTTTCTGCACAACAGCGCATACAACGCAGAGACCTGGTCTTCACTCAATGCTGTGGCCGACACAACCGTTGCTTCCATTTTCCCGCAATATCTGTTGCCTCTGTTCAGATACGCCTTAAGCGCCGGAACAATTAGCTCCTCGCGGCTTTTCTCGATAGCAAGGTACAAAAAACCCATCAGGTCGGCTGAGATCCTGTCCGCAAATAAGCGCTGTACAAACTCTTTTTTAGCCGTGTCCGGAACGTGGGGATGCCGCATGAAAGCCTCGCTCTCACGATCTTGTAAAACAGACTGCACAAAAACAGCCTGGCGCATCGACTCTTCCAACACATCTTTTTCCACAGACAACTCAAAAAGCGCAGAAGCATAGCGATCCTTCAGTTCAGCCATGTCGTTTCCTCCAGTTCGGCCATCGTCTCGTCATACAATCGGTCTTGCGTGTCCTGATCGATCGTATGTTGTACAAACTTTCTCGCCATCAGGGAGGAAGCTTCTATGATATGCAGCTTCGTCTCTTTTTTGAGACGCTCCTTTTCATTTAAAATGCTCTGCTGCGTACGCCGTTTTATAGACGCCGCTTCGCTTCTAGCCTCATCCAGGATATGCTTGCTCCTTTCAGCAGCAGCGTGCCGAGCAGCTTCTAAAATTTTTACGCGCTCCTTGTCGATCTCTCCCAGTTTTTTTTCGTACTTGGTTTTAAGACTATCCGCTTCCGACAGCTTATCCCGAGCATCGTCCAACTGTCCGCTTATCCTATTGGTGCGGTTTTGCATAAATTTTTGCACTGGCTTATATAGAATAAGGCCCAGAATAATGGCTAAAGCCAAAACATTGAGCAGTTGGATCCCAGTGCTGACCAGCGTTTGCTGATCCAAAGCAAACACGCGTCCCTCAGGCACGGCGCCCTGTAGAAGAGCAATTCCGAAATTCAAAGTATGTGGCCTCCCTTCTCTAAAATTTCTATAACACAGAGGTTCTACAACAACTCATACCCCCATATGGCACAGGCCATATTGTCTTACGCAGGCAGCCCGGCCCTCTAGAGCCCATAGCCCCTTCTCCTCCATACGCTTGCAGCGGAAGGTATCCGGCCCATTTTGCTGTCCTACAACCGTCATCCAGCTGCGTTTTGCAAATACAAGCTGACCAGCGGATTGGCAAACAGCATGATGATGGCAATTAAAAGGCCATATATACCCGAGGTTTCCGCCATGGCCAGGCCTATGAACATAGTGCTCCTGATAGAGCCGGTAGCTTCAGGCTGGCGGGCAATGGCCTCGATAGCCTTCGCTGCAATATTCCCTTGTCCAATCGTTGTGAGTACACCGTTTAATAGTGCGATGGCAGCCGCAATGTGAGCTACCGCAATGATGAAAGCTAATGGATCTTGCATAGATTATTCCTCCTATACTTTTATTCTTGACATATATCCGAACCTAAGCCGCCGTATTGGCCTCTATTCTGTCGCCCCCCGTATAAACATGAGGCTTAGTATGCAGAAAATATAGGTTTGCAGCGCTCCCGAAAGCAAATCGAAATATGCATGCAACACAACAGGCAGGCCAAAACGCATAAATATCGGAGTGATGGAGTAGACCAGCGTCAGCAGGATCAGACCCGCCAACACGTTCCCAAACAGACGAAAGCTTAAGGATATCGGCCGCGCCAGTTCCCCAATTACGTTCAACGGGAAAAATATGGGGTTAGGTTCAAAAAAGCTTTTGATATATTTCATCTTCCGATGCCTGATGCCCATCGCCTGTATCAGGATAAACGTTGCAAGGGCTAAGGCAAACGTCGTAGCCCAGTCTGCCGTAGGCGGTCGAAATCCCAACACGCCACTGATGTTGGATACGAGAATGAAGATAAAAACCGTAAAAAACCACTTGCCCAGAGGCATAAGCTTCTCTCCGGCACTGTTGCGCATAAAGTTGTCAAATATCTCTACGCCCGCTTCGATCGTGTTTTGGAAACCTTTGGGAACTTCTTTGAACTTCTTCAGCATAATTCGCACAACGATGGCAAATACAATCAACAACAGCATAATAATCCATGTGTTGAATATTGTCCGCGTAATCCACACCTCAATGCCGCCTATCTCCAAGACCCAAAGATTATCAATATTAAATTCCAATCAACCATCACCA
>JBMNTQ010000060.1:0-10873 GCA_050945815.1 Christensenellales bacterium
ATAACACTTAGCTCGACAAGTGGATCCAAGCTTTCTTCTCTTTCAATCAACTGTTTTGTAGAGGCTATCAATTTATATGTTTTCCGAGTAACATTTACAGAAATATCATCTTTATTTAAGTTCATGTTGTTGCGGAGACCTTCGTATACAAATTTAAAATCCTCATGGGGATCGTCCGGCAAATCATATTCAAAATTGATTTTGTAAATATCGAATATAAACTCAAAGAAAGCAGGTAAAAAGGCCTGAGGCACAATTGCATTTTCCAAAACAACATTTATTATTCTCATTCTGCTACTGGAAGTACCCGCCCTCCTATATTTACTGAGAATATTCCTTATCACTCCCTCTACCTTTTGCTTTGAGTACCAGCTATAAGCCTTTGTATAGATGGAACACACATTATCATAGAAATTTCCGTCGTAGTTAAGCATTGCGATAAGCGAGAGAGAAACAACTATGATTCTGGATTCTACAATATGGTAGTTATTGCCACCCATGGATATTGCTCTCATTAGTTCTAGTTCCGCTCTTTTATGGATTTCTTCCATGTCGGTTTCGCTATCTAGGATACCCATTAGATCTATTCCTATATTCTCTCTCTTTGACACTTTATTAAGTAGCTGTTTTAACTTTGCTTCAAATTTTGAGTTTTTATTTCTGGAAGGTTCAATTGAATCTCTCACATCATTCTCCCTACATCAAAATAAAGTTTGACTCTCTTTGTTTTATTATATCTTCTCTACATAAAATTAACAATCAAATCTTCCTAAAAACCGCCGTCGCCTTTATTGCCGCCAAACTCGCAGCCGTAAGAGTGACTATGCCCATAATACCATCGGCCATACCTATATCCGTAATGAGGAGGACAGCTTGCGCAATTGCCGTCGCATATTCCGTTATGCCTTTGTGACCGACCTCCGAACATTCTACCTCCAAGTTTTCCTCCGGCAAGCACTAAAAATAAACGCCCAAAAAGCCGAGTTTCTCGGGTTCTTCATAAATAATATTTTCCTCGTCTTCCTCTTCTCGAAGATTTTCCGGCAAGGCAATATTGTACTCGTCGCAAACCTCAATGATTATATCGTCATCAAGCACACAATAGAGATTTTTCATATCTTCGACAGTCAGACTATCCGCGGAATTATAGACTGCCGCCACGGCCAATTCTTCATCGTTGTAATATAGAAAATCCAATAAATTATCGGCAGAAAACTGAAGCCTTGCGTCCACCGCTTTACTTAAAAGACGGTTTGAAGCGCTTTCGTTTACCTGTAATTCGACTATGATTTCCGCAACTTCTTCCGCAGTGCCGAGAGAAGTCAGACTGGAGAGATTTCGAACCTGCGTACTCTCTGCCCAGTCATAGAACTTTTCATAATATTCATCCCAGGTGTACTTGCGCAATCGATCTGCCTTCTATTTCATTTTTCTCGACATCAATGCTTCTTGCAGCTTATTTCCTTTTTAATCTATTCAGCAAATCTTCCATACTCTTCTCTATATTTGCCACATCAACAAAAAACGCCGAAACCGTAACGCCGTCGCCACTATCGAATTCTATAACTTCATAATCTCTCATTTCAGAATTCACCGGATATAGCAACCAAACTCCAGGAGTTTTATACTTTTTTGAGTACGCATACATCTGATACATATCGGCCGATGATATACCGAAGTTTTCATTCTTCCTGTCAACCAGGTTTTTCCATTTGGTATCTAAAATCACGGTGTTTCCGTCGTTCCTTGTCACAACGATATCCGGTCTAATGGCAAACCTCTTATGGTTTTCGCCGTTGAGTTTATTAAACAAATAATATCCTCTGTTCTGTATGGATACTTGCCAGCCCTCTCTGCTAAACACCTTTCTCAAGTTTTTTGCAACATAAGCTTCAAATACTTTTTCCATAGGAAACATCAGCGCTCTTACAGATTCAGTCCCAGAAAAAGTGGTAAAGCTCTTATCTTTTAGAAAAACCTTAGACCACTTCATCAACGAGTTATACGCCTTGGTGTTGCGGTCGATAACAACTTTTGAAAAGTCTTTATCATAATTTTCTGACGCCTCAACCAGTTCGAACGCCGTAAGGAGCCACCTTATCTCTTTTGCATTCTCAGCGCTCGATGTAATCTTATTAAGTTTTAGCAATGTTGACTTTATTATTCTATTCTCGGCCCTATCTACCTGATATTCATCGAAAGAAACATAGAATCTTTCCCTATGTGCAAAATTATTCCTTATATGCTCTTTTATGAGGAGCTTGCCTTTATATACGAAAAGGTTGTCTTCTTGCGTAACATATGCCGATTTCAGCCCGCGCTTAACGAGATTTCGCACCTCTTGCAGATACATGTTTATGAAAATCTCATATAGATTCATGCGGTCGATTTTAAGATTTGCATTCATAAATACTTTGCTTGGGAAGTCTTTCATACTCCTAAGCATTTTCATAAACACTCGCTTCGTTTCATCCTTCTCGCCTTTTGCAAATTCTATCTTAGGAAGAATTTGTATCTGATGTCCTCTTTTCATTTGGATAAGGCCTACATAGTTTTTAAAAGTGACAGTCTCTCCAACGTTTCTTTTGTACCCTATCCGCATAAAGTCGAGAATATCCGACTCGATTTCATTAGATTGAAATGCATGGATAAACTCGAGCAAGTCGGCAAAGGCTTCCTCGTCCATACACGTATATTTATTTTTATATTTCGGATTTCCGACAATTGTCTCAAACTCTTTGACTTCCAAGAGTTTAGCCATATTATCCGCCTCTTCTCTTTATCCCTTAATTCCTATATAGCTTTCTATAGCGTCAAATGCCTTTTCATTTATCTCATAGGAGTATTCAGGCAAATCAAAGTCAGACACATCTCCTCTGAAAACTTCATCTGTTTTGAGCTCGGTGGCGAGAATAAATCTATTCTCTTTTTCTTTCCCATCATCGCCAAGAACCAGCATAATTTTGCTGTAGTCCTCATAGAAATACTCCTGCAATAGCGGTATTATCGATTTTCTGAATATGTTCGCTAAATCTTTTACTGTGGACTTCTCATTGAGCCCTGTGAAAAACGCGTGTCCGATAGTGTGCTCCCTATCATAAAGATATTCGATTCTCTTGTTAATTGTATTCAGCATTTCAGCCACATCAAGCTCCTGCCCCGCATCACTAATCTTATCGGCGCCAATGTCCCTGAGTACCTGTGGATCCGGCATCATTTCCTCAAACTGAAACCTCCGGCGGAGCGCTGTGTCCATAAGTGCGATTGAGCGGTCCGCAGTGTTCATCGTGCCAATAATATAAACATTATCCGGAACAGAGAAGGGCTTGCTTGAGTACGGCAGTATCGCTTCCATCTCCTCTTCTGCACCTTGCCGCTTGTTAGCTTCTATTAAAGTAATTAACTCCCCGAATATTTTTGAAATGTTTCCTCGGTTAATTTCGTCAATAATAAACACATGCGAATTATCTGGATCTTGAGCAGCTTTGTCACAAAACTCTTTAAACACCCCCGACTTTATACTATATTCCAAATTGGATTTATCATCTTCATCCATCTTCGGCTTAATTCCCTCTATAAATTCCTCATATCCATAAGACTGATGGAAGGTGGTAAAAACAACACGCTTTTCATCTTTGAGCTGGTTATAGCGCCTCAACACTTCTTTATAAGGTCGTTTTGACACGTCTTCTATACTACTCTGATTGTCGCAGATGGCAACAGCATAAATTGCTGTGTAATACGTCTTCCCTGTTCCGGGAGGTCCATAGAAAATAAGATTTTTTTCAATCTCATTGGCTTTACTATCTTCTATTCCTAAAATATAGTTGTAGTATGGTATCAAAAGTTCTACAGCGTTCTGTGTCTCCCTTACTATCTCAGAGGTTTTTGTTTGTACATAAGGCTTAGATATCTTTTTTGCGACTTGAAGCTTTTTTAACATGCCAGCCCTCTTCACTTCTAAAACTTCATCCTTGCCTCTATGCGGAACATATAATTTATCGTTTATATCTATAATTTGATAATGTCCTCCTGTCCCCTCCGGCGAATCGAGATCCACAATTCTATTGTGTCTCTCGTAGTCCTCATCCTTTGAAATACCATCTCGAAGCTCCACACAAACAGATAAGTCCCATTCTTTGTCTCTGTTGTCAGTGTTAGTCAAAAATATCGAAATACTATGAGGATATTCCACATAATCTTTATGCTTTAATTCAGTCCAAAAATAGTCCTGTGCGATTTGTCCTTGATTTATCCAGCCTGAAGTAGACTGCATCTTCAAGCCTTTAAATTTGTCGGAAACATGTTCACAAAATTTAGAAAACTCTTTTCTAGCTGATGAACCGGCTTTCTTAAATCTCTCCATTGCCTCTTTCTCTGCACCAACTTTTTTCGGATCAACATATTTCTTTCCGGCATAGTTCATGAGGTAGGTTATTATCTTTTCAAAATCTACCTCGGGATACTCTACCGCTTTCTGATTAAGACTTCTTTCAGTTTGATCGTCAACCCTATAATTTTTCACTTGAAATTTCACACCCCTAAAGTTTTATTTTCTGTAAGTTTTATGAAAGAGCTGCAACCTATTTATTCACAATTTCAAAGCACATTCTCTGCCTTTATCGTATGCTCCAGAGAATGCTGTCAATCTTTTTAATCTCTGATATCCATTTATAATCGGGCAATACTCGGTCGAACTCACTGATACATTCTTTGGCTTTTTCTGTCTTCAAGAAATCATCGTACCATTTTTCTATGTTCGCATAGAGAATAATTGCATTCTTCAGTTTTTCTTCTTTTGTTGCTCCCGTCAGCCACATATTCAGATTCTGAACAACATATCTGTCCCATATCGGTTTGTCCGGAAATATTGAAGCGAGCATTTTACTCGAGAAAGAAGGTTCGATATTTCCGCTATGCTCATAAAGATATCTGATAATGCTTTCAAAAGTCGGACTGGCGTTCTTAACACTTTCGAAATAATCATAATATGCTCGTCGCCACTCTTCATTTCGTCTAACCAAATAAAACCCGTTGAACACACGCTGAAACTCGGCATCAACGGCAACATTGGTGCTCTTCACCTTTTCCATAATGTACTTGTATTTATCAAGCCCCATGATAGATGCCAAGCGTTCTTGAAAAACCTTGCCAACATCAAAATTAATATCCATAAGTCTCACCTCGTCCCGCTCCGAACTTAAGCTGATTATTACGACTAAAAAACACCTCTCCGACGATTGGGGTCGGAAAGATGTTTGTCCGTGAATTATTATTTCTTCGCAATTAACAGTAATAATAACATAACAGCAAATTATCTATAATTAAAACCTACTCGGAAAAACTAATCATCTTTGCCCAGTCGATAAACTGCTCTTCGTGTTTGGGATATTCTTCTTCAAAGGTAGCAAACTGAACCATCCAAAACGCATCGGAAACCTTATACAGAACCGTGAAATATTTATATGTGTCTCCCGTATCAGGGTTATTAAATGTATAAGTAATGTTCTTAATGCCGTCAATGTCTCTCACTTCCAAGGGCGAATGTGCCTTATTAACTTCCAAAATCACTTCGCCATATTCTTCGAGGGTATAGTCTTTAAGTCCTTCATAATCGGCAAACGCCTCTTTTAAAGCAAAGACTGCAACCTCTTCGGAAGCGTAACAGACTGTATAGCCTTCATATTCAAATTCTTCAAATTCGTTTGTTAAGGTGATGTTCATTCCGGAGTTGCTGAATACTTTGGAATTATCCGGAACCTTAGGACTTTCCGGAGCTTTGGTACTTTCTGCCGGCTTAACGCTCTCTGCAGGTTTGGTGTTATCTGCGGCCTTGGTGTTATCTGCGGCCTTGGTGTTGCTGCAACCTGCCAGCGCCGATATTAAGATCGCTGCAGTCATAACGACTGCCACCACAGACCTGAGTCGCATTTTTCTTTTTTCTCTTTCTTTCATTACACTTTCCTCTTTCTCTTTTATTAGCTATATAAATTATATATGTCCGCAATAAACATTAATTCTCGACTGGTATTTCTTATCTGCGCTATTATACCTTATCTCACAACTTTGGCGCAAGCGACCATATGTTAGAGCTGCTTCGGCAACAAACTCGAAGCATGGTATAATTCGTTTTTCTTTTTCATAATGCTCCAAATCTCAGCCATCAGATTTCCAAAACATCTCCGCAGGAAATTTTAAATGATTATCAGACCTTAGAAGCTTCTATAGATGAAGGGATTTATGAAGCGTTGCACCTTTTAAACAGCTTAAAGCGGCGCAGGATCAAATCCAAGTTTTTTGAAAAATTAAACCCGCTTTAAACATACAAAATAGAAAAGTGAACTTTTCCTTATTTATGTTACACAGAGTGGATTTTATGGTAATGTCTAATGGACTAACACAAAGAAAGGATTATTTGTGCGACAGACACTGGCAGTAATAATAGGTTTTTCTTTTATCCCTATTTTGTCGAGGAAAAAGGTCCCCATCTCCTACTCAATTCTTATCGGAGCCTTGGTTATGATGCTCGTTCCCGGCTTGGATTTGGATGTCATAGGACAGATTTTTAAGTCCACAATACTGGAACCGAAAAAAATCGAACAATACCTGATAGTTTTGGAAATCGGAATCTTGGGAACCCTCCTCAAAAATTATGGGTTTATAGAAATAATTATTGATAAGCTCAACAAGGTGGTAGCCAATAAAAAGCTCCAGCTTATGTTTTTACCTGCCTTGATAGGCCTTTTGATGGTGCCCGGCGGAGCGATTATTTCAGCCCCCTTTATTGACAAGATTGGCGATGAATTGGACATTGAAAAACCCAGACGGGCAGTCATAAATATGGTTTACCGTCACATTTCTATGCACTTTATACCATATTCCAATTCTCTTTTGCTAATGGCATTGCTGTTGCCCCAAGTCAGCGTTTACAATGTAATAGGTTTAAATATTATATATGCAATTATTTACGCAACTCTCGGATACTTTAGCTTTATAAAAGACATCAAAAACGAAAAGCCCCAAAACAGGGAAGATTCTGCGATAAAAAACTTTTTGCAGCTGGCTCTATATACATTACCGATATATTTTGCCGTTATTTTAAATGTTGCGTTTAAAACTCCCTTCCATATAGGAATTTTGGCAAACATTCTGATTCTTTTCCTTTTAAAGCCTCAAAAAACTATCATAAAGGACTTTATAAAGGGAATTAATATAACTCTGTTTTTGACAATTTTCGGCGTCTATTTGATTCAGGCTACCATAAGCAGCCTTCCTGAATTTAACAGTATGCTGGAATCTCTTCTCTCCAATCCCGCAACTTTGATTCCCGCCATGATAGGGGTATCCGCCTTTTTCGGACTGGCCACCGGTTTTCAGCCGGCTGCTATGGGAGTTATTCTTCCTGTAATAGGCGGCATTTCTTTGTCTGTGGGAAGAATGACAGCCTTGGCCCATATTGCCTTTACTTGGAGTTTTATAGGATATTTCTTTTCACCTATACACCTCTGCCAGCTCTTTACCGCAGAATATATGAGAGTAGATAATGCCTCCCTATATAAAGAATATTCAAGGTTTATTGTAATCTTGATTATAGCTACTATAGCTGAAAGTTTTATTATGCTTACGATTTTTAAATAAGGATTTAAAACTTGTTTTGTGATAATATTTAATACAAAGATTATTCTCAATTTAGCCGCAAAAGGAGAGGTCGCGAATATGAAAAAACCGAATGTAATACTGATTTATATGGATGACCTGGGAGTGGGAGACGTTTCCGCCTTTAATAAAAACAGCAAAATCCATACCGAAAATATTGACAAGCTGGCAGCAGACGGAATGCGCTTCGAAAATTCTCACGCTTCTTCCAGTCTCTGCACTCCTTCCAGATACGGGCTGCTCACCGGCAGATATAACTGGAGATCCCGCCTGAAAAGCGTTGTAAACACCGGAGACGCCGAAGCCCTTATCGAAAAAGACAGAAAAACTCTGGCTCACCTGTTTAAATCCCAAGACTACAACACCGCTGCAGTCGGAAAGTGGCATCTGGGCCTTGACTGGCAATATGTCGATGAAATCGACTTTGAGAAATACGGAATCACAGCAGAGAGCTACGACGACGACAGGGATTTGACTACCCAGTTCGGAAGAGAGGGAGTTTTTGATTACAAGTATAAAACCTACATAGTGGAAGGTATTGAAATAGACTATTCCAAGCCCATTACTTTCGGTCCCAATCAATACGGCTTCGACTATTTTTTCGGTACGGCCGCTTCTCTTGACCAATCGCCCTATGTATACATAGAAAACGATATGGCGCTAACGGAGCCTTCAAAAATTGTGGGTGTTCCGAAGCTCGACCGCAAGGGCGCTACCCAGCAGCAAGACGTTCAAATCGGAGTAATTTCGGACGACTATGTGCATATAGAATGCCCTCAGGTCATGCAGAATAAGGTTCTCGATCTCATTGATACTTATTCAAAAGACGACAAGCCTTTCTTTATCTACTACCCGAACCACTTAGTTCACGGGCCTATAATTCCTCACGACATCGATCAGGGCAAGTCGGGAATCGGCAACTACGGAGATTTCGTCCTCCAGTCCGACAGATACGTGGGCGAAATTGTGGAAAGGCTAAAGGAAAAGAAAATCTACGAAGACACCATTATAATCTTCACGAGCGACAACGGAGTTTCGGGAATTTCGGATATTCCATACCACATGAGTATCGGTCACAACTCGGCCAACGGCCTAAGGGGCAACAAGGACGACATTTGGGAAGGCGGCCATATAGAGCCTACGATAGTGAGCTACCCCAGAATGATAGAAGCGGGCTCCGTTTCTAACCAGCTGGTGTGCCACACCGATTTTTACAGAACATTTGTCGACTTCTTCGGCGTTGAGACTGACGACAACGAGGCGGAGGACTCCGTCTCCAACCTTGCCATTTGGAAAGGCACCGACGAGGTGGTTAGAGAAGATATAGTAAACAGCTGCGGAAACGGCGGTCTTGCCATCAGGACCAACGAGTGGAAGCTGACTTTTGTAAAAGACGGCGGCGGAGGCTGGTTTGGCGAAGGCGACTTCGGGCCGACTGAGCTTTTTAGAATGGACGTTGACAACGAGCACATAAATCTTATAGATTCTCAGCCCGAAGTAGTGGAAGAGCTGACCCAAAAGCTTGAAAAATATATTCTCGACGGAAGATCCACGCCGGGAGCAAAACAGGAAAACGCAAGAAATAACCCCGACGGATATTGGAACCAAATCTCTTGGATGAGTAATTACGACGAATACATAAAAGATTTTGTAGAATAAGTTTTAAGTGAGTTTATTAATAAATAAGGGGCAGCACCCCCTTGCATATGGATTGGAGATGTTTTTAATTTGGGTATACTTTATTTTTTTATAGCTATCTTTGCCACCTCGATAGGCGCGGCGACAGGCATGGGCGGTGGAGTTATTATTAAGCCGGTTTTGGATGCGCTGGGGCATTTTCCGGTGGAAGACATAAATATACTGTCTTCGCTATCCGTGTTTACCATGTCGATAGTTTCAATATTGAGGGGTGCCAAAAACATGGCGGCGCTCCCTGAATTTAATCTAAAAACCATTGTTCCTCTGGCTCTGGGTTCGGTGCTCGGAGGCCTTATAGGGGGCGGACTCTTTTCACTTATAGCGGGAAACGCAGACGACTATCTTGTAACGGTTGTTCAAAATGTAATCCTTTTAATAATTATCGCCGTTATCTTCGTCTATATGTTAAACAAAGACAAGGTAAAACCCCTAAATCTTCAGGGCATAGCGCCGTCGGTCCTGACGGGACTCGGCTTGGGGATTATATCCACCTTCTTGGGTATAGGCGGCGGCCCTATCAACGTCGTCGCCATCATCCTTGTCTTCGGATATTCCACAAAGCTGGCGGGCTTTTCTTCTATAATAACTATTTTCTTTGCCCAAATATCCAAGACGGCAAGCATCATGTTCGGAAGCGGATTCGGAGCCTACGACCTTTCGGTTCTGCCTTTCATGCTGGTGGGTGCAGTGTCGGGCTCGCTTATAGGTTCGCAAATTGTAAGAATATTTTCCGACAAGCAGATAGATCGCTTCTTCAATGTTGCCCAAGTGATAATCATGGTGCTTTGTTTATCCAACATATTGAGAGCTTTGCAGATAATATAAGCCTTTTGCCTTAGCCGTTTTAAGCGCGTATATGTCCAAGTTGAATACAACTTTCTCATACTATAAAAGACTTCCCCTTAAAAGCAGCCGCTTTTTAAGGGGAAGTCTATATTTTTAAGGGTATTGCCACTAATTATTGTCATATTTATAAGGAAAATATGCTTTGACTCTTAACAGCCCATTCTGCATTCTTCAATTTTCAGATCACTTTCTTTTCGCAATATAGGTCAATATCATTCATTCACAAGAACTTTTTCTTCTGCATCCTTTTCATATATATGCGTGTAATAGAAAAGTCCCGCCAATATATATATTACTGCCGGAAGCACAAGGTGCAGTCTTGCGTCAATCTGTGTTAAATAACAACCGATAGCCGCACCTATCATGAATCCCAGTATTTTAAATATCAAAACCAAAAAAGGGCGTACATCACTCTTTTTACCTCGCATCATCCTGCCGAGACATACAGCCGCATCGGTGAGATAACCCGTAATATGGCTGCTTCTTGTAGTTATGCCTTCGTATCGAACGAGAAACGCATTCTGATTGCCCATAATAAAGGAAATAGTCGTATATCTGATAAAAATATCCTCTATAAAATAATGAATAATAAAAAGTAAAATGCCGTCGATAATGAGCAATGTCCCAAACTTTTTGGAAAATCCTGCGTCGTACTCATAAAATAAAAATCCCG
>JBMNTQ010000061.1:0-10838 GCA_050945815.1 Christensenellales bacterium
ATAGCCCTTATGCACCAGCGCAGAAAACCCGCCGATGAAGTTCACGCCCACTTCCCGGGCCGCATCATCCATCGCCCGGGCAAACAGTACATAATCCTGAGCATCGCTGCTCTCCGCAACAAACGACATTGGCGTCACAGAAAGCCGTTTGTTGACAATGGGTATCCCATATTCGCTCTCAATCGCCTCGCCTACCCCAACTAGGTCCTTGGCCATGCGTGTAATCTTATCATAAACCGCATCCGCCGCCTGTTTCCCGTCGGCCCTACAGCAATCCCGCAGCGAGATGCCCATCGTGATGGTGCGGATATCCAGATGCTGCTGGTCTATCATGCGGATCGTTTCCAGTATTTCCCTCTGACTTAGCATGCTGTTTGTTCCCCTCCCCCTCAGATTCGGTGCATGGCTTCAAAAATGTCCTCCCGCTGTATGCGAATAGACAGGCCAATTTCTTCACCCTTTTCACTCAAAGCTTCTTTCAGCGTGTTGAAGGGAACGCTGGTCTTAGACACATCGATCAAAGTCACCATGGTAAAGATCCCTTGCATGACGGTCTGGTTGATGTCTAGAATATTGGCCCCATACTGTGCCAGCACAGCGCTTACATTTGCAATGATACCCACTTTGTCAAAACCCGAAACGGTTACGATTGCTCTCAAGATTCCTCTTCCTTCCTCATCATTGGTTTTCGATACAGATCTGTCTTATTATAATGCATCTCTAAAAGCTTTACAAACGTTCTGCACAAAGTCTTTTCATACAATCAAAATGCCCCGCACAAAAAGCGCGGGGCATAAATCGTCCTGCTAATTATCTCGCTGCGGCAGCGCCAGCGTATTGCCATTTGGGGCAGTCAGTGTAAGCTGAGCTTGGGGAAGGTCCGCAGGCACATCAAACAACAAAACCCCAAAAGCATTGCGGCCATTTTCAGAAAACTGATACCCAATGGATAAACACTCATATTGATTGGTGCCGTCAGACAGCACTGCAGGCTCCTGATAATCGCCGCCTTCCACAAAATAGGGGTACAAATCCTTTTCCGAAGGGTCGCTATGATCCTGCGGCTTGATATAAACCAAGAACAAGCGGTTCCCTTCTGAAGGGGTAATATCCGCAAAGGAATCAGCTATACGATATTCAAAATATTCAAAACCATCCAGATCCGTCTGCAAAACAGGCCGCTGATCTTGACATGCAGCCAAACCCAATATCAAAAGAAGCAGTACCACAACAGCGGAAAGTTTTCTGAACATTTTTTATCCTTCCTTATAATGCTATTTCTCAAATCTTTTTTATCATATCATTATAAAAGCAGATACACAAGGCTTAACTTTATTAATCAGTCCAATTCTATCCCATCATGCTGCTTATTCCTCTGCCCTGTTCTGCTCCAATCTCATGCGCCGATTAGCGCCCGCCGCTGCCTTGCAAATGGGAAACCATCGATTCGAAAGCGCCCTGTAGCCCCTGTCTTTCAAGGCCTATTTCCCGCAGTAGATTTCATCACACCACCGGCAAATATATCTGCTACATTCTGCTGCAATCTGCAGCAAACACTGCTATAATAAAATGTATAAATTACAATCAATACGCAAATATCATTCCTCGCCCGCCGCACACAGCCGGCTGCAACCCATGCGTATTACAAACAACCATCTGCCTAAGCGATACATTCGCTATGGTTATATCCATTCATCCACCCATTAAAAACCATCTCCATGAAAGGGGAATCAGTCATGGCCATGTACAACGTGTTTCTGACCGGCGCCACAAACGCCATGGGCATCTGGTGCCTCAACCGTCTGTTGAAAGATATCGACCGGCAAACCATTACGATCCTCGAGCAAGCCACCGAAGCAAACTACCAAAAGCTGGAGCCCTTCTCCGACATCAGCGAACTAACCGTCCGCTGGGGCGACCTTACCAGCTACGAAGACATCAAAGCCTGCGTACAAAAAGCGGACATTATCCTGCATGTGGGGGCCCTTGACCCCTCCGCAGCCAACCGCCACCCCGAGCAGGCCATGCGCGTCAACTACGGCTCCACTCAAAACATCATCCGCGCCATCTACGAATCCGGCGGCGAACATAGTAAAAAGTTGGTCTACCTCAGCGCCGCCGAAGGGATGGGCGACCGTAGGCTCCCAATCCACTGGGGCCGTGTAGGCGACCCGATCAAGCCCAGCATATACGATTATTACGCAGTCTCCAAAGTCGCGGCAGAGAGGGCCGTTATCGAATCCGGCCTAACATACTGGGTCTGCCTCCGCCACGCCGGCATAGTCGCTCCGATCCTGGGCAAAGCCAACGACCCTATGCTGTTCTACAACGGCCTGGATAATGCTTTCGAATATCTATCCGACCGCGATTCGGGAACTGCGCTCCAACATCTTTGTGTACACGACCGCGAGAACAGGCTGCCCAACGCCTTCTGGGGCCACATCTACAACCTCGGCGGCGGCTCATCCTGCCGCACCACCACCCGCGACATCTATTCAGCCCTGTTTCGTATCCGGGGCATCAAAAATCTAGCCAACTGTATCGACCCCAAGTGGTATGCCACGCGCAATTTCCACGGCCACTATTACCTAGATTCAGACAAGCTGGAACGGCACCTGCGCTTTCGAAAGGACTCTATGCAAGTCTACTACGACGATTATGTCGATATGCTAGGCAACCAGGCCAAAGCCACCCGCGTGTTGGGCAAGCTCCCTTTTGGAGAAAAAGTCTTGGGCAGCACCCTAAAAAATAAATTTCTCAAGCTGGCGCGCATGCCCTACGGCACCCTACACTTCATTGAAAAAAATATGCAAGACCACATCGCCGCATACTGGGGCTCTAAAGACGCATGGGAAGCCATCCCTGCAATCAGCGCTTCTAGCCCCTCTGCCGACGACTGGGACACCGTCGCCCCCATCCACCATGGCTACGACGAATCCCAGCCAGAAAGCGCCCTAGACCTGCCGGCTATGCAAAGGGCGGCCGAATTCCGCGGCGGCGTTTGCTTGTCTGCCACCATGCAAACCGGCAGCTGGAATAAACAGCTCCGCTTTCGTTGCGCCTTCGGCCATGAATTTTCTGCCAGCCCCCGCCTCGTGCTGGAGGGCGGCCACTGGTGCGACCGGTGCGAGCGGGAAAGCTGGAACTACCACGAACGCGCCCGGCGCGACCCGTTTTTCGCCCAAGTCTGGACGCCCCTGTACGGCCAAGACGAACAGCCGCGCGTCTACCCCAAGGCTGTCTCGGAAGCAGACGTCCAGTAAGCTTCTCCCCCCTGTTGCGTAATGAAGCAACCTCGGGCCGCAAACAAGCCGCCAGAAATAAAATCTTCCAACCAGAAAGGCTCCGCACATTATGTGCGGAGCCTTTCCCCGTCATGTAGCTTGTTCCAGCCTCCCCTTAAAACGCCCATCCGCACACAATCCCCCGCAAGCTAATAAAATGATACAACGCCCATACTATTACAAAACGAGGTGCATCATGCGTATTCTGTTTATGGAAAGCCATCCTATGCTGGTCAACGGACTGCCCAATGGCTTTCGTACCATCGGCTGTCAGGTAAAAGTTTCCGGACCCCTAACTGAAGAAAACATCCCCAAACTCCTCGCAGAATTCCAGCCGGATTTGGTCTTCTCTCTGGGCTGGAGCCTTGAAACCACTCATGAGAAAGCCGAGTGGCTGCACAAACACACCCACTTAGCCAAACGGCCCTTGGTTTACTGGGCTACAGAAGACCCAACCCACACCCTAAGCTTCACCCTGCCCTATCTCCATAAATTAAAGCCCGATTTTGTGTTTACCATCTGTACTTCGATGGTAGACTTTTACCATTCGCTGAATATCCCCTCAGCCCATATGGATTTCGGCTACCATCCCGGCGTCCACTTCAAAACAACCCCCGACTCAGCCTACCAGTGCGACATCGCCGTTGTCGCCAATGCCTATCCCCATATTCTCCAGCGCTATCCCCACCATTACCGCATCCAATCCCTTAAAACCCTCATCGCTCCCCTTGTTTCCAAAGGAATCCGCATTGATTTTTGGGGCCGAGGCTGGGGATCTATGCAATCTATCCTTGGGTGCTCCATTCCCACAGAATGGCTGCACGGCTATATCGACTATCCCCAATCCAATCAGGTCTATAATGGGGCGTCCATTGTTTTGGGGCTGCAAAACCAGCTTCTGCAACTAAGCCAGCGAACCTACGAAATTCTGGGTGCCGGCGGCTTTTTAATCACCTCCAACACTCCCGAAATACAACGGTTGTTCGTTTCCGGGCACGACCTCGTTGCAGTTTCCTCCCCGGAACAAACCCTCGAACAAATAACCCATTACCTCGAAAACCCCGAGCAGCGGCAGCGCATCAGCACCCAAGGACAACAAGCCGTATCCCAGCATACCTACGCAAACAGGGCCTCCGATATGCTGCGCATCTTACATGCCCAAGGCGTGCTCTCGGGCGAAAAGCCCTAACGGCTGCACCCAACAAAAAGCAGGCAAACAAAATCCGCACCACAACCAGCGGCTTTCCAGCAGAAAAGGAACGGGCAAAACGTTCCCCCGTTCCTTTTTATCCCCTCTATCCTTACCGCCATACCGCGAACCATCCATAACAACCCGCAGCACTGGCGTCCTCAGTCTTTCCTCTGCAAACTCAACTTACGTTGCAAAACGCCTGTCCCTTTGCCATGCCGCTATAGAATATGCCGTTTTTGCTTCCTCCCAATGTTTACCGTACGCAAATCCTCCGCCACGTCCCGCAACCATCAAAGGGCCGTACCTTTAGCAGGTACAAACAGCCGGGACATATCAACGCCCTCCAACTCCAACAGCTTGGTTTTTACGGAAATACCCGCCGAATAGCCCGTCAGGCTGCCGCTGGCGCCCACCACCCGATGGCACGGAATGATGATAGATATAGGATTATGCCCAACTGCCCCGCCTACCGCCTGGCCGGACATGCTCTGCTTATTCAACTTTTCCGCCATTTTCCTCGCAATATCGCCATAAGTAACAACCTCACCATACGGTATCTCACATAAAATATCCCATACCCCACGGCGAAACGCGCTGCCCACAGGAGCCAGCGGCAATTCAAGGGCCTTCGGCCTTTCACCGGAAAAATACCGCTCCAGCCATTCTCTCGCAGCATCGAAAATCGGCAAATCATCCCGCTCGGCCAGGGTGATAGAAGTCCTGTCTGGGTGATATTTTTGCCCCTCTATCCACAAGCCCACAAGGCTGCCTCCGTCCCTGTCACATGCCAAGGTAATCAGCCCAATCGGCGACGGGCAGGTTGTCGTATAGTACATTGTCGCGCCTCCTCACATCGAATTTCAAAAACCAACAGCTGCCTAGCTTGCTCCAGCTGCCTTCAACCGTCAGCCATCTATAAGCCTCTTCTTTAAGTAGTCAAACCTTACCAAGCGTTCTAGCCTACGCCAGCTCGTCCTATTGCCCTTTTATAAGCAATCAGCAAGTAACTGTCTGTCTATCCTTTTCCACCTTTGGATTGTACACAACTCCCCAAATTCCCCAAGGGACTTACAGCAGCAGCTTTCAATCGTTCTATTCCTCTTTGCTCTTGTGTATCCATCTTATACTATATCGACTTGCTGTAAAACAACCCTCCGCTCTGCCTGCGGTCCGCTTCCTGTCTCTTCCCTCCGTACAATCCCAATCCATCCTGCATATTTGCCCGCCCCTATCTTAAATAGCCTGTTAAAAAACATCTGGCAAATCCTGCCGATTCCTGAAAAAACCGTGCGTTAGCTGACATTCCTGTAAAAATAATATCATATAAATAAAAGCAAGTCGATTCCATTTCACAGCTATCGGCTTCCTGCTACAAGAGAAAAATGCTGAACGCTAAAATCCTAGCTGCACACACGCATGTGCGTACATTCAAGCAAGAAGAATCGGCGGCAGCGCTGAATGAGTATGCGAGGCGGTGAGGTGCTGAACAAGTATGTGAATAAAAAAATTAGTCTGTCTTATCTCTTGGTCT
This sequence comes from Christensenellales bacterium, assembly GCA_050945815.1. Classification (GTDB taxonomy): domain Bacteria; phylum Bacillota; class Clostridia; order Christensenellales; family JBMNTQ01; genus JBMNTQ01. The sequence continues at coordinate 6,008 of JBMNTQ010000061.1, forward strand.
AAATTATCAAACTCACTCGTGTTTGACGCTTTGGGCGATGTCCTTTTTTACATAAGCAACCACCCTCCTTCCTACGGGCTATCTCCGATAAAAGGGGATAAAACGACACCTGCAATTTTCTATCTTGGCAAATCTATTCACAACTTTACACAAATACGATACAGCCTTTACATACAAGGATTAAAATGAATATGACTTCAAAAATGGATTGTGTTAATTATCAGTGTCTACCAGCTTGAATTCCATTGGTTGGGAGAACATATCCATAGTCGGGGCCTTGCTTGGGTTAGCTGTCCCAATGCGCGAGCCTATATGGCTTCTCTTAACAAAGTGAGCCGCCGACCTTCAAAGGTTCTGATTATTCGATATCATCTCCGTAACAAGGCTCGATTAGGGGTGCGTACGTGAATGTAGTTGTGCCCGCAGCTTGGTTTAGGCCTCCCTCTATCAAGCAGATAGTTGAAAACAGGAACATTCATACCATGCGGCTTCCAATGGGACAGTATGCGTAGGTACGCGCTCTGTTCGCTTGGGGCCGTTTTTTACTACAATCCATCTCACTTGAACTGATTCAGGAAAGGAAACATGATTATGCAAAAAACCTATGTCTTGGATACAAACATCTTAATTCAAGCCCCATATGCACTGCAATCCTTTGAGGATAATCCTATCGTTTTGCCCATCGCGGTTCTGGAAGAACTCGATGCACTCAAGACCAGCGACGGAGAAAGAGGAGCCAATGCACGGCAAGCGATTCGCTATCTAGAATCGCTTCGAACCAGAGGCAATCTGCTTGAAGGGGTGTCTCTGCCCAACAACGGGACTCTGCGCCTAGAAGTCAATTGTGTTGACGCAAAGCTTCCGGAAGGCTTTCCTGATCATAAAAGCGACAACCGCATCTTAAAAGTCTGCCAATGGTTAAAAGAAAAACAAACGCCGGTTATTCTGGTAACAAAAGACATTCTTGTGCGGATTAAAGCCCAAATGATGGGGGTAGAAGCGGAGGATTTTACAACAGAACAGGCTCCCATCAGCGACAAACAATATACCGGGCGCTGCGCGGCGTATGTTTCAGAAAAAAAGTTCCAGGATTTTAAGAAAAAGAGTGTCTCCCCGGATGATCTGTATCTGATAGACAAAGAAGGACAGAAAAGCTCGGTTGAACTCGTACCCAATCAGTTTGTCATTCTGAGGGCCGATCAGTCCGACCGCAAAACTCAGTTAGGACGGTTTGATGGGAAAAATATCGTCCCGCTGGTGTATAGGAGGAAAAAACCTTATGGTGTCATACCGCGAAATGTGGGGCAGCATTTTTTGCAGGAGGCCTTGATGACGGATGCAGGCAGAGCTCCTTTGGTCATTGTGAAAGGAATGGCAGGGACAGCAAAAACATTTTATGCCTTGGCAGTGGGGCTAAACGCCGTCATGGAGCTGGAGGAACCGGAATACAGAAAAATACTTGTTTGCCGCCCAAATGTCCAGTTCGATGACAATATCGGTTTTTTGCCAGGTAACGAATCCGAGAAGATTGCGCCCTTGCTTCGCCCGGCAATCGACAATTTAGAGTTGCTGGTTGACCAGAACGAAAAAGAGCGATTTACAGACGAGCGCAGCCTTTCCGGAAAGGTGGAAGAACTATTCAGCCGGGGCATTATCAGCGCCTAGGCTCTCAATTTTATACGAGGCCGCTCGGTTTCCAAAACCTATCTCATCATCGATGAAGCGCAGAATCTAACGCCTAAACAAGCAAAAGGTATCATGACCCGAGCCGGGGTCGGTACAAAAGTGATTCTTCTCGGCGACCCCAACCAAATTGACCACCCTTTGCTGGACGAACGCACCAACGGGCTGAGTTATGCGGCGGAGAAAATGAAGGGCAGCCCCCTATGCTACCAAATCACGTTGTCGGCGGATGAGTGTGAACGTTCCGCTTTGGCAATGGATGCAATTAAAAGAATGTAAGGAAGCGTTACTCTTCTAGACTAGCCAAGCCTGTTCTAGTCTGGGCACAAATCGACAAGGGAATAGGCTTCGAGAAAGAACAAAAGAAAACAATCATAAAGCAGACAAGGGTTGCTGTCGGCTCAAATTTAATGGATGTAATCAATGATCTGGATCGATTCCCCCAGCCTTTTAGCAATGGCTGCTTTCATTTTTTATGTTGAATCTGTTTCGGCCAGGGATAAGGCGTTAAGGCCAAAAACAATGTGGAAGACTGCCTCATCCAAGAGCGATGCAATAACCCCCGCTCATACGTCCGAAACCGAAGGGAATGCAGTATCTTCCACTACTAATAGTATATCCGATTCTGCCCAAAATGCAACAGTCTCTGATGAAACTATGCAGCTTATGGTGGCGGAATCCAGCATTTTGTGCATATGCAAGCAAAGGAAACCAATCGGATTTCCCTTGGTAATGCAGGAGGCCAGAACGATTGTATCCGCGCCCCGTCTTACCACTTGGGTCACTCTTGTTACAGCCTTTCTTTCACAGGCCACACGAGGATCTGGAAGTCAGAATTGAAGCGTTCCTTTAAGTTTTGCCGTTTCAGGCTGGCAAAAAAAGGTTCTATCCTTCCTCCTTTATTTAGCCAAACGCATACCCCAAATATAATAAAGCAACGATAAATCCGGCTATGTGTTCACATAGTCGGATTTATCAACACGCTAGTGTTTTCGGATATCCAAAAAGACCTACTGCATACAAAGTGGCCGTGTCCTACGGAAAACCTCTCTTTTCTATTGGCTTCCTCAAAAAGACGCACTATCTAATAGCAAATTCCCGCTTCACTATGCCCAAGGTCAACGTCTCACGTCAGTTATCTCTACGTTGCATCAAACGGCCCTTCCGCCCATCAGAACTTGAGCTCGTCATAATTCTCTTTCGTGCAGAACACAACGTCGTATGCTTGAATCTTCTCCACTTCTTTGCCGTCCAACAGATTGGACACCGTCTGAACAGCACCCCTTCCTATGACGTCAAACTGCTGGAACACAAGGCCCCACATCTGCCCGTTATTGACATATTCCATCCCATCGGGCGAACCGTCGTAGCCTATCACCTTAATGCCTTCCTTCTGTCTTCCTGCTGCCTCAATCGCCTTGCACGCACCGATCGCCATCTCATCGTTGAGCGCATAAACCAAGTCTATTTCATCCTTTGCCTGCAATATATTTTCCATGGCCGTAAAACCCTTTTCCCTCTCAAAATCACCTGCCTGCTCAGCCACGATTTCAATATCAGGGTATTGATTGATTACTTCCATAAAGCCATTATAGCGTTCGCCTTCCAAGCTTAAACCAAACAATCCCCGAAGGATCACCACATTTCCCTTTTGCCCCAATCCCTCAACGGCATTTTCCCCTGCGCAAATTCCGCCTTTGACATTATCAGTAGCAAGCTGTGCCGTAATATCCGCGCCTTCCATGAATCGGTCAACGGTGATAATCGGAATGTTCGCCTTGTTTGCCAACTTTAGTGCGGCAACCGATCCTTCCGCATCACAGCAGGTTATGCCAATCGCGTCCACTTCACGGGATATCATATCTTCCATATTGGAAAGTTCCGTGGCTACGTCATCCTGTGAATCAAGGTAGACCATATTGATGTCCAACGTCTTGCATTCATCTTCCATTACATTTTTCATATGGACAAAGATAGGGTTGTTTAGAGACGAGAAGATATACCCGAATGTGCCACGTGTCTCTCCCGCGTTTTCTGATTCGCTCTCATTCGAAACCGGCGCACCCATTGAATTCGATGGATCCTGGCCCACTTCCTCACCCCCGCCCGCACATCCTGTGAAAGGCACGAGCACCATCAACAGTATCAGTACAGTGACCAACAACTTTTTCATTAAACAATACCTCACTTTCATCGTCCTCATCCTCATGATGAGTCTCCGTCCTGTTCGCCTGCTATTTTGCCACTTCCGCACGTCTTTGTGAAAGCCTGTCAATTACAACTGCCAAGAGTATTACCAGCCCCTTTACCGTCTTCTGATAGTAGGGAGACACGTCTAGCAAATTAAGTGCATTGTTGATCACACCGATGATAAGCGCGCCTACCACCACACCAATCACGCTGCCCTTTCCGCCGTCAAGGCTGACGCCTCCAATAACAACGGCCGCGATTGCATCAAGCTCCGCACCGTCTCCTGCAAGCGGCTGCGCTGAATCGATGCGTGTTGCTGTAATCAAGCCGCTAATCACACACAGAAACCCGCTTATGCCGTATACCGCTATCTTTACTCTATCCACCTGTATCCCGCTGAGCTTGGCTGCAGATTCATTTCCACCTATCGCGTAAACATACCTGCCAAACTTGGTCTTACGCTGCACAAACCACGCCAGCGCCAGTACAACGACCATGATGATGACGGGCAGTGGAATAGGCCCTAAGTAGCCGGCGCCAATGAGCAAGAATCCGGAATCCAGCCCTGTAACCGGCATTCCGCCAGTATATACAAGGGTGAGGCCACGGAATATCGTCATAGTAGCTAGCGTGGCAATAAAAGGTGCAATTCTTAGCTTTGCCACAAATATGCCCGAAAACAAGCCAATCGCGATGCCAATTATAAGGCCTATCAACGTTGCAAGCACCGGATTCATCCCATCCACGATAAACGTACAGGTTACCGCTGCCGTAAACGCAAGGATCGAGCCTACAGAGAGGTCTATGCCTCCAGTCATAATAACGAAAGATATACCGATTGCCAATATGCCGTTAATGGACGTCTGCCTCGCTACATTCAGCAAATTGCTGGCCGTAAAAAATTTATCACTCAAAACCGTTACCATCACACATAAAACTACCAATACCAAGAAAATGC
>JBMNTQ010000062.1:0-10620 GCA_050945815.1 Christensenellales bacterium
TCTACAGGATACATCAGTTCGAAAAGCAGGAGATGATAGTCATCTGCAAGCCCGAGGAGAGCTGCGGCTGGTATGAGAAGATGTGGCAGTATTCCGTTGAGCTTTTCAGAAATCTCGACATCCCCGTACGCACGCTCGAGTGCTGTTCGGGAGACCTGGCCGACCTTAAGGTGCGCTCCTGCGACGTCGAGGCCTGGAGCCCGAGGCAGGAAAAGTATTTCGAGGTCTGCTCCTGTTCCAACCTCGGAGATGCGCAGGCCCGCAGACTGGGCATAAGATATAAGGACGAGGAGAGACAGACCGTCTTTGCGCATACGCTGAACAACACTGTTGTGGCCCCGCCCAGAATGCTCATAGCCTTCTTGGAAAACAATCTCTGCGCCGACGGCAGTGTGGACATTCCGGCTGTTTTGGCTCCCTATATGGGAGGCATTCGGAAAATTCATCCCAAAAAGTAAGCAAATAATCTTGACAATAGCTCGGGGGTTGTAGTAAAATACAACCCCCAAAATTATGTCTTTTTAAGGGTTTTTAACCTTACGGAGCGCAAAAATCCACATCCGCCGGCCTTGTCGGCACTTTCTCCTTGTCGAAGGGGAAGAAAGAAACTACGCAAGACAATCTCTCAGTCAAAAACCTATCGGTTTTCGACAGCTTCCTTTACACAAGGGAGCCAAGGGAAGGGGCAAAACATACGCCTGCGGCAAGCCGCAGAAATGTGAATCTTTTAACAATAGGCAGAGATATGCATGAATACGTGAATAAAAATTGCGGCTGTAACCGAATGTGACATAATTGCATATATTTAAATCTGTATTTTAACGATTTGTAGTTTTATTTTCCCCTTTTTTAATTGACATAATCTTCTGGAAAGGGCTATAATTCAAGAGCTCGCGTGTGTCAAAAGGGAATACCTTGTTTTTTTGCCCAGCACTCGACGAGCCGGTAAGTTTTATGATGTGTTAAGAGAGTTAAATTTGATACATCTGAGCTTTCAGGTCTAATAATATATATAATTAATAAAAATTCGCTCCAAGCTTATTTTGAGCGGAAGTTCTTCATACTCGAACGAAATGGGAGGATATCCATGAAAAACAAAACGAAGTCTGTGCTTTTAGCTGCTTTAATATTCATAGGCATTTTTGCCCTTATAGCAGCGGGAGACGTGTTGCAAGCCGAGGCGCAGCCGGCCGCAACACATGTCTGCTGTTTCTTTTTCCCGGAAGGAAAGCTCCTTGCCAGCACCGAAGTTGCCGAGGGCGCTACCCTTACACCACTCATCAAAGCCCCCGAAATTGAGGGGATGAGATTTATGCACTGGTATCTGGTGGATGCCTCCCTTGAAGGAGATTCCGGACAGGCCTATATGTTCGATTCTCCGGTCACCGGGCCGCTTTATCTGATGCCGCGCTATGAGCCCGAGCAGGCGGAGGAGCCGGATTCGGAAGAGGGAGAAACTCAGGGAGCGGCGGAAGAGCCCGCCGCAGAGGGGCCTTCGGTCGAAGAAGCGGAGGCTGAGGAGCCTGCTGACGAAGAGGCCGCAGCAGAGGAAGCGGCAGAGCAGTCTGAAGCGGAAGAAAGCGAGAGCGAGGACGCTGCGGCAGAAGAGCCTGTGGACGAAAAACCGGCCGCCGGAAAGTCTTTGAATGAAGAGCCCGAGCTTGAAGAGCTTACGGAAGAAGAGCGCCGCATTCTTCTGAAAGAGGAGATCGACGCCACAAACCCCGATAGGAAAATCAGCTTCTATGCCACATGGGGCGAGAAAGAGGCGCCCGAGATCGGCGATGAGATTACCATTCATGCCGAGCTTTTGGGCTATGAAGGGCTTAACTTCGTGATTCGCTGGCAGGTGAAATACAGCGCTCAGGAAGAATGGCGCGACTTGGACGTCACAGGCGACTCATATACATTTATAATAGACCTGCAAAACCTTGAGTGGCTGTTCAGGGTGGCGGTGGATATCATTGAGGCCGAATAATACCCGGCCGGACGAGAGTCCGGCTGTTTTTGCTGTTTTAAGAACTTTGGAATTGCTTCTGCAGAAGCTGTTTACCTCTGGAGGATATAGTAATGAAAATTAAGCTTCGAAAAATAATAGCTCTGACGCTCACATTTATAATGCTTTTCAGCATAGTGCCAATCGATGTGCTGGCAGGGCTTATCACCACAGACTACTCTGACGGCTTCGGCATTAAGAGCATAGTCAATCCGCCGGTAAATACCCACACCTACACATTCGAGGCGGACGGCGTAACGGTCGACACGCAAATCGTCAAAGACGGCGAATATCTTACCGAGCCGCAGGCGCCGGAGAAAGAAGGTCATCGTTTTGCCGGCTGGTTTGTCGAAAGCGAGCAGCTTATGTTCGGCCCGACGAATCCGATAACTGTCACACAGACGGAGGCAATTACGGCAACGGCGCGCTTTGAGCAAATTTACTATGTCTTCTTTATGGACAGCGCAGGCGCCACGGGAGGCAATGTTTTCAGGACCAAGTCGGGAGCAACGGGAGATCAGGTTACTACTGGAGACGTAAAGCTGCCTATCGGCTCCACGCACGCCGTCACCGGCTGGTACACAAACCAAAACCTGACGGGCAGCCCCGTGGGCGAAAATTTCACCATCGGCACAAGCGATCAGCAGCTTTGGCCCAAAATTGAAGAGGGCAACTATGTCTACTTCATATCGGGCGCGCAGGCAACCTATATCGAGCCCCAGTTTGTGCCGCCGACTGGTGTAACACAAGAGCCGGCGGCGCCGACCCGCCCGGGCTATACCTTCAGCCACTGGTCGCTGACTGAAGGAGGAGCGGCTTATAGCTTCGGCAATACAATAAATAACAGCATAACCCTCTATGCTGTCTGGGCGAAAAACACAAATACGCCGTACACGGTCATTTTCTGGAAGCAATCCGTCAATGACAATAAAAACGCTGCCGACGCCGCCAAAACCTATGATTTTGCAGAATCTGTCGTTCGCTACGGCACAACTGAAAGCACGGTATCTCCCACACCTGCGGATGGAAGCAGAAATTATACCGGTTTCCACTACAATTCCGGCAAATCCGTGCCCGTAGTCATAAAGGGTGACGGCAGTACTGTCCTGAACATTTACTACGACAGGAACCTGCTGACGATTAAGTTTTATAAATTGCAAAGCGGAAGCTGGTATAATTCGCAGACTATGACCGGCCTCTACAGCCAAACTCTCGCCCAAAACGGATATTTTTGGCCGGAAGAGAACCGATGGACTAATAGCAGCAACACCAACACCCTAACTTTCTTAGATGCTTTTATTTTTGACACTCTTTCGGCATATGGTCCAAACTACCAAACACAAATAGAGCTTTATGCCAGAACTCAGCAAGGCACTGCCCGGATTATCCACTACAAGGAGGAGCTGGACGGCACTTGGACAGAGGCAAACACTATTAGAACAAGCAGCGGTACTTTCTATTTCAGCGACAAGTACCCCGGCTTTACGGTCTATCAGTATAGAGCGGATTACGGCATATGGCGCAGTGCAGGCACTTCCGCAAGCTATAACAATTTGTTGGAAGTTCGTCATAAGCGCAACTCCTACAACTTGGCTTTTTATAACTACAACGCCACCTCGAGGACAGAAAGTATTTTATATGAAGGCAGCTTAAGCTCCTTTTATAACTACACTCCCCCCAGGCCCGCCGGCATGCCGACGGAATTTGTCTTCCAGGGCTGGTATAAAGATACAGCATTCACCGAGCCTTTTAATTTTATAACGGAAACCATGCCGTTTAACGACTTGATGATTTATGCCAAGTGGTCGCCGCCGGTTTTGGACGCCATCATACACCTGTCTATGGAAAGCGGCTCTACCACCGTTACATTCCCGCTCGTCTATAACGAGCCTCTCGATCCCTCGATTTTGCCCACTGTGAAGGACTCAAACGGAAATGTTGTCTGGGCGGGAGACCCCAATAACTTCATCACAATGCCGGCAAACCGCGAGTGGATAGGCTGGTCAACCAAAGTTAACGGCGATTATATAAGCTATAACTTCAACACTCTGCTGACGCAGGACATTGAACTCTACCCCTACTATGTCAGCACCGAGAGATATACCGTGACTTATAATCCTGGCGGCGGCACCGGAACTGTTGTTGACAACAAAAGCTATGCCCAGGGTGCATATGCCGACGTTCAGCCGGGCGCCATAACGCCGCCCGACAGCGGCAGCCAGGTCTTCCTCGGCTGGACCCTTGAGGGCGACGCCAGCGGCAAGATTTATGTTGCCAACGAGAGAATCTTCATCGACGGGAACAAAACCCTGGTAGCCGCTTTCGGGCCGAAACTTCATGCTACCCTTACCTACAAGCCGAACGAAGGCGTGGGAAGCGATCAGGTATTCACTTTTGCAAACAACACAAGTCACACAATTATTGAAAACCCTGGCTATACAAGGGACGGATACCAGTTTATCGGCTGGAACAGCCGGGCCAACGGTAACGGAATTTCCTATAAACCCGGACAGACTGTGATTGTGGACAACACAGATCCCGACAGCAACGTGCTCTATGCCCATTGGGAGGAGCTCATCCCCATCACCGCTTCGAAGGAGTGGGACTTCCCTGTGCCGGGTATTGCCAGGCCCGCTATCTGGTTCACGCTCTACCGAATCAACGCCGATACCAGCGAGACCGTGATCGGTACCCAGCTGGTACCCGACGCAGCGACAGGCGGCAGCGTAACTTGGGAAGGCCAGCTTAAAACCAACGGCAACGGCTACACCTATCAATATTATGTAAAAGAGACGGATGCCGACGGCAACGACTATACCCCGCCCAGCTTCACAAAGACTGAAAACGGTCTTTTTGTCGAAAACAAGTATGATTATATAGATTTCACCGTCACCAAGGTTTGGGCGGGAGATTATCTGCCCACGATTAAACCTACCATTCAAATTCAGCTTCAGGTGAGCACAAACGGCGGCGGCTATGTGAACAGCGGCGCCCCTGTAATCCTTTCAACTCCGGATGGCGAGCTGACAACGAGCTACACATGGTACAATCTGCCCAAACAGAATACTCAAGGAGAGAACCTGAGCTATAGGGCGGTTGAACCCACCCCGCCCGCAAGCTATGCGGCGGAGCATGTCCACAACCCGGACGGCGAGAGCACAACGGTAACCAACACCTATCAGAGCACAAGCTTTAAGGTCACAAAACTCTGGGCAGACCCGGATAATTTAAAAGATCCGGCAGATGCCGACTGGCCTGAGATAGATTTGCAGCTTTATCAAGACGGGGCTGCCTACCTTCAGTATATCCATGTGAATCCGTGGCCGGTAAGCAATCCCGACTTTGAACACACTTGGAACGGTCTGCCTAAATATAAGGCCGACGGTACCGAGCACGTTTATACAGTTCGCGAGCTGGCCATACCTGTCAACTACATAATGACAGTGCAAGACGGCGCAGGCGCAAGTGTTATAACAAATACCCTAAGCTACGATTCCCTCACCGCAACCAAGATTTGGCGTGGAGATCCGGGACCGGGGACCTCTCTCACCCTGCAGCTTTATCAAACTGCTGTATATGCAGAGGGCGGAGCACCCGTTACCGGCCACAGAATAGCTTGGGGCGAGCCCGCTGTACTCAGTGCGGCTCCGTGGCAGTACACCTGGACGGGAATGCCCCAGCAAGGCAATATTGGCGGGCATGAAGTGATATATGAGTACGAGGTAGAGGAAACGGTGATTCCCAGCGGCTACTATCACGATGCTGTCGCCTCGGCCAGTCTATATGTCACCAACGTATCCGAGAAAATCGAATTCACTGCCACAAAGACATGGGATGGCGGTATCAACAACCGGCCCGAATCAGTGACGCTCTACTTGGAACGCAGACCGCTTCAGGAAGGGTATGTCCCCGGCACCGGCACCCCCATAGGTGAATGGGAAAGAGTTTTCGGCACGGATTATGCGCTCCTCGCAGCTGAAACCTCACATACATGGACGGGCTTGGACCGCTATCAAGATTGGGTTAATCGCGAAGTCTATGAGTATAGGGTGCGGGAAGAAGCCGTCACCAACTACACTGCGAGCTATCCCGACAACAACACGGTGCACAACCAGTATGTAATTCCCGAGCGCACTGTAAGTGTCACCAAGGAGTGGAGCGGCGGACCGAACGACGACCACACCCTGCCCACGATAAGGCTGTGGCGCAGATTTATGAACGACAATGTATTGGATATCACGAGCCAATACACGCCGACTATCAGTCCAAATCCAGCTTTAGGTCCTTCCGATTCTTTCACCATTACTTACAGCAATCTTCCCAGTACGGATGGCGATGGAAATATACTTCTCTATGGCTTTACCGAAGATAAGGTCACGGGCTACACGACGACATTCAGCAACCCCTACACTCTGGGCGGAATAGTATACGCACTGCCGGAAAGCACCATAACCAACACCTATGATATACCCATGACGGCCAGCTTAACTGCCACAAAGCAGTGGGTAAACGGTCCCGAAGCCGACCACACTTGTGTGCAGCTAACGCTGTGGCGCAAAACCGAAAGCGGCAACATACAAGAGGTCACAGGTAAACTCCCGGGGGTGAATCCGGCAAGTGGCACGTCAAATTCCTTTGAATATACCTGGTCAAATCTGGAATCCACCGACTTTAACGGCAATCCTTACACCTATTTCTTTACTGAGGATACAGTTCCCACCAACTACACCCGCACTTACAGCAACCCCATTACAATAGGCGGCAAGCAGTACGCTCAGAACAACACAACGGTTACAAACAGCTATGTTCCTCCCACAGACGGCAGCGCCACTGCGACCAAACAGTGGGTAAACGGCAAAGCCAGTGAACATGAACCTGTTACCCTGACTTTGTGGCGTTCAGCTGACAATGGTGCAACCATGGAAAAAGTGACAGGAGCTAATCCTGTTATTAGTCCGGAGCACGGCCCTGCGGATACCTTCACCTATACCTGGAGCGACCTGCAGCGCACAGACATTAACGGTGTTCCTTATCAGTTCTACTTTACCGAAGATGCTGCGGCCCTGCCTGAAGGTTACGCGCTGAGCTACAGCGCTTCCGCCACAGTCGGCGGCACGGAATATGCGCCCAGCGGCGCCACTGCCTACAACACCTATACACCGCCGACAATTGATGTTACGGCTGTAAAAAACTGGGTAAACGGCCCTGGCAGTGACCATGTCGCGGTGCCCCTGACCCTGCACCGCAAGATTGAGGGCGGCAGTCTCCAGCCCGTTGCGGCGACTTATAGCGTAAACCCTGAAGGTCCTATAGCAGATCAGTTTACTTATACTTGGGCCGGAGTGGACAAGACCGATATCGACGGCAACGCCTATACCTATTACTTTAAAGAAAACGAGGTAGCAGGCTATACACGAAGCTACAGCAACGTGTACGAAACCGACTACGGTCTTGCAGGCACTTCCGTCACCAATACCTATGTCCAGCCTACGGGAACGGTTGAAGGCACGAAGAGATGGGTTCACGTCCACAAAAACACCGTGCCAGATGTATGGATGCAGCTGTGGCGCAGCACCAATGTGAACGGTGTCGGTATGGAAAAGGTGCCAGATATAAGCACAATACGTATTGGCAGCGATACGCCCATGACAGATGACCCGGATAACCTGGCAACATACATTGCAAGTTTCAGCTGGGATAATGTACACAAAAAATCTCCTGCAGGCGAGCCCTATTACTTCTTTGTTAAGGAAGTGAACGCAGCTGGCGTCGATTATAAGCCGCCGCATTTCGATAAGCTTGAAGTAGGCACCGATGTGCACAACTTTTATATGGCTTCAACTACCTATAATCCTCCTCTGGTGACCAAGGTGCTCTCAGGACGTGAGTTGCAAAGGGGCGACTTTAAATTTGAGATAGTTCAAACTTTCGGAAGCGGAACGACTGAGCATGTCATCGAAACAGTCGCTAATGGCGAAAATCCTGAAGATCCTGTGGGCTTAGTGAGATTCAATCCAATCCCTGTATCTGCCTTGGCTTTATTCTACACCCCAACAGGTCTCATTCGTGAAGTAATACCGGAGAGTCCGGAACCCGGTATGGTCTATGACACGACAGTGCTTAAGGCCTATCTCACCGTCACCGACAACGGTGTGCACGACGGCGTACTGAATGTCGCTGTGGTATATGAAGGAGATACGGAGTTCTTCAATTTAACGCCGGATCCCAAGCTGAGCCTGACGAAGGAAGGCACGTATGTTGATTATAACGGCGACGAAATGGTGAACGCCGGCGACCGTATTACCTATGAGTTCACAGTAAAGAACACGGGCAACGTGCCTATTAGCAATATTGCAATAACTGACGCGAATACATCCGTGGTAATCGAGACACATAACATAGCGAGTCTTGCTCCGGGCGGAGAGGCGAGCGTGAACGGCTATTATGAGCTGACACAGGCAGACATTGATGCCGGCAGCTTTACAAATACGGCGACGGCAACGGGCGAAGACCCTGACGGCGACCCCGTGAGCGCCAGCGGTACTGATGAGCAGAGTTTTGCTCCGACGCCTAAGGCCACGATAACAAAGGTGGCAAGTCCCAAGGTCTTCACAGCGCCCGGGACGGTTACATATACCTACACGGTGAAGAACACAGGCAATGTGACATTGACCGGTGTTGCAGTTAATGACGACAAACTCGGCGCGGTCACGCTTGATAAGACGACTCTTGCGCCCAACGAGAGCGCAACGGGAACGCTGACTTATGATGTGACGCAGGCAGACATAGATGCCGGCACAGCTATAAAGAACATAGCTGCTGTAACCGCTACTCCGAGCATACCCGAGACAAAGGCGGAAGAAACAATAACAATTACTCAGACTCCCAATGCCTCGATAACAAAGGTGGCAAGTCCCAAGAACTTCTCTGCGCCCGGGACCGTGACCTATACCTACACGGTGACGAACACGGGCAATGTGACATTGACCGGTGTTGCAGTTAATGACGACAAACTCGGCGCGGTTACATTGGGCAAGACGACTCTTGCAGTCGGCGAAAGCACGACGGGAACTCTGACTTATGACGTGACTCAGGCAGACATAGATGCCGGCACAGCTATAAAGAACACAGCCACTGTGACTGCGGACCAGAACATACCCGTGACAAAGGCGGAAGAGACAATAACGATTACTCAGACTCCCAACGCCTCAATCAGCAAGGTGGCAAGCCCCAAGAACTTCTCTGCGCCCGGCACCGTGACCTATACTTACACAGTAAAGAACACGGGCAATGTGACTTTGACCAATGTCAAGATTACCGACGATAAACTCGGCGCAGTTACGCTTGATAAGACGACTCTTGCGCCCAACGAGAGCGCAACGGGAACTCTGACTTATGATGTGACGCAGGCAGACATTGATGCCGGCACAGCTATAAAGAACACAGCCACTGTGAGCGCAGATCAGAACATACCTGTGACAAAGGCGGAAGAGACGATAACGATTACTCAGACGCCCAACGCCTCGATAACAAAGGTGGCAAGTCCCAAGGTCTTCACAGCGCCCGGGACGGTTACATATACCTACACGATGAAGAACACAGGCAATGTGACATTGACCGGTGTTGCAGTTAATGACGACAAACTCGGCGCGGTTACGCTTGATAAGACGACTCTTGCGCCCAACGAGAGTGCAACGGGAACTCTGACTTATGACGTGACTCAAGCAGACATAGATGCCGGCACAGCTATAAAGAACACAGCCACTGTGAACGCAGATCAGAACATACCCGAGACAAAGGCGGAAGAGACGATAACGATTACTCAGACGCCCAATGCCTCAATCAGCAAGGTGGCAAGTCCCAAGAACTTCTCTGCGCCCGGGACCGTGACCTATACCTACACGGTGACGAACACGGGCAATGTGACATTGACCGGTGTTGCAGTTAATGACGACAAACTCGGCGCGGTCACGCTTGATAAGACAACTCTTGCAGTCGGCGAGAGCGCAACGGGAACTCTGACTTATGACGTGACTCAGGCAGACATAGATGCCGGCACAGCTATAAAGAACACAGCCACTGTGACTGCGGACCAGAACATACCCGTGACAAAGGCAGAGGAGACAATAACAATTACTCAGACTCCCAATGCCTCGATAACAAAGGTGGCAAGTCCCAAGAACTTCGCGTTGCCCGGGACCGTGACCTATACCTACACGGTTACGAACACGGGCAATGTGACCTTGACCAATGTCGAAGTTGAAGACGATAAACTCGGCGCGGTTACGCTTGATAAGACAACTCTTGCAGTCGGCGAGAGCGCAACGGGAACTCTGACTTATGACGTGACTCAGGCAGATATCAATGCCGGCACAGCTATAAAGAACACAGCCACTGTGACTGCGGACCAGAACATACCCGAGACAAAGGCGGAAGAAACAATAACATTTACTCAGGGACCTGCTGCTGAAATCACCAAGGTGGCAGATAAGGATGTCTTCTCTGCGCCCGGCACCGTGACCTATACCTACACGGTGACGAATACGGGCAATGTGACTTTGACCAATGTCAAGATTACCGACGATAAACTCGGTGCGGTCACGCTTGACAAGACGACTCTTGCG
>JBMNTQ010000063.1:0-10400 GCA_050945815.1 Christensenellales bacterium
GGAGGAAACGATATGAGTTTTATCATTACGGGAACCGGAAGCTTTTTGCCGGAGCCTTTGTTGACCAACGCAGATTTGGAGAAAATGGTGGAGACCAGCGACGATTGGATCCGCAGCAGGACGGGGATTGAGACCCGGCATATTGCCCATGAAATGAGCGTGGTGGATTTGTCGGTGCAGGCCGCACGAAAGGCGCTTAGCCAGTCGGGCAGAAGCCCAGAGGACATTCGCTGTATTATTTGTGCGACCATCTCCACAGAGACATTGGTGCCTTCGCTGGCCAGTTGCGTCCAGCGAGAGATCGGCGCTTTTTGTCCGTCGTTTGATATCAACGCTGCGTGCAGCGGATTTCTCTATGCGCTGCGTGTGGCGATGGGGTTTGTGCAGGATGGCCCGGTTTTGGTAATTGGGGCGGAAAAGCTCAGCCGTTTGACGGACTGGGACGATAGAAGTACATGCATTTTGTTTGGAGATGCTGCTGGGGCGGCAGTGTTGGAGGCAGGAGACGGGCTGGAACACATTTTTGTGAACGGGTATCCGGATGTTGAAAACTTGCTGGGATGTGAGGGTGTGAATGCAGGGCTGGAAGATGGCGCTTTACGCAAGGCCGTGATTACAATGAAGGGCCAGGAAGTCTATAAATTTGCTACCCAAATTGTTCCTTCCATGATTCGGGAGGCCTGTGAGGCTGTGGGCATTGAGATGGAGGAAATTGACTGGTTTTTACCCCATCAGGCCAACAAGCGGATCATTGATTCCGCCAGCCACAGGATTAAGGTGCCGCTGGAAAAATTTTATATCAACATTCAAAATGTCGGCAACACTTCGGCGGCCAGCATTCCGGTGGCGCTGGACGAGATGAACCGGGCGGGCCTTTTGAAACGGGGGGACCGGCTGGCGATTATGGGATTTGGCGGCGGGCTGACCGCAGGCTGTGCCCTGATGAAATGGTGATTGGGGCGTTTTGCTGAGCAAAGCGCACAATATAAAAAACAGTATTTAGGAGGATCAGCATGGAACTGGAAAAAATTATTGAGATCATCAGCGAGAAAATGGACATTGACAAGGAGGAGATTACCGGCGAGACAACGTTTGAAAGCTTGCAGGTGGATTCTCTGGATATGGTGGAAATTGTTATGGACATAGAAGAGGCGTTTGACATGTCTATTGAGGCGTCGCCGGATTTGAAGACTGTGGGGGATTTGGTGGACTATATTAAGGCTGCCCAGGCATAGGACTGACGCGCAGGCCGTAGCAGGCTTTGGAAGGAGGACGTAGTTGGCTGGATTTGCCGTTTTGTTTCCGGGGCAGGGAACCCAAAAAACTGGGATGGGGGCATCGCTCTATGAGCATAGCAGCGCTGCCCGACAGGTTTTTGATGGGGCGGAGGCTGTGTTCCCTGGGATTCGGGCGCTGTGTTTTACTGGAGAGCAGGAACGCCTAAACGAGACGCTGCATGCACAAAGCGCGGTGGTGACTGTGGAATTGGCTGCTTTTGCGGCGCTGCGGGAGAAAGGGCTTGTTCCTTCTGCCGGTGCTGGGTTTTCTTTGGGGGAATATGCGGCGCTTTGTGCCAACGGGCGGTTGACTTTGACGGACTGTTTACAGCTTGTCAAGCGCAGGTCGCACTGGATGCAGGAGCAATGCGTGAAGCATCCCGGGGGCATGGCTGCCGTGCTGGGGAAAAGCCAAGAGGAACTTTCGGCGGTTTTAGAGGAGATCGACACAAAAGGCGGGCTGTTGCAGCCTGTGAACTTTAATTGCCCGGGCCAGATTGTGGTGGCTGGGGACAGCGTTTCGCTGCAAAAACTGTTGGACTATTGCAAGCAACATAAGATAAGGTGCGTCAAATTGGCGGTAAGTGGAGCGTTTCATAGTAGCTATATGCGCCCTGCGGCAGATAAAATAGCTGCGTATATATCTGAACTTATTCTTTATCCTTTTCAATTTCCGCTGTATGCTAATGTAAGCGCCGGTATCTATACGCAAGAGAACTTTATGGATTGGCTGCCCAGACAGACCTATAGCCCTGTATTGTTTGACAAGACCATTCGAAATATGATAAAAGACGGCTATACAACCTTTGTGGAAGTGGGGCCGGGGACAACGCTGGGGGCGCTGGTGCGCCGCATTGATAAGAATGCGGTGGTGTATAGTGTTTCAGACGCCCAGTCGTTGGAGCAATGTGTGGACGACTTGAACCGGGACACGTTGTCGGACGGCGGCAAGGGGGATAAATGATGGACAGCAAAACAGCTTTGGTAACCGGGGCTTCTAGAGGAATAGGCAGGGAGATCGCCCTTTATCTGGCGCGGTCTTCATTTCGCGTGGTGGTGAACTATGTTCACAGCCGGGACGCGGCCTATTGCTTGGTGGAGGAGATTCGCTCTGGCGGCGGCGAGGCGGAGGCTTTTGCCGCAGATGTGGGGGACTTTGCCCAGGCAAAGGCCCTGATAGATTTTTGTGTTCAAAACTTTGGACAGATTGATGTTTTGGTGAACAACGCGGGCATAACCCGGGATGCGTTGATCGCCCGGATGAAAGAACAAGAATTTGATGAAGTGGTAGAGACCAATTTGAAAAGTGTGTTTAACTGCTGCCGGCATGTGGCGCCGCTGATGATGCGGCGGCGGGAGGGATGTATTATCAATATTTCTTCTGTTTCGGGCGTGATGGGTAACGCTGGGCAGGCCAACTATGCTGCATCTAAGGCAGGGGTTATTGGGATGACCAAATCTTTGGCCCGGGAGCTGGCGGGACGGGGCGTCCGTGTGAATGCTGTTGCGCCGGGCTTTATCGAAACCGACATGACGCAGGCGTTGCCGGAAGCGACATTGCGCGGAGCGCTGGCGGCAATTCCCATGAAAAGGGCGGGTAGCACCCGAGAGGTAGCGGCCGTTGTCGGATTCTTATGCAGCGACGCAGCTGCGTACATCACTGGACAGGTGATATGCGTGGATGGCGGCATGGCAATGTGAAAGGAGAATAGCGCTATGACGAGGCGAGTTGTGATAACGGGCATGGGGCTTGTATCCCCGTTGGGGAATGACGTAGCAACTGCCTGGGAAAATGCAAAGAAGGGCGTCAATGGGATTGATGTGATTCGGGGGATTGACGTATCGGATATGCAGGTGAGCCTTGCGGGTGAGGTGCGGGATTTGGATGTTTCCGTGGCGCTGGACAGGAAAGAGGCGCGGCGGATGGATCGTTTTTCCCAGTTTGCTTGTGTGGCGGGCAAGGAGGCTATGGATGACGCGGCCTTTGGGAACGGGCGCCCTGACGCGGAGCGTTTTGGCGTGCATTTTGGCAGCGGCGTG
This sequence comes from Christensenellales bacterium, assembly GCA_050945815.1. Taxonomy (GTDB): domain Bacteria; phylum Bacillota; class Clostridia; order Christensenellales; family JBMNTQ01; genus JBMNTQ01. The sequence continues at coordinate 3,318 of JBMNTQ010000063.1, forward strand.
GGCGGCATGAGCACGTTTATCGAGAATGTGGAGCGGCTGGTGGAGAAGGGCCCTGGGCGGGTTAGCCCGTTGTTGGTGCCTATGATGACCAGTAATATGGCGGCCGGGAACTTGGCGATTTTGCATGGGCTGGAGGGCCCTTGCAGTTGTGTGGTGACGGCCTGTGCGACCGGGGCGAACAGCATCGGCGATGCATTTCGCATAATTAAACATGGCTATGCCGACGCGATGCTTACCGGGGGCAGCGAGGCGGCCATCACCCGGCTGGGTATGGCGGGCTTTTTAGGGCTGCAGGCATTGTCTGTGGCAAAGGACAAAGACCGGGCCAGCATTCCCTTTGACGCGGAGCGTAATGGATTTGTGATGGGCGAGGGGGGCGCTGCGCTGGTGTTGGAGGAATATGAACACGCCAAGAAGCGGGGCGCGAAGATGTATGGAGAGGTGTTGGGTTATGGGATGACCGGCGACGCCTACCATATGACTGCGCCGCACCCTGATGGGAAGGGGCCTGCCAAAGCTATGGAATTGGCGATGGGGGAGGCCGGCGTTTTGCCGCAACAGGTGGATTATATTAACGCTCATGGCACATCCACCCTTTATAATGATAAGATTGAGACGATGGCAATCAAGCAGGCGTTGGGGGAACATGCGAAGAAAGTAGCGGTCTCCTCTACAAAATCCATGACCGGGCATCTGTTGGGTGCGGCAGGCGCGATGGAGGCAATTTTCTGCGTGTTGGCGATTCGGGATGGATTTGCACCGCCTACCATAAACTATCAGGTGGCTGATCCGGACTGTGATTTGGACGTTTTGCCCAAGGCGGGCCGGGCCATGACAGTGGATTATGCGTTGTCTAACTCTTTGGGATTTGGCGGCCACAATGCAAGCTTGCTGTTTGGTCGGGTTTTATAAAAGAGAGGTAACTTTGTATGGATTTAAAATCAGTTTTAGATTTGATTGCTGCAGTTGAAAACACAGGCTGGAAAGTTTTTGAAGTGAAAGAAGAACAGTTCAGCTTGCGATTAGAACGCGAAGGCGCCCACAAAGGGGTCATACTGGAGGCGCCGGGTTCCTCGTCCGAGGAGCCGCAACAGCCGACGGCGCAAGGGGAGCAGATTGAGCCGCCGGAGGGAGACGCAGGCATCGGTGTTGGGCGCGTGGTTTCGCCGCTGGTGGGCGTATTCCGGGAGCTTCCGGGGCAAGAGGTGACCACTGGACAGATGGTGAAAAAGGGCGAGGCGGTTTGCATTGTTGAGGCTATGAAATTGATGAACGAAATTCAGATGCCGGAGGACGGCATGATTACCTGGCGGGCAGTTGACGACGGTGAGGCAGTGGAATTTGGACAGCTGTTGTTTAACTATCGGCCGGCAGATTAGGGATCAAGCACAAAGGAGCGGTAAGAAGATGCAGGTAAACATAGGAAAAGAAGAGATTCAGGCAATTATTCCTCACAGGGATCCATTTTTGCTGATTGACGAAATTTTAGAGCTGGAGCCTGGGAAAAGTGCGATTGCATTGTGGCATATTGATGAAAATTTTGATTTATTTCGTGGACATTTCCCCGAAAAGAAAATTCTGCCCGGGGTATTGATTGTGGAATCCTTTGCTCAGACTGGGGCAGCTGCTGTGTTGTCGCTGCCGAAGTATGCAGGGATGTTGGCGCTTTTTGGCGGCATTAAGGATGCGAAGTTTCGAAGGCCTGTGTTGCCGGGAGACGTTTTGAAGCTGGAAGTGGAAATCACCCGGCTGTCGGGTTTGGGCGGCAAAGGCAAGGGGAAGGCATCGGTTGATGGCGAGCTTGCTTGTCAGGGTGAGATTTTATTCGCTTTTGCGAATCGATAGGCCGCGCTATGATTGCGGCTGGCCTGTAAGGCCGGCGTTTGCAGGCTGGGAGGAAAAGCATGATAAAAAAGATATTGGTGGCCAACCGGGGCGAAATTGCTGTGCGTATTATCCGGGCATGCCGGGATATGGGCATTGAGTCGGTCGCTGTTTATTCGCTGCCGGACGAGAGCAGTTTGCATGCTCAGTTGGCGGATGAGGCGATTTGCATTGGGCCGGCGGCGGCAAAAGACAGCTATTTAAATCCTTATAATATTCTTTCCGCTGCTTTTGTGACTGGGGCGGATGCGATCCATCCGGGATACGGCTTTTTAGCGGAAAATCCGAAGTTTGTGGAGATGTGCCGAAAATGCGGCATGGTCTTTATCGGGCCGGACGCTTCCTCGATGGAAAAGGCCGGGAACAAGCTCTTTGCCCGGCGCATGATGCATAAGGTTGATGTGCCGATCATTCCGGGGACGCTGGAACCCTTGGCCTCGGTGGAGGAGGCGCTCTGTGAGGCAGAGAAGACGGGGTATCCGGTGATGATTAAGGCGGCGGCCGGCGGCGGCGGGCGCGGGATACGTAAGGTTTTAGACGGCTCGGGGATGCGTGCGGCCTTTGAGGCGGCGGGCGCGGAGGCTTTGGCAGCGTTTGGGGATGGGACCCTTTATTTGGAAAAATGTATGGATGATGCGCGGCATATTGAAGTGCAGCTTTTGTTTGATAACTTTGGTAAGGGCGTCTATTTATTTGAACGGGAATGTTCGTTGCAGTGGCGCAACCAGAAGGTGATGGAGGAGGCGCCCAGCCCGGGGATTGGGCCGGAGCTTCGTAAAGAAATCGGGCGTGCGGCATTGCGGGCAGCAAAGGCGCTGGACTATAAAAATGCCGGAACCATTGAGTTTTTGATGGATATGGACGGGAATTTTTATTTTATGGAACTAAATGCCCGGATTCAGGTGGAGCATCCGGTTACCGAAATGATAACCGGTATGGATATTGTGAAGGAGCAGATTAAAATTGCGGCGGGGGAGCCTTTTGCATACAAGCAGAGCGACATCAAGATGTCGGGACATGCGATTGAGTGTCGTATTAATGCGGAGGATCCGTCGAAGGGGTTTTTGCCCTCCAGCGGCGCGATACGGCTGATGCATCTGCCCGGCGGGCCGGGGGTGCGTGTGGATACTGCGCTGTATGTGGGCTGTGAGGTGCCGCCCTACTATGACTCTATGATCGCGAAGCTCATTGTGCATGGACAGGACCGGGACCAGGCTATGGCGAAAATGCGCAGCGCTTTGAGCGAACTGATGATTGATGGGGTAGAGACCAATGTGGATTTCCAGATCGACCTGCTGACCCATCCTGAGGTGATGGCGGGGGCGCTGGATACCGGCCTTGTGGGCCGTATTATGGAGGAATGCGATGGGCTTATTTAATAATAGTTTTTCTGCGAAAAAGCGGCTGGTTTCTATAACCAATGTGACGATTGGGCCTGGCGACGCCAGGGAGTCGCGTCCGGCTGCGCATGAGGAACTGCGGGAGGGGATGTGGGAGCGTTGCAAGGGCTGCAGCGCGATTCTCTACAGCGAGGACCTCAGCGAGAGCCTGAATGTTTGCCCGCGCTGTCAGTATCATGCTCGGCTGGGCGTGCGGCAGCGCATCGGTTATACGGTGGACGAGGGGAGCTTTGGGGAAATCGACGCTGCTCTGATTGGGAAGAACCCGCTGGATTTCCCTGGGTATGAAGAAAAACTGCGTGCTACCCGGGCGTTTGCCGGGGAGAACGAGGCGATGGTTTGCGGGCGATGCGAAATTGCAGGCAATTCGTGTGTGCTTTGCGTGATGGATGCCCACTTTATGATGGGCAGTATGGGCGCGGCCGTGGGTGAGAAATTTGCCCGGGCGGCGGAATATGCCCTGGAGCACAAGCTGCCTTTGGTGGCGTTTACGGCTTCTGGGGGTGCGCGGATGCAGGAGGGGCTGGTATCGCTGATGCAGATGAGCAAGACGGCTGCTGTGTTGGCTAAGATGGATGAGGCGGCGCTGTTGTATATTGTGGTTTTGACGGATCCGACTACCGGTGGTGTGACCGCTAGCTTTGCGAGCTTGGGGGACATTATACTGGCGGAGCCAAAGGCTTTGATCGGCTTTGCGGGACGGCGGGTAATTGAGCAGACTGTCAAGCAGGTTTTGCCGCTGAACTTCCAGAAGGCGGAGTTTATGCAGGAGAAAGGCTTTATAGACAGTATTGTGGAACGCAAGAAGATGCGAGGCGTTTTAGGCCGCATTTTGGCGATGCACCGGAAGGAGGCGGGGGTATGAGCGAGAAAGTAAGCGCTGCGTGGGAGAAAGTCGGGATTGCCCGGGATATTCGGCGGCCGACCGCAGCTTATTATATTGAGGAGATTACCGATGATTTCATTGAGATGCATGGGGACCGTGCATTTGGAGATGATCGGGCAATCATCGGCGGTATTGGCAGCATTGGCGGGCATGTTGTGACCATACTTGCCCAAGAGAAGGGGGACAGCGTTCGCGAGAAGGCCAACCGTAACTTTGGCTGTGCCCATCCCGAGGGCTATCGCAAGACCCTGCGTTTGATGAAGCAGGCGGAGAAGTTTTCCCGGCCGGTGGTGTGTATTGTGGATACCCAGGGAGCTTATTGCGGCGTGGGCGCGGAGGAGCGGGGCATCGGTGAGGCGATTGCGCGCAATTTGCTGGAGCTTTCTCGGCTGAAAACGCCGGTTGTATGTGTTTTGATTGGCGAGGGGGGCAGCGGCGGCGCTTTGGCGCTGGCTGTTTCGGATCGGATTGCTATGCTGGAGAATGCGGTGTATTCGATTTTGTCGCCGGAAGGATTTGCGAGCATTTTATGGAAGGATGCTTCAAGGGCGGCGGAGGCCGCGGCGCATATGAAAATGACTGCGGAGGAAGTGCGGGCTTTGGGGCTGATTGACGATGTTTTGGCCGAGCCGGCGGGCGGCGCCCAGGAGCAGCCTGAGTGGATGGCGCAACAGGTGAAGCGGTATGTGGTGGATGCTTTGGAGAAGCTGAAGGCGAAGGAGCTTGACTTGCTGTTGGAGGAGCGGTACGAGAAACTGAGAAGCTTTGGTAACAGCGGTATTCTTGGATAATAGGAAACGAAAAAGGAAAGATCGGTGGGCCGGATTCGGCCACCGATCTTTTTTAGACGATTGATTTAGCAGCTTGTACGCTAAAGGCGGAGTTAACGTTGGGTCCACTTTAGATAGTCTTGTTCTGTGATTTGGGTGGAGCCGCCTATGGAGGGCATATTGACCAGAGAGCAGGTTGAGTCCATAACCCACCAGATGTTATCGTATTGTATTAGGGTAAAGCCCAGCATATAGGTTTCGCCTTCGAATTTACTCAGGGCGATGCGCTGGGTATAGCCTTGGGCGCCCCAGGTGTTGGCTGTGGATGCGTGGGCCTGCTTTGTTTGGAGGCCGAATTGTGAGGCTTGGTTGTAGGGAGCGTCGATACGCAGGATTTCCAATGTTTTGATTCGGTCCATGTCGGGGCTGGCAAAAAATTCTTCGTACCACTGGGCGTCTATTTCTGTGCCGGGGCTGAGCGTCAGCTCGTCGGCAAAAAAAGACAGGGGAAGATAGCCGGTTTGATAGGCGAATAAAAACTCCATTTTTGAAAAGTCCGGAAGGGGGCCTTCTGCTTTTATCCGATCCTGGTAGGCGGTTTGGTTGAAGTTTTTTTCTAATTGTTTGCTGGGGTAGAATTGTAGTGCGCCGCGGTAGTCTTTGCTGATCAGGGCGGTAAGATACCCTTGAACAGCTTGCTCAGGAGTGGAGGGGGCAGGCGTTTTATTGGGGTGGCAGCCTGTTAGAAGCAGCAAGAGAATAGAGAGCAGAAACAGGGGTTTTCTGGACAATGGGTAGCCCTCCTAATTTGGCAGATTGTTGCTTGGTTGGTGTTGGCTCCAATCAGACCAGTTGCATGATGGCTGCCATGGCACCGGTTTCCTGATCGCGGCGAAGAGAGTAGAAGAGCGCCTCGTCACAGCAGGTGCAATGGTTGTCTAAGGTTATATGGTTCGGTAAAAGGCCGGCTTTTTCCAATTGTTGGGCCACGCAGGCATGGAGGTTTACATGGGGCTTTGCCCCAGAACGCAGCATCACCGCTTCGCCAAACCCATCGGCGAATTTTGCGGCGATGTCTTCGTCTACCTCAAAGCAGCAGGGGCCTATGCCAGCGCCCACACCGGCGATACAATCCGTTGCTTGGCTGCCGAATGCTTCTTGCATGGCGTGCAGGGTTTCCACTGCGACCCCGGCTTCCACGCCGCGCCAGCCCGCATGGCACAGGCCGATGGCTTTTTTCACCGGGTCTAGGAGGAAGACCGCGAGACAATCGGCGTGCAGGGTGACTAGGGGCAAACCGGTGACATTGGTGACGATGCCGTCGCATTCAAAAGGGAAGTCGCTTTTATGGACGCCGGTGCCTGCATCGGCTTGCTTGGCGATTGCGACGCCTGTTCCATGGTTGTAGTTGACCAGGGTTAGCTTGTTGAAATCGAAATGTAGCGCCTCGCAGACCCGGCGGTAGTTTTCCATGAGATTTTCCCGGCTGTCGCTGCGCCGAAGCCCCATATTCAGGCTGGCAAAGGGCGCTTCGCTGACGCCGCCGATGCGGGTGGTGAAGCAATGGCGCAGCATGGGCTGGTTTTGAAGTGCGGGGACTTGCAGGACGCCGCAGCCGTTTTTCTCGGTATAGAGGAAGGCTTGGGTTTGTGGATAGGCCATGGGTATCGCTCCTTACTTTTCGTGCAGGAGCTTGTTAAGCTCTTGCATGAAGGTGTTGATGTCTTTGAATTGGCGGTAGACCGAAGCAAAGCGGACATAGGCCACTTCGTCTAGACCTTTCAATCGAGCCATGATCATTTCGCCGATTTGCTGGGAGGTGATCTCTTTGACCATAGAATTATGGATTTCCTTCTCGATATCTTCCGCCAGCTTGTCCAGTGCGGCGGCGGATACCGGCCTTTTCTCGCAGGCTTTGCGCAGGCCGGATACGATTTTATCGCTGACAAACTCTTCCCGGCGGCCGTCCTTTTTGATGACTAGAATAGGGGTATGTTCGATTTTTTCGTAGGTTGTGAAGCGCTTTTGGCATTGGATACATTCCCGGCGGCGGCGTATGGAGGCGCCATCCTCGGTGGGGCGGGAATCAACGACCTTGCTGTCCGCAAAACCGCAGTAGATGCATTTCATGATGATACCTCCC
>JBMNTQ010000064.1:0-10127 GCA_050945815.1 Christensenellales bacterium
TATTTCTTCCTACTGGCAGCAGTTGGTTATCGGTGTGGTTATCATCGCAGCAGTTATGGCGGATACCGTTAAAAACAAGAAGTAAACAGCCTCATACTTTGCTGGTTTGTTTGATGTAGAATGGCTAGAGAGAGTAGAGGAATATAGAAAAGGGAGGATCAACAGCTATGAAATATGAAAGTCTGAGTGGCAAAAATGTCATGATCGTGGGCAGTGCTCAGGGAATCGGCAAAGCGACGGCTGAAGTGTTTGCACAGAATAACGTAAACTTAATACTGTGTGATATTAATAATGAAGTGCTTCAGGCGACTGCAAAAGAGATCGCGGATAAATACAATGTGTCTGCTTTACCTATAGTTGTGGACGTTACGAGCAGTAAATCGATTGATGCGTGCGTTCAAGAAGCGATCGAAAAAGTCGAAACCATCGATGTATTGGTGAACTGCGCCGGCATTTGCATTGCTTCAAAGTTTGTGGATTTGGAAGAAGAAATGTGGGATCGGCACATGAACATCAACCTGAAAGGCACCTATTTAACCATCAAGGCAGTTGCCAATCATATGATTGAGAAGTGCATCCCAGGGAAAATACTCACTATTTCCTCCCAGGCTTCTAAAATGGCCGAGTATGGCAACGGAGCCTATTGCTGCTCCAAGGCAGCCATCAACATGATGACCTCCGTGCTTGCTTTGGAATTAGGCGAACATGGAATCACGGTCAATTGTGTGTGCCCGGGCTATGTGGATACCGATATTATGCAGCGGGTATTCCAGGAGAGAGGGCCGCTGGCAGGCATGACGCCGGAGGAATATGAGGATAAACTCTGCTCTAGCGTACCGCTCAAGCGCATGGCTCAGCCATATGAAGTTGGGCAGTTCTTGTCCTTCTTGGCCTCGGATCAGGCAGAGTACATCACTGGCGTAGCGCTGACCATTGCCGGCGGCAATACGCTGATTTAAAGCGATCGCAAACAGGGAAACGTATTGGAAATTTTTTGAGGCTCAAACATCGTCCTTTAAAGACTGTTTGAGCCTTTCTATTTGCGAAAAGAAGGTAAACTGAGGGTAGCCTAGCTTAGGCACAGCATAGAATAGAGAACCTTGCTCGTTCTAAATGCAGGTATTTCGCAGGATAGCTGGCCAGATATAGAGTCGTTCTTGAATTTTTCCCCTGTATCAGTTAAAATGAATACAAGCCTATCAGATATACTGGTAACATGAAAGTGAGTGAGTTTCATGGTTGAATTTATTAAAGTAGACGGAAAAGATATCGGTGACATTAAGATCTATGCGTTGAGCACGTGCGGCTGGTGTAAGAAGGCCAAACGCTTTTTCAATGAACGCAAGATTGCCTATGCTTATGTAGATGTAGATTTGCTTTCCTCGGATGATCTTTCTGCTGTAAAAGGAGAGCAAGCTAAGTTTAATCCTAACACATCATACCCGACCATCGTTGTGAATGGTGAGAAGGTTATCATTGGGTTTAACGAGCCGCGTTTAATGAATTTGGTAGGTGAAGTATAGTGATTGATGCTAAAACGCTGGAGAAGCGCTACGACGCGCTGAAGGCTGATGCTGAGGCGGGCAGTTACTACTTAAATCCTGACAAAGAGTTTGTGATGGACCTGGTAGAGGGGATGCTGATTAACCAAGAACGTTATGGCATGGAGGTTTGTCCATGCAGGCTGTTTACCGGCACTGCCGAGGACAATTTAGATATTGTTTGTCCTTGTATTTACCGCGATGATGATTTGGCAGAATATGAAGCCTGTTTTTGTGCGCTGTATGTCAGCAAGGAAGCAGCGGAAAACGGCGTAACGCAGATTCAGGTTCCGGATCGCTGGCCCGGGACTGAGGAGCGTAAGAAGCAGAAGGAGCGAGCGGCGCGGGGCAAAGCCGAGGGATTGCCGACAGCGCTGCCTTATCCTGTGTGGCGCTGCGTTGTGTGCGGCTATCTTTGTGCCAACAACCACCCGCCGGGGATTTGTCCGGTTTGCAAAGCGAAAAAGGACCGCTTTGAGCGTTTTATCTAAACGGCTGGCTAGTTTGTGTTAGATAAACAGATATAGTGGAATCTGACGGAGAGCAAGGGGCCTAGTATGCTGAAAGGGAGGCTGGTTCAATGCGACATCAGGTTATGCAATCGATGATTTCTTACTTTGACCGAGATATCGAACGGATCAACCATGCGATCAAGGTGCATGGCTTTGCTCAGTTGATCGGTAAGCTGGAGCAGCTGGCGCCCCAACAGCGATATATCCTGGAGATAGCTGCTATTGTACATGACATTGGCATCCCTGCAGCAGTACAGAAATTTGGGTCTGCTGGGGGCAAATACCAGGAGCTTGAGGGGCCGCCCATCGCGCGGGAGATGCTTACAGCATGCCATGTGGACCCGGATGTGATCGACAGGGTGGTGTATCTTGTCGGCCATCATCACAGCTATTCCAAGATAGAAGGCCTGGATTTCCAGATTCTTGTGGAGGCGGATATCCTTGTGAATATCCACGAACAAGCCTTTCAAGAAGGAGCGATCGGCCAGATAAAGCGGCGAATTTTCAAGACCGATGCCGGGCAGGATCTAGTTTATCGGCTGTATGGCGTTTAGAACGATATGCGATCAAAAGAAGGCTGCTTAGTCAGCCTTCTTTATTTATGGACATCGGGTCCTAGCAGCCTAACCTGGTGAGTTTTTATAGGTGCTTGTCCACGGCCACCATGAGCTTCAGCTGCTATATTGATGTTTCAGATTCCCGCGTTGCTTGTAGAATAGTAAGGCTCTCTGCCCCTTTCGAAACTCTATGCAGCTCGGCACACACATATATCTTTAGCAGCATCTCCATATTTCCTGTTCGTGGCTGGCACGATCAAATGGACAGCCAGCTTTCATCGCGGAAGCTTCTTCTTTCCTGCTGGCACAAGCCTAGCGGCTTGTTAAATAAGAACCCCCCAAGGGGCCATGCCCTTTGGGGGGGGTGTCCTCGCATAGATTTTAAAATTATTCAGTCTGGGGCGGGAGTTCTTCCTTTTTCTTTTTGCCGATGGACAAGAGAAGGTTGAGCAGTATACCGGCGATAGCCGCTCCTGCAACGCAAGGGATGTCCATACCGAAGAACGGAATGTTTCCCCCAAACTGATATTGTCCGCCAATTCCGATAATCATGATGACAGCGATGACGGCGATATTCTTGGAATCAAACATATCGGCGTTTCGCTCTATCATAATGGCGATTCCTTGGGCAGCAATAGCGCCGAAGAGGTATATTTCAATGCCGCCAATGACTGCTTGGGGAATTGCGTAGAAAATATTGACCAAGGGTGTAAAGCAGGCAATGATCATAGCAACGATGGCGGCAGCGATCAAAACTGGAACAGAAAACACCTTGGTAATCGCCATGGCACTAATATTTTCCCCATAGTTTGTGCCGGCAGGGCCGCCGATCGCGCCGGCTACGATATCACCCAGGCCGTCGCCAATTAGGTTTTGCCCCAGACGGTCGCCGATATCATAGTCGGGCTTATTCTTTTTGCGAGCTAGATTGTTCACATAGATATCCAGCTGGAACACATGGGCAGTGGATTCCGGGATGGTTGCAATCGCGATGGGCATAATCGCCGCCACGGCCGCCCAGCTTGGGGTAGGCAACGTGAAATGGGGCAGCGACAGTACGCCTGGAATAATACCGGTGCCGGCACCAGCAGCTTCCGGAAGGGTGCGGAACATGCTTTCGCCGGTAATCAGCAGCGCAGCAGCTGCAACAGCACAGCCTACCAAAGGACCGAGCAGCAGAGGAAGCTGCCCCCAAACTCCTTTTAAATAGACGGAAAACAAGATGGTGGCAAGGAGCGTCACCAGAGAAACCACCCAAACTATGTTGCTGGCGGTAATTCCCGAACCATTAACAGCCGGCGCCGCATCGCCCAATGCGTTAGCTGCCAGTGTCAGGCCGATAACGATCGCCACAGGGCCGGTAACAGTGGGGGGGAGAACCTTCTCAATGGATTTACGCCCAAATCGACGAACAACCAAACCTGCCGCAATAGACACAAGCCCGGATGCCATAATGCCAAACTGAGTTATGGAGATGGCTGCATCCGGTAACACTTGTCCAAATTCAACGCCGCCGGTCAGCCCGATGATGGCCGATAGGTAGGCGAAGCTGGAGCCAAAATAAAGGGGTATTTTTCTTCTGGTAACCAAAATAAAGAAAAGTGTAGCCAGTCCACTTGCAAAGATCGTGGTAGCAAGGTGAAAGCCGGTGATCAGCGCCACCAGGATCGTTGCTGGAAACATGACCACAATCTGTTGCAGTGCGTACAGGATCAGCCTCCAAAATGGCGGCTGTTCATCTGGCAGATAGCCAATGTGCTTGTCGTCGATACTCATAGAAAACCCTCCTCTTTCTATTCAAAACAGACGTCTGACCGCAAGAGGAGAGCCCCGCCACATATTTTGTAGGTGGTAGATATAAAGCCACTATAATACCACACCTTGCCAGGCTCTCTGGACTGCTTAAAGGCGTCGTTTTGTTCATTTGAAATTGTAGCATATACATGCCTATAATGCAATCATATTATGCCCGACGGCCTACCGAAAGATAGGGGACCGAATCCTTTTATGCTAGGATAGCAAGGTCAGCAAAAAACGTTTATCTGAAAGAGGACCAATTCTTACTATTGAAGCCGTGCAATAAATTATGTATAGGTGGTCGGCCATAGGAGATCCTATAAATTGGGAGAAATATTTTAGGTAGGCGTTTTCATTCAATGCTGTTATAATAAATAAGTTGGTATTCAAATCCACAAGGCCAGCCTGAAGCGGCGCTTATACAGAGCCCTGTTGGCAGTTGTAAATTTTTCGCTTTTATTGGTTGTAGGGGGGCGCCAAAATAAGGCGGTAGGGTTTGCATAGCCTAGTTGAATCCAGGTGGTTGGCTAGGTTGTGGTAGATACGAACGGTTTTAAAAACGAATAAACTATGAAAGAGAGCTTACAGGATGCGCGTAAAAATTTTTACCGATAGCACATCGGATATTTCACAAGAGCTGGCCAAAGAGCTTGGCGTGGAGGTCATCCCTCTTACCATCCATTTTGGGGAGGAGGAGTATATCGATGGCATTACATTAACCAATGAGGCGTTCTATCAAAAGCTGGAGCAATCCGCTGTTTTGCCTAAGACAAGCCAGGTTTCAGTGGGCACCATGATGGAAGCGTTCCGGCAGGCGTTGGATGATGGATATGATGTTTTAGGGGTTTTTCTGTCCAGCAAGCTTAGCGGAACCTATCAAGCTTCATGTATCGCACGCGATACATTAGCTAGCGATCGAATACACGTAGTAGACTCCAGACAAGTAACAGTGGGGTTGGCGATGCTCGTGTGGGAAGCTGTACGGCTGAATGACGGCAAAACCAGTGCATCGGAAATAGCCGAAAAGCTGGAGGTAGAAAAAGGGAAAATTATCGTATATGGAGCAATCGAAACGTTAGACTATGTACGAAAGGGCGGGCGGCTTTCTGCTGCGGGCAAGCTGCTGGGTACAGTCTTGAATCTGAAGCCCATTGTGCAGATGGATAATGGACGGGTTGTAGCGCCTCATCGAGCCCGGGGCAACCGGAATGCCCTTGCGTGGATTGTCGAGCGGCTTCGATTGACGCAGATAAACCTGTCTAAGGGAATCATTTATGGACAAGCAAATTGCCTGGATAAGGTAAAGCAGCTGCAACGCATGGTGGAAGGAGTCTGTAAATTCCCATTTTCCCATACGCTGCCTATTGGCTCCGTTGTAGGAACTTATTCCGGCCCGGGCTGCGTGGGGTTTGCCGTTATGGAAAACTGAACTTAGTTTATTGATAGGCGCGAATCTTCGCGCCTGTTTTTTGAAATTTTCGTAAAGTAACGATATTGATTGATAAATAGGCGATAAGGCTAAGTGTGTGGGCTATTTGTAAAAACTCATGCAAATTTCCACTAGTGCGGCCGGCAACATCGGCTTTCTCAGGCTAGGTCAGAGGAATTGGGCTGTTTGATGCTATAGTCTTTCCTAATTATGGGCATGATTGAAGAAAGATGTAGCACAAGCGGAAGGACGAATCTCCAATCTAGTTGCGCAGGAAAAGGCATCAACTGAGGCAGCAGAGGTAACGGACGGTGCAAAAACGGGGTGTGCTATAATGTTCTTATAACGAAGAAAGGAACGGATTTTCTCGTACGTATGAATGATATGAATTTTATTGGAATAATTGTGGGTGCCGGTGCATTTTTGATCATCGGACTGCTACATCCTGTCGTGATTTGGGTGGAGTATTATCTGGGGAAAAAAGTCTGGATACTTTTTCTAGGAGCCGGGCTTTTGTCCTTGCTGGCTTCATTGGTGGTGGGAAATACGATCGTATCCTGCTTGACTGGGGTTTTAGGCTTCTCCTTGCTCTGGAGTATACGGGAGCTGTTCGAACAGGAGAAGCGGGTGAAGAAGGGATGGTATCCGGCCAGACAAAAAAGGCAGGCGGAAAAGGTAGAGTAGCCGCATACGGAAAACGCTAAAGGGCTTTGAATGGGAGAAACAGAGGCCAGTTTATCTCGTGTTAACATTCTTTTGTCTTTCTGTTGTGTAAAGATAGTTGAAGCCGCATTCAGGGCCGTTGTACCTTGATCATGCAAGAGGGAAATGCTACGGACTATCAATCAAGTAAGCGCTGACTGGTTCTTTATCTTTGTCGAAACGTAGCCTACACAGAAAATTTGAATATAAAAGGCACCACAACCTACTAGGCTTGGTGCCTTTTACATGGCAGGGGAGACGCGAATCGAACACGCAACCTACGGTTTTGGAGACCGTCGCTCTGCCAATTGAGCTACTCCCCTTTGTCGTAGCAACAGGATAAATTATAATATACTGTGTCGATAAAGTCAATAGATTCCCGGTTGCACCTGTGCTTTTGGCAGGCTTGCACGGTTATTTTTGCCAAAAAAGTTTTTTTCCATTATAATTAAGAAAAACAACCATACGATTATACGGAGAGGCGGTTTTTTAAAATGATGCCTAAAGAATATAAGCTAGGGTTCATCGGCGCGGGGAATATGGCCACATCTATCATAAGCGGTGTGATTCGGAAAGAAGTGGCACCGGAAAATGTATATGTGTATGATGTTGACCGGGAAAAAGCCGCTAAATTATGCACCCAATATGGCTTGAGCCAATGTACAAGTAATGAACAGTTGGCTACGCAATGTGACGTCATATTTCTCGCAACCAAGCCCAATGTGATTGAATCAGTCATTCAGGAAATACGGGAGTTTGCAGCTGACAAATTGGTCGTATCCATTGCTGCAGGCTACGGCGCCGCAGATTTGCGGTCGTCATTTGGTTTGCCTGTACGCCTGCTGCGGGTGATGCCCAATACGCCGGCATTGGCAGGGGAGGGGATGTGTGTCATCAGCAACGACCACACCCTCGATCAAGAGGACCTTGCAGTTATTTCCCGCCTGCTGTCGACGGTTGGGCGGGTGGCAATGGTGCCGGATGATCTGATGGATGCTGTGACCGGCTTAAGTGGCAGCGGGCCTGCTTTTGTCTATTTATTCATAGAAGCGATGGCTGATGCCGGTGTCCTTCGGGGCTTGCCGCGATCACTAGCCATAGAAATGGCAGCACAAACCGTTCTGGGCAGCGCAAAGATGGTTCTGCAAACCGGCAAACACCCAGGGCTGCTCAAAGATGAGGTATGCTCGCCGGGTGGAACGACAATAGAAGGTGTGTTCGCGCTGGAAAACGGAGGATTTCGGGCAGCTGTCATGCAGGCAGTAGATGCAGCGACTGAAAAATCCGTGCAGCTTTCAAAAAAAGACTAGTACATTTGTTCGCATTCATGTATAGTAGAAGATAGAAAGGACAACCATGACCACTATGAAGCAGATCAAGGTCTATACCGATGGTGCGTGCTCCAACAATCCTGGGCCGGGCGGTTGGGCAGCCATTCTATTATACCAAGGCCACGAAAAAGAGATATCGGGTTCTGAGGCCTATACGACCAACAATCGTATGGAGCTGATGGCTGCGATTCAAGGGCTGATGGCGCTTAAGGAAGGTTGTCAGGTGGAATTATATTCTGACAGCGCCTATCTGGTAAATGCCTTTGAGAAAGGCTGGCTGATTGCATGGCAGCGTAATGGCTGGAAGAACAGCAAGAAGGAGCCGGTGGAAAATCAGGATCTATGGAAGCTGTTGCTAAATACTTCAAAGGGCCATCAGGTTCGTTATACGAAAGTAAAAGGGCACAGCGACAATGAATACAACAATCGTTGCGACAAGCTAGCCAAGGAGGCGATTCGCCGCATGGGCCAGAGCGCTGGGCAAAGGGAAAATAAAGATGCAGAAGATGAAGAGGCTGCGGGGATCAAAAGTCAGGATATTTAGTACTATGCGCAAAATAATAGTTTTACGAATAGTTATGAATATATACAACTAAACCGATAGAAATATGCTTGAATCATCTTCGATTTAGACGTATTGTGCGTAAATATTGGGCTTTTCCACATAACCCTCAATTTTATGCACAATCTATCCTGGGAAAGGCGGTTACTGAATGGCCTCGTCTACAACCAATTATCAGGCAAATCAAAGAAGAAATATTGAAAAATTACGCAGCGTATTAAAAGAACTGCCGGAGTTTTGCCGTACGTTTTTTCGCGGAATTGAAAATACCACTTCCAGCCTGACAAGGTTGAATTACGCATATGATATTCGCTTATTCTTTTCTTTCCTTTGCGAGAATCTAGATTCCTTCCAAGGGAAAACGGCCCTATCCATTTCCTTAGAGGATCTAGACACCCTCTCCCCTATGGACATCGAACGCTTCTTAGAGTATATTACCTTATACGAGAAAGGGGATGCGGAATACGAAAACCATGCACCAGGCAAGGCCCGCAAACTTTCTTCTATCCGTTCTTTCTTCAAATATCTGCATAAAAATGGTTTGATCAAAAATAATCCTGCTTCTCTGACTGACATGCCCAAGTTGCATGAGCAGCCCATCGTGCGGTTGGAGCCTGACGAGGTAGCAAAGCTTTTAGATGCAGTCGAACAGGGCGCAGGCCTGACGAAAACCCAGCAAAGATATCACAAGCAGACCAAAAGCCGCGACCTTGCTCTGCTGACTCTTTTTCTTACAACTGGAATTCGTATCAGCGAGCTGACTGGCTTAAACGTGGCCGACCTGGATTTCAGTGCCAACGCCTTCCAAATTACTCGAAAAGGCGGCAACCGGGTTGTTCTGTATTTTGGCGAAGAAACCCGCGAGGCGCTTCTCCAATACCTTGAACAGCGTACGAGTATCGATCCGGTATTTGGCCACGAAGACGCGCTTTTTCTATCGATGCAGCGGACGCGTATGTCTGTACGGGCCGTGCAGCTTTTAGTAAAAAAATATACCGCTATGATTACCCCGCTGAAAAGAATAACGCCGCACAAGCTGCGAAGCACCTACGGCACTATGTTGTATCAAGAAACCGGGGATATTTACCTTGTAGCGGATGTGTTGGGTCACAAAGACGTGAATACCACCAAAAAACACTATGCAGCTTTGAGCGACGAAAAGCGACGCATGGCGGCCAAAGCAATCAAACTGCGGGATGATTAGGATCGGCCTGTTTCGTCGTCGGCCAATGCATGGGAAAGTTCATCCTCGAAGGCCAACTCCTCTTCCGGCAGAAGCACCGCATCGATAACCAGTTCCTTATAATCATCCTGGGTCTGGATACAGCGGCAGCAATTGTCGCAGATTTTGTTGGCGTCTTGGTCGCAGACCTCACACTCACCGCACTGAGTACATTTCCTGTCGTCATACAGGACGCAATGGGACATATTTTTTCCACTCCTTTATGTGAGATAGTATAGCATTGCTAGCGTTACCCTGGCAACACATGAATATTGATGAATTGAATGCGATATAAGGTCGTATAACCTAGGCATAGCGGCCGTAAATAGTATAAAAGGCGGGTTATCTAATATTATGGCAGAATCCATGACACAAAAACAGAAGATTGTATACGACTATATTGTTGCCTATCAGCGGGAAAACGGCTACCTCCCCACCGTGCGGGAGATATGTGCTGCGTTGGGGCTACGTTCC
>JBMNTQ010000065.1:0-10080 GCA_050945815.1 Christensenellales bacterium
ATCAGTTTCACAATTTAGCTATTCTTTTTATTCTGGCTATTGCTTATTGGTTGTCTTTCGTTGTATCATAATTTGTGTTCAGGTTTCTCAAAATTCATAAACAATATTTTCAAGGAGGCAAATCGTTATGAAATCTAAGACTGCATTTATGTATGGTCCCCACGACTTGCGCATCGAAGAAGTGGAAATTCCTGCGCTTAAACCGGATCAGCTTCTGATTAAGGTCGGCGCTTGCGGCGTCTGCCAGTCCGACATCGAGTGCTTTGAAGGCGAATCCGCTGAAGGCCGTTATGACCTTGGCCCCTATACCCCCGGACATGAGTGGGGCGGCCAGGTTGTGGACATGGGCAAAGACGTTACCGGTTTTGAAATCGGCAACAAAGTAACCGGCGACTGCGTTATGGCTTGCGGACATTGCCGCAACTGTAAAGATGGGCTGATGCCTTCTGCTTGCTTGAACTTCCGTGAAATCGGCTTCCGTCCGGATTCCCCTGGCGGCATGGGCGAATACATGGTTGTTGAACAGCAGTATGTACACGTTGTACCGGATAACTGGACCTATGAAGACGCCGCTTGGGTGGAAACATTCTCCATCGGCTACTTTGGCATCTGGGGCGGCACCGGCCGTTACATCGATGCTTCTGATGTTGCGCTGATCAATGGCGTAGGCCCGGTTGGCCTGTCCGCGACTATGGCTGCTGCAACGTCCGGCGCGATTACCATCGTTTCCGATCCGATCGCTTCTCGCCGTGAAAAAGCGCTGAAGTATGGTGCGGAATTTGTTGTAGACCCGACACAGCCTAACTGGATTGAAAAAGTTTGGGAATATTCCGGCGGCCGCGGCCCCAGCGTAGTTGTGGAAGCTTCCGGTAATGACAAGGCGATTGCCGACCTGTTTGACGTAGCGGGCCATAGCGCTCGTATTGGGTTGGTGGGACACTCCATCGGCCGTAAAGTGCCTGTGGAAATCGGCAAAACCATTTGGAAGACTCTGGCTATCACCGGCGCCGGCGGAACAAAGAACTTTGGTCAGAGAACCATCCGCTTTATGAGCCGCATCCGTGACAAGTATGACTTCCATGCGCTCAACACCCACTTCTATCCCTTCGAAAAGCTTCACGAAGCTTTTGATATGGCGATGACCAACAAAGTAGAAGCCATGAAGGTTATGCTGAAGTTTGACTAAGACTTCAATTCCCTTTTTAAAAGGTGAATCGGTTTTTTAGAACAGGGCCTTGCTTTTTAGCAAGGCTCTTTTCTTGTGGAACCTGCGGAATAGGTTGACAGGGAAAAGACGCTGTGGAATAATGAAGCAGGCATCAGCAGCGCATGTACGGCTAGGGGCGGGTGGGGCCCGTTTTCTTGCGTTGAAAGATATATGGAAAGGATTGGCTTTGGGTATGAGCGAGCATAAACAGCCGTTATTTCGGTTTGATGAAACCCATATGGAATATGAGTGTCCGAAGCTGCGTAAGGGTTGGGCGGAAATAGACTACGAAGCGGAAGCGGAGGATGCTGTGATTTTGCAGTTCCTGCTACGCTATGAGGGCGTGCATATAGATGAGCCTCCGAAAAACTTGGGTATGGTGTATAACAGGAAGGCGCGCAAGAGCTTTATCTATTTCTCGGAGAATGTGGAAAGCTTGCGTTTGACCACCCAGAACCCGTTGACTGCACTGGACCTTTATCAGTTGGATTTCAGGCGGCGCAGCAAGCTGATGGTGATGCTGTTGGCGCTGGACCAATATCTGCGGCGCAGGAAGATGACAATTTTTGGGCTTTGCGGCGCAGTTTTGAAAGAAGTATTTAAAGTGGGGCCTTATTCTGCACTGAAGAAAACCCGGGCCAGGCTGGCCGGTCGGGAAGAAAACCTGATTGGGGGCATGGGCCGTTATGACGTTTGGGCTAATGAGAAGCGGCTAAGCAGGCGGCAATTGGAGGAGCAGCGCAGCCTGGCTCGGCGTTTTGCTTATCGGCCGTTGGTCAGCATTGTGGTGCCGGCTTATCGTACGGACAAGGATATGCTGGAGCAGATGATTGGCTCGGTGTTGGATCAGACTTATGACCGGGTGGAGCTGTGTATTGCGGATGGCGGCAGCGACATGCCGTATATGGAAGAGGTGTTCCAACGCAGTGGGGTGCGCTATGTGATGCTGGGAGAGAACCGGGGCATTGCAGGCAACAGCAACGCTGCGCTGGAACTGGCACAAGGGGATTATGTCGGGCTGTTGGATCATGATGACGTTTTGGCGCCGAATGCGGTGTTTGAGATGGTGAAGGCGATTAATGAGCACAACCGGCCGGACATTCTTTATTCTGATGAGGATAAGTTTGAAAAGGATTTGTACAAGCGTTATGAGCCCCATTTCAAGCCGGATTGGAGCCCGGATCTGATGCGCAGCACCAATTATATCTGCCACTTTTTTATGGCGCGGCGCAGCTTGATTGAGGAAGCCGGCGGCTTTAACCCGGGATATGACGGCAGCCAGGACTATGACCTGTTTCTGCGGCTGACGGAGCGCGCCGACAAGATTTTCCATGTGCGCAAAGTATTGTATCATTGGCGCAGCCACCCGGGATCGGTGGCGCAGAACATGAGTGCGAAAACCTATGCGTATACGGCAGGGAAGAAGGCTATTGAGGCGCATCTTGGACGGATGGAGCTGGCGGGGGAAGTGGAGATGACGGCGGTTCCGGGGTTTTATCGGGTGCGCTATGCGCCCTATGGGCGGCCCAAGGTTTCCATTTTGATTCCCAGTTGCGACCATTTGGATGATTTGAAGCTTTGCTTGGATTCCATACGGGATAAGACGACATACGAGAATTATGAGATTGTGGTGATTGAGAACAACAGTAAAAAGCCGGAGACCTTTGCTTATTATGATACGCTGGAGGATCCGCGTATCCGGATTTTGTACTGGGAGCAGGCTTTTAATTATTCGGCCATCAACAATTTCGGGGTGCGGGAAACCGACGGCGAATATGTGTTGTTGTTGAACAACGATACGGAAGTGATTACCCCGGATTGGATTGAGGAGATGTTGGGCTTCTGCCAGCGCGAGGATGTGGGCGCTGTGGGTGCAAAGCTGTATTTCCCGGACGATACCATCCAGCACGGCGGTGTGATTGTGGGATACGGCGGTGTGGGGGGGCATATGTTTGCCGGGCTGAACCGGGGTGATTTGGGCTATATGTATCGAACGCATATCGCCCAGAATTTAAGTGCTGTGACGGCTGCTTGTATGCTGGTGAAACGCAGCGTATATGAGCAGGTGGGCGGCTTGGACGAGGGGTATCAGGTTGCATTTAATGACGTGGATTTCTGCATGAAGATTACGACGGCGGGGTATCGGATTGTTTTGACGCCTTTTGCCGAGCTTTATCACAATGAATCTAAATCCCGGGGGAAGGACGATACTTTGGAGAAGGCGCGGCGGTTTCAGAGCGAGGTGGTGCGGTTTCGTCAGAAATGGCCGGATGTGCTGCGCTGCGGAGACCCGTATTATAGCCCCAGCTTCTCGTATTATTATGGGATGTTTGCATTGAATGAGGACGGGAAGCGGAGCCAGCTGCCGGAATAGGCCGGAGGAACGGAAGATTTCGAAGAGCAGTTGATGGTTTCTGGACCTTTGGAGGATCGGCGTGGAGGCCCTGCTGGGCTGGGCGAAAGGCTCGGCTGCAGAGAGGTGTACGTGATTGTTGTAGATAGCATATATGAAAAAGCCCCGGGTATTATGGCCCGGGGCTTTTTTGTTTTGCAGACATGCAGGGTAAAGAGTAGGCTTGAAGGCCTTGATTCTCCACCGAAACAGGCATTCTTATTTTGGGGTGGACATTATTCTACGGTGATCTTCTTGTGGCTTTCGTTGGAGGGGAATACGGAAATCCAGGTGTTGCCGGGGCGGAATTCGAATTCCTTGCCATTTTCGTCGTAGAATATGGTTTGGGAATCCATGCTGGCCCTTTCCCAGGTTGCGGCAATGCGTTTACCTTCGATGAAGACGTCGGCTTTGCCGGAGCCTACCATTTTCATGGATACATAAGGGCTGCCTAAGCTGTAGCGTTCGGCGTATTGGACGATGAAGTTTTTCACGGAAACTTGCTCGCCGGTTTCCGCGTCGGTTAGCGGTTTGTCTCGGTAGGAGCGAAGATACAGACCGCTGCTGTCGTCGTAGGTAAATTCCGCTTGATAGCTGATGGCTTCCCAGGGGAGCGTGATTTTGTGGGCTGTGGTGCCGCTATAGGTTTTGTCGGCACTAAACAGCGTTGTGTGTTGGGTTGGTTGGTAATTGTAGCGCTCGCGCATGGTGACGATGCTGGAATAGGCATTGTCGGGGCGGGGGCGATCGTCGCTGCGCCAGTAGAGCTTGCCGAGTTCGGTTATGCCGTCTAAGGGCAGCTTGAGCCCTACGGAACGGATTTTATCATAGATGTTGGCTGTATGCTTGCCTTCGGGGCCGCCGAAAAAGCCGAACGCGCAATCCCATTCCCGGGCGATTTCGAGGAAGGGCCAGCGGGCAGAGCGCATGGGGCCGACTTTCTCCGGGGCGTTATCCGAAAAGATGGCCAGCAGCCGGACGGTTCCGGATTCCTTGTAGACTTCGTATACAAAATCCGCCTGAGAGAGACCGGACTGGGGCCGGGCGTCTGTGCCATTTTCTACCATGACTGCCACGGGCTGGTAGACCCCGCTATAAGGAAGGCCGGTAGTTTTTGACCGGACAGGGTCGGCCGAGGCGGTGGCTTGCGGCGACGGAGAGGGAGGCGGGGACGTCTTGCTGGGGGTTGCGAGTATTTGTGTGGAAGCCGGCACATCTGCGCTGCATGCGGCGAGGGACAGCAGAAGCATCAACGCGAGGATGACGGCGCCAAAACGTTTCGACATAGAAGATCCTCCTTAGAGCCCGAAGGCAAAATCTTAGGTTATTATAGCACAAAGCTGTCGGATCGTATAGCAAGGAATGACAGATTTGGGACTGTGTGAGCGTTGCGCTGATTTTATTGGACAGACAGGGGTTTTTTCAGGGGCGGCGGCGGACGGATAGGGGGGGAGCGGAAAGAAATATGAAGAAAAGGATACTCTTTTGTGAGTTTCTATGATAAACTAATAGACGATTTCGTATGTGTGAGTGATTATGATATTTAAGTAACAGGAGGCATGATAAAATGAGCAACATGGCAGAAGAATCCTTAAAGAAACATTATGAGTGGAAAGGTAAGCTGGAAATCAGCGTTCGTTCCCCAGTGCGGGACAAGCAGGATCTTTCCTTGGCTTATACGCCCGGCGTTGCCGAACCTTGCTTGAAAATCAGTGAGGATAATGACCTTTCGTATGAGTTGACCCGCCGCTGGAATATGGTGGCTGTGGTGACGGATGGGTCTGCGGTGCTGGGCTTGGGAGACATTGGGCCGGAGGCCGGGATGCCGGTTATGGAAGGCAAATGCGTTTTGTTTAAATCCTTTGCTGATGTGGACGCTTTCCCGCTGTGCGTGCGTACCAAGGATGTGGACGAGATTGTCAACACGGTGAAACTGATTGCCGGGAGCTTTGGTGGAATTAATCTGGAGGATATCTCTGCGCCCCGTTGCTTTGAAATTGAGCGCCGCTTGAAGGAAGAATGCGATATTCCGATTTTCCATGACGACCAGCATGGAACCGCTGTGGTTACCTTGGCTGCTATGTTCAATGCGCTGAAGCTGACGAACAAGGATATTTCCCAGATTTCTGTAGTTGTTAACGGTAGCGGCGCTGCAGGCATTGCTATTACGAAGCTTCTGATGGCGATGGGCCTGAAAGACGTCATTCTTTGTGACACCAAGGGCGCCATCTACAAAGGCCGGAACAACCTCAATGATGCTAAAGCTGAGATGGCTGAGATTTCCAACCTGCTGAACAAGAAAGGCGATCTGTCGGAGGTGTTGGTGGGCGCTGATGTGTTTATCGGTGTTTCCGCGCCGGGGATGCTGACGCCGGAGATGGTGAAGACTATGGCGAAAGACCCAATTGTTTTTGCGATGGCCAACCCGATTCCGGAAATTATGCCGGACTTGGCTGAAGAAGCCGGTGTAGCTGTGATGGGCACAGGCCGCAGCGACTTCCCCAACCAGATCAACAACGTTCTGGCTTTTCCGGGGATTTTCCGCGGAACATTCGACGTGCGTGCCAGCGATATTAACGACGAAATGAAGATTGCGGCCGCTCAGGCGATTGCGGATTTGATTTCTGACGAAGAGCTTAAGCCGGAATACATCATTCCGATGCCCTTTGACGAGAGAGTTGCGCCGGCGGTTGCCAAGGCTGTGGCAGAGGCTGCCCGCAAATCCGGTGTGGCTAGAAAATAAACGACGGCCTTTTTGAGGCGTGTCTGCTGAGGGAGACGGTAAAAAACCCTGCGCTTTAAGTATCGCAGGGTTTTTTTGTTGGCGAGTCTATAAGGTTGGATTTTTCGAAATTACCCTATAAACAAGACGGGTGGAGCAATAGGTCAGCATTTCCTACAAGATCCATTTGAAATAATCGGGGATTGGGCGTACAATTAAATTGTGCGGTCTTTGTCTGCTGTTGGGTAGAAAAGGTTGGTTTTACATATTTTTAACAGAAATCCTAGCGGATTCTTGTTTTTCTGCTATGATCTGGTATGATAAAGTTTAGAAAAACTTAGAAAGGCGCTTTCCTGATACAAAGCGCCCGGAACGATTGAGGAGGGCGTATCGGATGTACAAAATATTAAAGAAGCGGGTATTGAACCCTACGGTGACGCTGATGGAGATTGAAGCGCCGCTGATTGCTAGGAAGGCTAAAGCGGGGCAATTCATCATGCTGCGGGTGGATGACGGCGGGGAGCGTATTCCGCTTACTGTTGCAGATACGGACGAGAGCACCGGCGGTGTTACGATTATTTTTCAAAAGGTGGGGAAAACGACCAATGAGCTGGACCTCCTACATGAGGGGGATTTCCTGCTGGATTTTGTGGGGCCTTTGGGGAACGCTTCCGAGTTGGAGGGCGTGAAGAAAGCGGCGGTTATCGGCGGCGGCCTGGGCGCTGCGATTGCTTATCCTCAGGCAAAGGAACTGCATAAGCTGGGAGCGGAAGTACATGCTATTTTAGGCTTTCGCAGCAAGGAACTGGTTATTCTGGAGGATGAGATGGAGGCTTGCAGCAGCGAGCTTGTCGTTGCAACGGATGACGGGAGTTATGGTGTCCATGGCTTTGTGACCGATGTTTTGAAGCAGAAGATTGAGCAGGGCAATGAATATGACCTGGTGGTTGCCATCGGGCCGCTGATTATGATGAAGATGGTCAGCGAGTTGACCCGGTCTTACGGAATTAAGACCGTTGTGAGCATGAACTCGGTGATGGTGGACGGCACGGGGATGTGCGGCGGCTGCCGGGTGACTGTGGATGGGGAGACGAAGTTTGCTTGTGTGGACGGCCCGGATTTTGACGGCCATCTGGTGGACTTTGACCAGGCGATGGTGCGGGGCGGTATGTATCATCGGCAGGAGGAGCTCAGCGACGAGCAGCATCATTGCAGATTACAGGAAATGGGGGAAAAGCTTGATGCCTAATATGTCCAATGAGAAGGTGAAAATGCCGGAGCAAGACCCGAATGTTCGAAATAAGAACTTCAGCGAGGTGGCTTTGGGCTATGATGGAGAGATGGCTAAAGAGGAAGCGGAGCGCTGCTTGGAATGCAAGCACCGTCCTTGTGTGAAGGGCTGTCCGGTGAATGTGCAGATTCCTGAATTTATTTCCCTGATAAAAGAGGGGAAGTTTATAGAAGCGTATGAGAAGATTCGCGAGACGAACGGGCTGCCTGCTGTTTGCGGACGAGTTTGCCCGCAGGAGACCCAGTGTGAGCAGCTTTGCGTTCGTGGGATTAAGGGCGAGCCGGTGGCCATTGGCCGGTTGGAGCGTTTTGCAGCGGATTATGCGATGGCGCAGGAGCGGACGGAGGGTGTGGAGGCTGTTTGCAACGGCAGAAAGATTGCCATCATCGGCTCCGGGCCTGCCGGGCTGACTTGTGCGGCGGATATGGCTAAGCTGGGCTATGATGTAACCATTTTTGAGGCGTTTCACTTGGCCGGCGGCGTTTTGATGTATGGGATTCCGGAATTTAGGCTGCCCAAGGCGTTGGTGCAGCAGGAAATTGATACGGTGAAGGACCTAGGCGTAAAAATCGAAACCAATATGGTGGTAGGCAAAGTGTTTACCATTGAGGAGCTTAAGGAGCAGGGCTATGAAGGGATTTTCATTGGGACCGGAGCCGGGCTGCCTAGCTTTATGAATATTCCGGGGGAAAACCTCAACGGCGTTTACTCGTCCAATGAATTTTTGACCCGGATTAACCTGATGAAGGCTTATGATTTCCCCAATGCCGATACGCCGGTTTTCGTCGGAAAGCAGGTGGCTGTGGTGGGCGGTGGAAACGTGGCTATGGACGCAGCACGTTGTGCCAAGCGCTTGGGGGCGGAGACGGTTTATATTGTCTATCGCCGCAGTGAGGCGGAGATGCCTGCCCGGCATGAGGAGATTGAGCATGCCAAGGAGGAAGGAATCGTTTTCAAGCTTTTGACCAACCCCACCCGTATCCTGGGGAAGAACGGTTGGGTTTCGGGCATGGAATGCGTGGAGATGGAGCTTGGGGAGCCGGATGCTTCCGGGCGGCGGCGGCCTGTGCCTAAGAAAGGCTCGGAGCATATCATTGACCTGGAGACTGTGGTGGTGGCGATTGGACAGTCGCCTAACCCGTTGATTAAGGCGACTACCAGCGACCTGGATACGGAGAGCTGGGGCGGCATTATAACCGACCAGCATGGGGCAACCAGCATTCCTGGCGTGTATGCCGGGGGTGATGCCGTGACCGGTGCGGCGACGGTTATTCTGGCTATGGGTGCGGGTAAGGTTGCTGCGGCTGCAATGCATGAATATTTGAGGAATCAAGAATAAGCCTTACGACTGTGGGGGCTGTTTGGCTGCGTCTTGCTCTGTTCGTGCAAGACGCAGCCAAACTTTTTTGCCGGAGGAGGAGCGGTGCGTCTTTTACTTGCCATTGACGGTGGCTGCATATATAATTGTAGGTAGAAAAATGTGGATTGTTGTGCCAATGTTCCAATGGAGACGGCATAAACCGGCGGGAGGAATTAAAATGATCAAGCTTGGCTTTGGAAAAGAATATGTGGAAGTGGATATTCCGGAGAAAAACCTGTTGGCGGTGTTGCAGCCTAATGAGCTGGAGGTTGCGCTGAGAGGGGAGCAGGAGGTGATTCGGGCGCTGTCTGAGCCTATTGGCACACCGCGCTTGCGGGATATTGTTAAAAAAGGTGAGAAGATAGCTGTCGTGACCAGCGACATTACCCGGCCAATGCCTTCGTCTGTTGTTCTTCCTCCCTTGCTGGAGGAGATGCAGGCGGCGGGCGTCAGCTTGGAGGATGTGACGGTGGTTTTGGCTTTGGGCAGCCATCGCTTTCATACGGAAGAGGAGAAACGCTATCTTGTCGGGGACGAGGTTTTCGATAAGGTGCGCGTGATTGACGGCGATCCGTCTAATTGCGTACATTTGGGCGTGACCAAGATGGGGACACCGGTGGATATTGTGGCACAGGTGGCTAATGCGGACCGGATCGTTTGTTTGGGGAACATCGAATACCATTATTTTGCCGGCTACAGCGGCGGTGCAAAGGCGATTATGCCCGGGGTTTCTACCCGGGAGGCGATTCAGAGCAACCATAGCCGTATGGTGCTTCCGGAAGCCAAGGCGGGGGCGCTGGAGGGGAATCCGGTGCGGGAGGATATTGAGTCGGTTACGGACTTTTTAACCATTGATTTTATTTTAAACGTGGTGCTGGACGAGAAGAAGACCATTATCCGAGCGGAGGCCGGGCACCATGTGCAGGCACACCGCGCTGCCTGTGCGTTTTTAGACAGCCTATATAAAGTGAAGATTCCCCGGCGGGCGGATATTGTGGTGGTGTCTCCTGGGGGTTACCCTAAAGACTTGAATATGTATCAGGCGCAAAAGGCCTTGGACAATGCCCGGCATGCGGTGAGGGACGGGGGGATTATTGTCTGGTTGGCT
>JBMNTQ010000066.1:0-10041 GCA_050945815.1 Christensenellales bacterium
CACATTCACGGCCTAAGCGAGTTGGGGGCAGACATCCGTGTGCGCGGCGGTGTGATTGAGGCCAGCTCCTCGGGCCTGCGCGGCGAATGTGTGTCGCTGCCCTTTCCCAGCGTTGGTGCGACAGAAAACTTGATGATGGCGGCTTGCCTTGCCAGGGGAAAGACCACAATCATGAATTCGGCAATGGAACCGGAAATCTGCGATCTGGCTAACTTTCTACGGAGTATGGGCGCTAACATCTGGGGGGACGGAACCGGTATCATCCAGATTAAGGGCGTGCGGCGGCTGCATCCCGCTAGCCATCGCCCCATCCCCGACCGGATCGAGGCCGGCACCATCATGATCGCTTCTGCTATCAGCGGCGGAGATGTTTTGCTACACAATGTGATTCCTGCCCATCTGCGGCCGGTTTCGAAAAAATTGTTGGAGGCCGGCGCAATGGTTTTGGAGGGACATCGCTGTATCCGTGTAATGGGGCCGCCCCGTCTGTGTCCGGTTTCTGTCTGTGCCCGGCCCCATCCCGGTTATCCAACAGACCTGCAGGCGCAAATGATGGCCCTGGCTTGTATGGCTCAGGGGGAAAGCTGTATTGAGGAAACCGTGTTTGAAAATCGATTTCTGCATATCGCCGAGCTGCAAAAGATGGGTGCCCAAATCGAGATAGACGGCTGTACCGCCCGGATATGCGGAGGTAGTTTGCTGCATGGCGCGCAAGTCAGCGCCACCGATCTGCGCGGCGGTGCGGCTCTAGCTTTGGCCGGACTGTGCGCCCATGGGCCCACCCGTATTGAAAACATCTATAATATCGACCGCGGTTACGAGGGTTTGGATTTAAAGCTTTGTTCCTTGGGCGCAGACATCCGGCGAATACGCTCTTCCAAAAATTGTATTAGCGATGGGAATGGTATATAATAAAGCTAAGAATTGCTTAGGAAAGGATTTGCGAGCTCATGAAACGAAGCGTAATAGCCTTATTCTTATCTCTGCTGCTTTGTAGTTCTTTTTTGTTCGGCTGTGGTGGCAGCCCCTCCGCCTCATCGCCTCCATCGCCCATGGTTACCGTCTCCCCTGCCGCCAGCCCAAGCTCGGCGCAAACCCCCAGCCAGCAGCTTCCCTCCCCGACTCCCTTCCCCACCAACGCACGGCCGGCAGACAGCGATATTAGCGAGAATAATGGTCTTTTGATCATTCAAAATAAGGGCTATGAAACCTTCTATTATAAGCAGCAGGTTTGCGACGATTACTCCGACGCCATAAACTCTCTAGCGGCTTCCTTGGATCAAAGCGTCACCGTCTATTCCCTCATTACGCCTACTTCCATTGAATTCAATGCGCCGCCTAAATACCAACGGGAAGGCAATTCCGCTAAAAACGCCATCCAGCATATCTATGGCAATCTATCCGGTATAAAGGCCGTAGACGCTTATTCGGCCTTGGAACAGCATCAGACAGACTATATCTATTTTGGCACGGATCACCACTGGACTGCTCGGGGCGCGTACTACGCCTACACCGCTTTTTGCGAAACCGCAGGCCTTCCTGCACCGTCTCCCCTAGACAGCTACGAATCCGGCCGATTAGACGGTTTTCTGGGGCTTTATTACAGCCTGAGCAAATCTGAAGCCTTAAAGAGCCATCCGGATTATGTAGAATATTTCCTGCCCAAGGCCGAAACCCAAGCCACGGTCTTTCATTCGAAAGAATTGGACAACCCTAGCTCGATCAAGGTGGTCAACCCTGAAATCGAGTCCGGCAATAAATATATGGCTTTTATCGGCGGCGACAGGCCCTTAATCCGCATTCAGACCTCTGCACAAACCGGCCGCAAAATTCTGTTGATTAAAGAGTCCTACGGCAACGCTTTTGCGCCCTGGTTGACAGAAAGCTACGATGAAGTTTGGGTGCTGGATCCGCGGGAGACATCTTTTTCTCTGCACGAGTTTTTACAAGAACACGATATCCATGAAGTGTTGGTACTAAACTATGCCATCGGTACCACGTCCCAAAATTATCGCGATAAACTACGAGCCCTGATTTAGCTTTGCACAAATAGTAATCCAAAGAAAAAAAACGGAGCGACATTTGCTCCGTTTTTTTGACGATACGTCTGTTTTAATCGCCAAAGCCTGTGCCTATTCTGCGTGCCGCAAAAATGCGGGGATGATCGACGGGCAAAAACTTGGTCTGACTGGCCGGTTCATCCAACGGGACACTGGTCATCGCGCCGTCTTGGACCGATACCATGCGGCCATACTGCTTGTTTTTGATCAGTTCTGCTGCGGTTACGCCAAATTCCGTTGCCAGCACCCGGTCGTACGCACAGGGCGGGCCGCCCCGCTGATAGTGCCCTGGCACAGTCACCCGCACTTCCTGGCCGGTCAGCTCCTCCAGCTCCCTTGCAAGTTTGTAGGAAACCGACGGGTAGCCGGCATCGCGATATTTTTTATCCAAATCGTCTTTAGAAACGCCCATATCGCTTTTTTCCACCGCGCCTTCCGCCACTGCAATGATCGAGAAGGTTCGGCCCTGCTTTTTGCGCCATTCTATGGTGCGAATCACCGAGTTAATATCGTAGGGGATTTCCGGGATGAGTATGATGTCAGCGCCGCTGGCAATTCCAGCGTGTAGTGTCAGCCAGCCGGCATCCCGCCCCATTAGCTCGATGATGAAAATACGGCTGTGGGAACTGGCCGTCGTGTGGATGTAGTCCATTACGTTGGTAGCGATATCTACCGCACTTTGGAAGCCGAACGTAATGTCTGTGCCGTAAATATCGTTGTCGATGGTTTTGGGAAGGGTGACAACATTCATGCCCGCTTTGCTCAGCAAATTCGCGCTCTTTTGAGTCCCGTTGCCGCCTAAAATCACAATGCAGTCGAGGTTTAGCTTAGTGTAGGTGTCTAGCATCTTGGGCATAACGTCCTGGCCGCTCTCATCCACAATTGCTTTGCCGTCTACATAAGGCTGGCGGGACGTGCCCAGAATCGTCCCTCCCTGGGTTAAAATACCGGAAAATGCTTGGAAATTCATAAACCGATAATCATTCTCAATCAGCCCCCGGTATCCGTCATACATACCGTAGATCTCCATATTCTCGATCGACTGATACAAAGATTTGCTTACCCCGCGCAAGGCAGCGTTGAGGCCCTGGCAGTCACCGCCGCTGGTAATCAGGCCTACTTTAACCTTTCTTTTCATGATGATATCTACACTCCTCTGGTTTGGAATCGATTCTTTTCTAATTTAAAACATATCATATCCCAGAAAAATATTCAACAATGCCATCCGGAATTGAACGCTGCCTTCAACGCAGCAGTATCGCCGCAATTATTGAGGTTTTATGCAGCTAGCCTGTGTAAAATCCGTAAAACCCTTTGCGCCTTTTACTGTTCTGGTCTATAATAAACTTGTTATAATGTGCATCAAAATGGGGTTTGCTAAAAAACGGTAACTTTTGGCCTTGTTATCGTTGTTTCCCCGGAAAAAGGAGTCGGTTATGCTAAAGATTAATGAAAATTATTTACAGTTGCAAGGAAGCTACTTGTTTTCCGAGATTGCCCGCCGTGTCGGTGTGTTTCAAAAGGAACACCCTGAAGCAGATATCATCCGCATGGGCATTGGCGACGTCACCCGCCCGTTGACCAAAACCATCGTGGAGGCTATGCATCGGGCAGTAGATGAGATGGCTCAGGCCGAAACCTTCCGCGGCTATGGCCCGGAACAGGGCTACGGATTTTTACTGAAAAAAATCATCGCTACGGATTTTGCACCCCGGGGCGTAGAACTGACAACTTCCGAAGTCTTTGTCAGCGACGGCGCAAAATGTGATACGGGCAATATTCAAGAAATCTTTTCCAACGACGCCGTTGTAGCCGTGACCGATCCTGTCTACCCCGTTTATGTGGACACCAACGTCATGGCGGGCCGCGGCGGCAAATTCGATACAGCTTTGGGCCAATTCGATCGCATTGTCTACCTGCCCTGTTCGATGGAAAACGGGTTTGTGCCAGAATTGCCTACACAAAAAGTGGACCTAATTTACCTCTGCTTCCCCAATAACCCCACAGGAACCACCCTGAATCGCGACCAGCTAAAAGTTTGGGTGGATTATGCCCGGGAAAATGGCTGTATCATCCTGTATGACGCTGCCTATGAAGCGTTTATCCAGGAAGATGACGTGCCCCACAGTATTTATGAAATTGAAGGGGCGAAGGAAGTGGCCATCGAGTTTCGTTCGCTGTCTAAAACCGCCGGGTTCACCGGTGTGCGCTGTGCGTATACCATCGTTCCAAAGGAGCTCAGCGCATTAAACGCCGCCAATGAACGGGTTTCGCTAAACGGCTTGTGGAATCGCCGCCAGACAACGAAGTTTAACGGCGTTTCCTATGTAACCCAGGCAGCAGCGGCCGCCGTGTTCACGCCCGAAGGACAGGCTGAGATCAAGGAAACCATTGCCTATTATATGGAAAATGCCCGTAACATCCGCAAAACCATGGATGAAATAGGCATTCGCGCTGTTGGAGGCGTCAATTCTCCGTATGTTTGGTTGGAAACTCCCGGGAAATCTTGGGATTTCTTTGATCGGTTGCTTTCCGAAGCCAACATCGTAGGTACGCCGGGGGCGGGTTTCGGCAAGTGTGGAGAAGGCTACTTCCGCTTGTCTGCCTTCTCTACCCGGGAAAACACCCTCCGGGCTATGCAACGCATCCGCGGCCTTGAGCTGTAGCACGCATTTTATGAAAAACGGAGGAGAGAAGCTGCTTGACAGGCCCTCCTCCTTTGAAATATAATAGTTTAGTCCATTTAATTTTAATGCGGTAAGATGCCGCTTCGTAGCAGGAGGTGCAATACGATGATTCAAACATATCAGCCGAAGAAGAGACAGCGCAAGAAGGTCCACGGATTTAGGGCGCGCATGAAAACTTCTGCCGGCCGCAATGTATTAGGCCGTCGGCGTCGGCGGGGACGCAAAGTTCTCAGTGCATAATTGGGGGGATTCCCACAATAGGAAAAGCGGAAACAGCTTATAAGCATGCTCACCGCAGCGACAGCATACTTAAAAGGAGCGACCATGGGCAGGGACTATATGCTTCGCAGAAACAAAGAATTTCAATATGTTTACCGGCGGGGCAAATCCCTGGTCGACCGCAATCTGGTTCTGTTGCACCTATCGTCAAAAACGATTAAAACAGGGTTTTGTGTTAGCAAAAAGGTAGGTAACAGCGTCTGCCGCAATCGAATCCGTCGCCAAATGAGGGAAGCTTTTCATTCCCTTCTGCCGTACCTGAATGCGGCACAGATGGTTTTTGTAGCGCGTTCGGACATTATCAACAGCGACTATTGGCAGATTCGTTCTTCTATGATACGTTTACTGCGTAAAGCCGGCCTTTTAAGAGGTGAACATCTATGAAAGCAGTTTTACTGGCATGTCTGGGTTTTTATTCCAGGCATATCTCTCCCGGGTTGCCGGCGCGCTGCAAATATTATCCGACTTGCTCCCACTATGCAAGGGAAGCTCTGGAAAAATACGGTGCCCTTAAAGGCACATTTTTAGCGATTTGGCGCCTCTTGCGTTGCAATCCGTTTTCTGCAGGCGGCTACGACCCTATTCCCTGAAGAGAACACGGGTAGCGCTAATGGTTTTGCTTTTTTCTTTAGTATATAACAGGATTTTATCCTAATCTATAAAGCTTATGAAGTGGAGGAACCCCGATTGACCAATTTTTTCCTTTCGGAATGGTTTGCCGAGTTACTCAAGCTGATGAATGGCGCGATCGGTAATTACGCTATTACTATTTTGTTGTTCACCTTAGTCGTCAAGCTTTTAATCTTGCCGTTGGACATCAAGCAAAGGAAATCATCCCTGAAGACCAGTGCGTTGCAGGGCAAGATCATGGATATCAGAAAACGCTATCCTGCAAAAGAACAGCAGCAAAAGAAAATTCAGGAGCTTTATCGTAAAGAAGGCGTCAGTACGTTTAGCAGCTGTCTGCCCTCTTTGCTTTCCCTGCCGATCCTGCTTGCGCTGATTGGTGCTGTTTCCTTTATTGCCAATGAAGAGTTGGTTCGTCTGGTTATGTCCGGCGACATCAGCACCGATAACGTACAGCCATTTTTATGGGTGCATAATATGTGGCAGCCTGACTCTGGGCTGGCGCCGGTTATTCCTACATTGGAACAATGGAACAATCTCCCCTTCGACCAGATTTCTTATCTGCAAGCCAACAACTTAGTTGAGGCAGCTAAATCGATCAACTACGAGACTGTCATGCAGCCGCTGACCGAGGCGTATGCCGGCTATTACAACGGCTGGTTTATTCTTCCTTTGCTTTGCGGCGGTTTGCAGCTTCTCCAGTCTAAGCTGATGCCTGCGCCTGCTACTGGTAGCCCGGGCGGCGGGAAAATGATGTATTATATTCTGGCAATTATGGCGGTTGTCATCTGCGTATCCCAGAGTGTTGTGTTTACCCTATACTGGACACTATCCGTTGTGTTCTCCATTGTCGTACAGTTGATTCTAAACAAGGCGATTAAAACCGCTCCGCCAGAAAAGGAGGCGATTAAAATTGAATAGCAAGTCTGTCGAAGCTTCTGGCAAAACTCTGGAAGCGGCGATTGCCAGTGGGCTGGACTCCCTTGCGTGTACCAAAGATCAGGTGGAGTTAGAGATTATACAGGAGGGAACCCGGGGCCTGTTTGGCATTGGCAGCAAGGAT
The DNA here is from genome assembly GCA_050945815.1 of Christensenellales bacterium. Taxonomy (GTDB): domain Bacteria; phylum Bacillota; class Clostridia; order Christensenellales; family JBMNTQ01; genus JBMNTQ01. Next base: position 6,717 of record JBMNTQ010000066.1, read on the forward strand.
TTTATTGTCCGGCTGGTTCGGAAGATGTCTTTAAAAGACATAGCGTCAGATTTTATCACCGGTCTTTGTGAGAAGATGGACGTCGAGGTTTCTGTTCAAGCAGAAGAGGACGACAATCAGATTCGGCTGAATATGAGCGGCCCTAACATGGGCGTTTTAATCGGCCATCGAGGGGAAACTCTAGATGCCCTACAGTACTTAACCAGCCTTGTCATAAACAGCAAAGGCAACGGCAAGAGGGTTTTGCTGGATACTGAAAACTATCGGAAGAAGCGTGAGGAATCTTTGGAGAGGCTGGCCAGAAAGCTGGCATCTAAAGTGCGTACATCGGGAAGGCCGGTCTCTTTGGAGCCTATGACGCCTTACGAGCGCCGGATTCTTCATGCAACCTTACAGTCCGACCCCTATGTCACCACATCCAGCGAAGGGGCGGAGCCAAACAGAAAGGTTGTTGTTTCGCCTAAATAAGGCCGCTAGCCCTGTAAATCAAAGAAGAGAAGGCATTTTTCCTTCTCTTCTTTTTATGCTACTTGCTTTTTTAGGTTAAATATTATACTCTGAATGCAGTGTACATTGGAGGCTGATGAAATGACTACGTTTGATTTCGATTTGGTAGGAAAGATTGGTTCGATGGCGTTGATTCGCCGGGATGACAACGATATCGACTACAATATTTTTAGCAGGATGGGCCGAGAGTTGCGGCCGGGGATGATTTGGGTCAGTTCCGGTGCGACGGAAATCGGACGCTTGGACTATATGCGGCGCCAGCAAGGAGAGCTGATTGGTGATCTCGACGACATCAAAGCAGACTACGCAGCCCAAGGCCAGGCTATTTTGATTGAGAATTATCGGCGCTTTATCCCTCAGAAATACGGTGTGCGTCAGGTTTTGGTAGAACACCAGCATTTCAACGACCCGGAAAAACGTGAGTTTTTGCGCCGGCTATTCATCCGTGCTGCCCAGCAGAACGCTATCCCCATTGTCAACTACAACGATTCCGTCAGCTTCGAAGAGAATCGCAAGATGGAGCTTAATCGATATATGCAGTCCGGCGATCATGTGGTGGAATGCATCGACAATGACGAGACCGCTGCAGTCATTACGTCGCTGGTCCGGTCACGCTTGCTGTTGATTCTTACCTCTGTGGAAGGAATCTATCGTGACGCCAGCGACCCTTCGACGCTGGTTCGGGAAGTGGGCGGAAAGGATATAAATGAAGTGCTGGACAACATCCGTCAGTTGGAGCAATCCTGTGTGGGCAGCAGCCGACCTGGTGCGAACGGGGCCCGGGCCAAGCTGGCTTATGTGTCCGAACCTGTCAAGCAGGGAACAAAGGTGATCATTGGCCATGCCCGGCACAAGATAAGCGACCTTATCAGCGGTGGCGCCCCCTGTACGGTTATTGGCGTACGCTGATCGCTTTGTTCGAAAGCCCTGGCGTATTGGCCGCCAAATCAGGGCTTTTTCCCCTATGTTGTTCTATTATAAGTGATTTTTACATATGATATCATACAAACAAAAGCAAAGAGCTGCTCTCTTTGCTTTTGTTTTTGCAGGAAATTTCCATATTTGGAAAAACACGAATAGAATTGTTTTTTTATGTAAATAATGTATGTATCAACAAACGGGGGAGATACGATTATGAACAGTCAAAAAAATCAACTTTCGGAAAATACCGTGAAGATCGGGTGGAATCAGGATGAGGATCTGCTTTTATCAAAAGAAATAGAATCTGCAAAACAGGAAGGGCGGCCCATTAAAAGCGTATTTCAGCGGGTTGCAGATGCTACGGGGCGCAAGCCTAATAGTGTGCGCAACTACTATTATGCAAAGCTAAAGGAATCCGGCAACCGCGTCCCGGCCTTTGAACTATTCACGACAGAAGAAGTTAAGGAAATGCTGACGGAAATTTTGTCTGCACAGGCAATGGGCATGTCTGTACGCGCCTGCACCTTGCGTATGGGCAAAGGAGATAACAAGGCCATGCTGCGCTACCAGAACAAATACCGCAGCATCATAAAAAACAACCCGGCACTGGTGAAGGAAACCATAGAAGAGATGCGTAAAAAAAATATGCCCGTCTTTGATCCTTATGCTTCTAAAAAGCGGGAGAATCCTTTATACGAAGGAGAGCTGGTGGATGTATTGAGCGGGATTGTCAAGTCTATGCAGGCAGCAGACTTGAATATTAACAGCTTTTTCCAGGGACTCTATACCTTGGGAGATGCGGCAGCCCGCGGTAAGAAAAGCCTGCGCAAGGTGAGCAAATATGAGACGGAAATTGACGGAATCAAGAAGGATCGGGAAGAATTGGTGCAACGCATTCATATTTTACAAGGCCGCTTGGAGGAGATTGAAAACTCCGTCAGCTTTAAAGACAGCCTGTACGACAGTAACCGCGAGAATATGAACCGCTTGCTGAGCATGTTTCGGCAGCTTGTAAAGGTCAATCAGGATTTCCTTCGCTTAAACTCTGTTGTTAAAGTGTCCAGCCTAAGCGAATACATAGCCGACCTGGGAAAGCAGATGGAGGAGTGTGAACAGGCACTCATTGAGTTTGCTCGATAGTTTCAATAAATATCTATTAATTAACGCAAAATATATGTTGGGGCTTTACTGAAAAGGGTAAGGCCCTTTTTCTTTCTTCCTGGCTTGTGAACCCTTGGGAAACTGGGATTTGACAGGCAGGAGTCCCTTTTATATAATTAGAATTAGTGTGCAGGCGCTGCCTTGCTTCGCATGTTTTGCAGCCGCGCTTGTTTAACTATTTGCCTTGAAAGGAATGGAGTATTTTGAAGTCATACGAATTGCGCGATAAGTTTTTAAATTTTTTTTCATCCAAGGGACATGCCGTAATCAAGAGCGCTTCTCTAATTCCGGATAATGATCCTACGGTCTTGTTTACCACAGCGGGGATGCATCCGCTGGTTCCCTATCTGATGGGGGAGAAGCATGCTATGGGCAGCCGGTTGGCCAATGTTCAGAAATGTGTACGTACCGGGGATATTGAAGCCGTGGGCGATTCTTCCCATTGTACATTTTTCGAAATGCTGGGCAGTTGGTCCTTAGGTGACTACTTTAAAGAAGAGGCCATTGCCTACAGCTGGGAATTTCTGACTTCTCCTAAATGGTTGGGCATTTCGAAAGAGCGGCTTTATTTTACTGTGTTTGAAGGCGACGATGATGCGCCGCGGGATATGGAATCTTACCATATTTGGCGTTCTATGGGTGTGGAGGACAGCCATATTTTCTTCCTGAGCAAAGAGCATAACTGGTGGGGCCCGGCAGGACAGACCGGCCCATGCGGCCCGGACACGGAAATGTT
>JBMNTQ010000067.1:0-9867 GCA_050945815.1 Christensenellales bacterium
ATAGTCATACCTTGATCGATTGTCAAGGCATATTTATGAAAATAACCTAGCTGTTTTCATAACATTCTTGTACTGTATCAAAACTAATTCATTAGAAATGTAATTTTCTGAAAATATTAATTTCCAGTACTTATTTCTTCAAAGAATAAATTGTTTAACATATTTTATCACATTTTTTTCAATTAATTTTACATTTTCTTTCATTATTGTTGTTAACCTGCTATAATGAAGTTCAAATGATTTGAGTTTTGTGCAATATGACGAAAACCAGATAGGATGATAGTAAGTATGGTAAATAAGTCAAGTCGGAATTCGCTGGGCATGAAGGAAATTGCAAAACTGTCCGGCGTTTCTATCGCAACCGTATCTAGGGTGTTGAACAACCCCAATCTTACGGCAGATTCTACCCGAAAAAGAGTAATGAAGGTTATTAGGGAACACAACTACACCTCCCCTCATACCAAAAAAGCTGCATCCAACGGGATTACGAGATCCGTCGCTATCTTTTTGTTGGATATGCATAACCCCTATTATGTCGACTTAATAGACAGGCTAAACCTTCTGGCATTTGAGAATGATTATGCTCTGATTATCTGTAATGCGAAAAACAGCTATGAACTGGAAGCGAAATACTACGAGTATTGCAAGAGCATCAATGTTTCCGCTATTATCTTTACAGCCGGAACAGCCCGCAAAAGCCTTGGGTCTGATTTTGACGGCTTCGAGCCGCCCATCATCCTATTAGACCGGGATGGCTTTGAGGATCAAGCTTGCCACAGCATCACGTCTAACAACAAACGGGGCTCCTCTTTGCTGGTCGACTACCTTAACAAGCTGGGCCATCAAAGAATTGGCTACATAGCCGGGCCCAACAATATGCTGCCGGCCAGAGAACGGCTGGAAAGCTTCCTCTCTTCAATGGAATCCCTAGACTTGCCGGTTCCCCAGCACTATATCAAACAAGGCCACTTTACCGTCAGAGGAGGTACAAGCTGCTTCGACCACTTCTACTCCATGGCCGATGCCCCCACCGCCATCATAGCCGCCAACGACTTGAGCGCCCGGGGCTTCATCATGCGCGCCAACTCCCTTGGCGTAAAAATCCCGGAAGAGTTCTCTATCTGCGGATTTGACGGTGTAGACAGTGATGCTTTCTATCCTGTGATTACTTCCATCAAGCAAGACACCAAAATCATTGCGGAAAAAATTTTCCGCATCATCTTAAACCCCGAAAATGAAGGGATGCCGTCTAAACAGTTGCTGGATGTCTCCATTAGCCAAGGGGTTACCTGTCATAAAATCTAAATAATAATAAGCCAAGCTATCTTATCGGGCCAACTCGTCCGCTGCACGATATTTTATCTATTACATGATCGATAGTGCCGTAAGGGCAGCTGCCTTTGTGATAGAGCTGTTCTCCGATCGAAACTTCCTTGTATTTGGCTGCCTAGCCAGCTTTTTCTCAATCATTCTTCTCGATCGCCTCTTGCACTCGTACAGAAGGTTCTTTTTTGGTCTTGACAATAAAGACGAAATAAATAATATGAAACAGCCATACAAAGGCCAGAATAATTCTCCCGACCGGAATCTTGGACAGGAGCATAAATCCGATGCCCATCAGAATTGTAATCATGATTATAACGCGGATTTTTGCTTTCCATAGCAGGCCTTGGCCTTTAAGATAAGATTCTAAATTACACCGATAAAGCTTGGTTGATAAAAACCAGTCGTTGAGTTTTTGAGAACTCCTTGCAAAGCAGACAGCTGCAAGCAGTAAAAATGGAAACGCAGGCATCAGCGGCAACACAGCTCCCACTGCGCCCAACCCCAACCCAATACAGCCGACAATTACCAAAATTACTTTCTTCATGAAGGTTCACTTCCTCATATGCTCTTTTCTGCTCAGCATCAAGTGCTTAAGCGCTAAAATCGGGTGATAGAATAGCATACGCGGCCCTGAAAACCGCATGACCGAACGGATCTTTCTGCGCATCTCCGGCTGGTAGCAAGGCGCCGTACAGCTTGAACAAAAGGTTTTTGTCTGAGAAAAGGGGCACGTCTCGCTACGTTTCTGTGCGTAGCTTTCAAGCTCGATACACGCTTCGCAAAGCCCTCCCCCGCTTTTATGGTTCTTCTTACAATATAGAGCGATCATTTCCGATACGACCGTTTTTTCAAGTTCTTTTTTATGCTGCGTCCTTTTCATCAATTAATTCTCCCACACTACCGTTTAAACCGCCTATCGCAATTTGCCTAGGTTGCATCGGCTGCTTGCAAGACCCAATCAACCATCTTCTCATGCCGAATGCATGACACCTTCAAGTATTTCCCATAATTTCTGATCTGATGCTCTATTACGCATAATTAGTTAGCGCACACTAACTAATTATGCGTGCAAATTGACACTTGAGAGACGATATCCATTCTATGTTAATAAGAGAGTATGATCTTATTACACGCAGCGCACTGATGGGCTGCAATTGAAGTTTTATGAACCCTTGTGAGATAAGGGCCATCAAGAACAATGCCTCCCTTTCTTTCAACACTTTTTATTGTGGGAAACATTCCATATTCCTGACCCTCCGGCATAAAAAGTAGCCCGCCTCCGCCCTCTGTCTTAATATATCCACAGATCATGTCTTTGCTACAATAAGGACACTTCATTAAAGATGCTCACCTCGTCAAGCATATTATAGCATAAAATTAAGGTCTAAAACTACTGCCGCAATCTCTCCAGCTGCGATTAAATCTGTTGTTTAACAGCGGCTTAGCTGTTTTACTTGCCGTCCCTTTTGCCAAGCTTCTTGATGCCGCATGTAAGAATATTTTATAAAAGTGGGTGTTGGAGATAAACAAAAAGCCTGTAGTCACACTAACTACAGGCTTTTTGTTTATGACCTATCCTAACGAAAAAAACATCCAATAAAACGATGTGTACAATTGGTTTTATTCGGCTATCTTTCTTTAAAAGAAAGGTATGGCATACTGACAAAAATGACCCGCCCTCTTCACGGGCATAAAAATATTGCGCCCCATCAAAAGATCGTGCGCGGTATTGTGAGCGACGACTCGCCGCTGTAAAGCCTTGACGATTTAGATGACAGCTGTTTCGGGTAAAGAAAATTCGCAATCCACCGAAGCGGCTTGCGAATGTGGGTCCAGCGTCACGCTGGTGGTGGTCTGCACTGGACTCGAACCAGTGACCCCTGCGATGTGAACACAGTGCTCTACCAACTGAGCTAGCAGACCATCTGGTAAATATTTTACATCATTCAAACAAACTTTTCAAGATTAAATTTTATTCCGTATCAGTATCCATCATTTCAGTCAAACTAATTCGAGGAGGTTTCATCAATCATGGCAACAATCTTTTTTCGCACGATTCTGGTCTATATCGTTGTCCTAGTTATTATGCGCTTACTGGGAAAATCTCAATTGGGCCAGCTTCAGCCTTTCGAGCTTGTGGTAGCGCTGATTATAGCAGACCTTGCATCCGGCCCGATTTCAGGAACCGACACTCCCTTAATTTATGGCCTAATTCCCATCATCACGCTCTTTTTGCTGCAACGACTCTTTTCTCTGCTCAGCATCAAAAGTCAACGCCTGAATTTTATTATGAATGGCAAACCCAGCATTCTTGTGGAAAATGGGCGTATCTGCTTTGAGGAATTCAAAAGCTTGAATTATACAATAGGTGATCTTTTAGAACAGCTTCGGCAAAAAGATGTGCAAAACATTGACGATGTCGTCTGCGCCATACTGGAGGTCAACGGCACACTCAGCGTGCTGCTGCGGAAAAAGTGTATGCCCCCTACTGCGGAGGATTTAAACCTTGAGCTGCCGGAAAGCGGAATCTTCCTGCCGATCATATCGGATGGTTTTGTCAATAAGAAGGCTTTGGCTTTTTTGAGGAAAGATGATGTATGGCTCCAGTCACAACTCAAAAAAGAAGATTGCTCCCACCCCGACGAAGTCTTGCTCTTTATGGTCAATGACAGCGGGGACAGCTATTTCCAAAAGAAATCCAGCTCCGGCCAAGCCAAGCGTCAAGGAGGCATGCTGTGAGAAACAAAATCGAACTCATCATCGGAATCATCCTGCTGGGCTTATTAATCCTGCTGTTTGTGTGGTCCAATCAGCTGATGAACTCTACCACAGAGGAACTATCCGAGCTGGGAGTCCAGGCAGTCGAAGCAGCGAATCGGGGAGATTGGGAGGAAACCTGCAAAATCATGGAGGCGTACAATCAAACTTGGCACGACAAGAAAAGCAAAATTGCCCTAATCATGGAACATTCCTATATCCGTGCCATAGACGAAACCATAGAAAACGCGACAACATCCTGCTGGCTAAACGACTACAACCATTTTATCCGCAACATTGAAGGAGCCAAGCACAGCCTAAAACATGCAGTGGAGGTAGAAGCCCTTGACTGGTCTACCCTATTCTAATGGCTGCGGTAGAAATACCTTATTTCCCCATATTTTCCCATGTTTATGTGATAAATATCACATCTGAGGATCTTTAGGTGTGATATGATAGACCTACAGAAATGGAAAAGAACCATCAATCATGAAAGGCAGGGATAAAACCATGAAAAAGAACCTGATCAAAAATATCGATTTCGAAACCGTCCTGAATATGGAGGGCCTGGTCACATACCAGACAGGCCAAGTCGTAAGCCGGACACTGGCGCAAAACAGTGCCTTAAGCCTAACCCTTTTCGCTTTTGATGCAGGTGAGGAAATCAGCTCACACTCATCCTCCGGTGATGCGATGGTCTATGTGCTGGACGGTAGCACAAGCGTTACGATCGGTGACGCCTAATACACCCTCTCCCGCGGAGAAACCATCGTTATGCCTGCTGGAATTCCCCATGCCCTGTCCGCCGATCAGCCCTTCAAAATGCTGCTGGTGGTCGTATTCTAAGAGTTCCTTTCCCGAATCAGCCGAAGGTAATCATTTTCGGCTGATTTTTTATTTCCTGGATTTTGACTAATCGAATCCAGCCCTATATAATAAAAGAAATAGTCCTGTGCAGCGCCTGTGGCTGCGCATGGAAAGCGAGGGATTTTATTGCCGATTCTCACGATCTCCCGGCAAATGGGCAGCCTAGGAGACGCAATTGCCGAGGCATTAGCACGCAAACTCGGCTGGCCGCTGATTGACCGAAGTTGCCTCATAGAGCGCTTTTTTGCCGATATCACCAACGCCCATCAACAGCACATGTTGACAGAGAGCGCAAAATTCTACCTTACCCCCATGGAGAATACACCCTACAGCTATATTGACTATTTAAAAAATGCGCTGCTCACATCGGCCAATCAAGGAGAGCCCGCCCTGCTGATCGGTTTTGGCTCTCAGGTTATTTTCAGCGAATACCGCTCTGCCTTGCATGTACGCATCACCGCGCCGCGAGACGTACGTCTGGCCCGGATAAGAAAGGAATTCCGCGTGTCTGTCGAGGAGGCATCGAACATTTTAAACACTTCAGACAAAAAGCATAAACGCTTTGTGCAAACGGTATTCAAAACCGACTTAACCGACCCAAACAACTACGACCTCACCCTAAACACCGCCCGTCTGACAGTGGATGAAGGGGTTGCCGCTATATTAGCCCTGCATAAAGAGTATGAGCTGACCCGCCGCATTGAAGAAGAAAGCCGCCAATTTGAAACCATCGACAATCAATCCCCACAACAGATTTTCCAGAATGAATCCGAGGAGGATTTTGCTAAAATATTGGATATGTTTCAACTGGAATGGCGTTACGAGCCTAAAACCTTCCCCATCGAGTGGGACGCCGAAGGCAACATCACGCTAGCGTTCAGCCCAGATTTCTATTTACCCAAATTCGATACCTACATTGAACTGACCACCATGAATCAAAAATATGTAACGGAAAAAAACAGAAAAGCAAAAAAGGTGCGCGAGCTCTATCCCGGCACCAATATTCGAATTGTATATAAAAAAGATTTCCATTCCCTCATCCAGCGTTTCAATATGGATAAAGGAGAGTAGACTATGGAAAATTGTGAACGGCACATCATTGTTCAAGAAGAACAGCTTCGGCAGCGCATATGCGAACTTGGCCGCCAGATTACCCAGGATTATGCAGACATAGAACCGATCGTGATCGGCGTGCTGAAAGGGTCGCTCTATTTCCTAGCAGACCTCACCCGCAGGATTGATCTGCCATTACAGCTGGATTTTATCAGCATCAACGCCATCCCCCATACCACCAGTCATACAGGCATTGTGCGTATTATCAAAGATGTCGAACTGGATATCACCGGCAAGCATGTGATACTGGTGGAGGACATCATCCGCACAGGGCTGACTACTGCCTACCTAATACAAACCCTCGATGCACGCAAGCCTGCGAGCATAAACCTCTGTTCGTTGCTGCTCAATCCCAGGCAACAGCTTATAAACCTACCGATTCGCTATTTCGGTTTCGAGATTTCCGATGAACGGCTCATTGGCTACGGCTTGGATATCCATGAAAAATGCCGCAACCTGCCGTATATAGCCGCCTTGGAACCTGGCGAAATATAATACAATGAATGTCGTTTTTTTGGCTTTAATCTTGCCAATCGCAAAATCGTAGAAACTACCGACCATAGAGGTTTTCAAATCGCAAAGATTTTGTCCCTGGGTTGCTTGCGGTAGCAAGCGTAATCCTATAGGCAAGAATGCAGGCAACCCCCGACAAGGCCAAGCCTCTATATATTCAGGGATAGAACTGTTTTAAAAAAGCTGGTGGCATGCCGCCCTAACCAGCTTTTTTCATAATTTATTTCTGATTTTTACTAGGTAAGGGTTTCTATTCGTGGGGTTTTAAACAATCTTCTCATCTTTCGTTGGATATTCATTTTAACATAAAAATACCGCCAGAGTTATGTCAGCGTATCGAACTCTAACGGTGCAGCCCACAAGATGTGCGGCTAACTGTATCGTATGAGGTAGGCTATTGGTCAGCCCGGTTTAAAATATAAAAAGAAGCTCCAGCGAACCCTTTCATCAAAGCTCTTCACTCATATTTGCACTTAGCACATTTTCTTCCCTTCAATCGAACTACGGTTTTCCACATTCAGGCTACAACTTTCGGTATTGCCTTTCTGCTTCCTACTTTCATTCTCTCTTATGGTTGTGGTTTTCCTACGCTTTCACATGATCTTTACCACTTTGTGCTTTCACCTTTCGGTGAATCGTGCTCCTATTTGCTTCTAGCTTCTCTGGCATTCCCTGGAGCTTGATTTAAGTATAGCACATCCAATCTAGAAGTCAATACCTTTTTTGAAAAAACTTTTATTTTTTTAAAAATATTTTCCCCCGGGCCAAAAAGCGCAGAAAAGAGCGGCTGGTTCTTCCCAACCGCTCTTTTCTGCATTCTAACATACCAAGCTTACACATATAACGGATAGCGGCCGCAAAGCTCCAGCACAACCGCTTTAACCGAGGCAACCTCTTCCTCGCCACGATCCACCAGCCGGCCGATCAACTGGCCTATCTGAGTCATCTCCTGCTCTTTCATGCCACGAGTGGTCACAGCCGGAGTCCCAATCCGGATGCCGCTGGTTACCATGGGCTTTTCTTTATCAAAAGGAATAGCATTTTTGTTGACCGTAATGTTCGCAGCCCCCAAAAGCCCTTCTACCTCCCTGCCGGTTCTGTTTTTGGGCGTCAAGTCCACCAGCATCAGATGGTTGTCTGTACCGCCGGATACGATGCGCAGCCCGTTTGCAATCAAGGCAGCCGATAACGCCTTGGCATTTTCCAAGGTCTGCTTTTGGTAATCCGCAAACTCCGGCAAAGCCGCTTCCTTGAAGCAAATGGCTTTTCCGGCAATCACATGCATAAGCGGGCCGCCCTGGATACCCGGGAAAATAGCCTTGTCCACTTTTTGTGCGTATTCCTCCTTGCACAGGATCATGCCGCCCCGAGGCCCTCGCAAAGTCTTGTGGGTGGTGGTGGTTACAAAGTCCGCATACGGCACAGGAGTCGGATGGCAGCCTGCCGCCACCAACCCTGCTACATGAGCCATATCCACCATCAACAGTGCGCCGACTTCAGCAGCAATCTCGGAAAACCGCTTATAATCATACGAACGGGGATACGCACTGGCTCCCGCAACGATCATTTTAGGCCGGGATTCCTTCGCCAGGCGCAAAACCTCGTCATAATCGATCTGCTCGGTCTCAGGGTCTACGCCATAGGCCGCGATATTGAAATATTTACCGGAAATGTTCACCTTGCTTCCGTGGGTCAAATGCCCGCCATGGGCCAGGCTCATCCCTAAAATCGTATCGCCGGGATTCAGCATAGCAAAATAAACAGCCGTATTAGCCTGGGCACCGCTGTGGGGCTGAACATTGGCGTGTTCTGCGCCAAAAAGTTTTTTTGCCCGCTCAATCGCCAATGTTTCAACAACATCAACGTATTCACAGCCGCCATAATAACGCTTTCCCGGATAGCCTTCTGCATATTTATTGGTCAAGTGGCTGCCCACGGCCTCCAAAACCGCCGGGCTGACAAAGTTCTCAGATGCAATCAATTCCAAATGTTCCTGCTGTCGAAGCAACTCCTTGCGCATTGCTCCGGCAACCTCAGGATCCACCCCATTGATCAAATTCATCTCCAGCATCGATTCCATTCCCCCTTGATTCTTTTCATAACCTGAATACACATTATTATATTGGATTCGGCGTTGTTTTACAAGGTTTATTCCCCGAGTATCTACACGCTTGCGCATCAACCCGGTCCAGCTTTGCTTTGGCAAAAGTGAGCCGCACCATTCTTTTGCCACCAGTCCGTTTATGGCATAAGAAAGCCGCGGCAAATAGTCCGCCACGGCTTTTCATTAACTGTCGTTGTAACCGTTTGTTTTAAAGATGCTTATTCAACAGATCTGCCAGCTTGGTCTTGGGCACAGCGCCGATAATTTTGTCAACTATTTCACCGTTTTTAAACACTAACAGCGTCGGAACAGTTTGCACACTGTAGCGTTGAGCTAACTCCGCTTCCTCATCAATGTTAACTTTCCCTACCAAGGCCTTGCCTTCAAATTCCTCTGCTATCTGATCAACAAAAGGGCCCACCATCCGGCAGGGGCCGCACCAGGACGCCCAAAAATCCACCAAAACAGGTTTGTCTGATTTTAATACAGTCGCATCAAAAGTATCTTTCTGTAACGTAATTGACATGTAGTTTGCTCCTTTCCTGTACGATACGATCAATTGGTAAACTTTATCTAGAGTCAGTATACCATAAAAGAGACCGGCGGCGCTACTGCCAGGTATCGATCTACCCTATTCTTCCGTCGCCAGCGTGATTCCCAGTTCAGCCAGTTGCTTCGGCTCCACGGAGGAGGGCGCCTGAGTCAGCAGGCAGGATGCATTCTGTGCTTTGGGAAAAGCAATGACGTCGCGGATAGAGTCTCGCTGCGACAGCAACATACACAGCCGGTCCAGCCCATAAGCCATTCCTCCATGGGGCGGCGGCCCATACTCAAAAGCCTCCAGCAAAAAACCGAAACGTTCGCGGGCTTCCTCCTTGGAAAAGCCCAATACCTGAAACATCTTTTCCTGCAAATCCGCGCCGTGGATACGTATGCTGCCGCCCCCTACCTCACATCCATTAAACACGAGGTCGTAGGCTTTAGCCCGCGCCAATTGGGGCTGCGTGTCCAGCAAAGGAATATCCTCGTCCATTGGGCTGGTAAAAGGGTGGTGCTTGGCCACATAGCGGCCCTCCTCCTCGCTGTATTCCAACAAGGGGAACGCAGTCACCCACAAGAGCTGGATATCCTTCGGGTCGATCAACTCCAACCGACGCGCCAGCTCTAGGCGCAGCTGCCCCAAGGCC
>JBMNTQ010000068.1:0-9715 GCA_050945815.1 Christensenellales bacterium
GTTTTGGAATACCTACCCAAACCTCCCTGTCCGCCAAAGCCGCCTAGTCCTCCAGAGCCTCCCTGTCCGCCAAAGCCGCCTAGTCCTCCAGAGCCTCCTTGTCCGCCAAAAACTCCCTGTATGCCCCTGGGATGCGGTCCATGTAAGCCCTCGGTCTGTTTTGGGGTCATACCCAAAACGTACGGTTGTAATGAACCATTGCTGTGGAATCAAACCAACGCATGGGGAGGGGTTTCGCTTGACTCCGCAGACTGTTCCGAAATTCAAATGCCACGTACAGGTGATTTTATGGTAGATTTATATTTGGATACTGGCAACTCAAAATGTTCTTGCGGCAAAGTGAAAATGGCGATCTGCCGTGAGGATAAGGAGCCGATTATAAGAGAAATGGCCCTAAGCAAGTGTGGCTGTGCAGCGCTTTTGCACTCAAGGACCATTGTACAAATGCCGTGCTCCTCTTGTCCTTGTTATACGTCTATTCTCGTATGCGCACCATGCGGAATGCGCATACGGCAGGGACAAATCATTTTTACAGAGTTATAGATAACGTTCCGCTACCTATAACCGTACATATAATGTAATGAGTAGATATTATATGTAACAATAAGATGATTAACAGAGGTGAGATACTTGTCACAACCTTCTTTTCCCGATAATCCCGGTATCACAAGGGATGATGCAGTAAATCAAATATTATCTTCCATCGCTATGGAAGAACTGGGGCTGAGCCATGTTATCAATGCCGAAGGCGAAAAGCTTCAGTATATTCTGGGAACATTGCCTGGAATAACCGGTCCCGCAGCAACCATTGAAGACCTGCTCAATGCCAACGAAAGCATTCAAAATCTTTTACAGAATGCATCCTACAATCAGTTGCTTCTAAGATCCAAAATGCAACAGGCATTGTCCGCGTCGGAGATGAGCGGACCGACAGGCCCTGCTGGTCCAGCGGGGCCTGCTGGGGATCCTGGCGGCCCGACCGGCCCCGCCGGACCGGCAGGCCCCATCGGCCTCATGGGCCCTGCCGGTCCTCAAGGGCCTGTTGGGGATACCGGGCCAGAAGGCCCTCAAGGGGCAACGGGTATAATAGGCCCGACTGGCCCTGCGGGAGCTGTCGGCCCGACTGGAACGAATACAACAGCAACCTCCGCTTTCGCGTATGCCTCCGGCACGGCTCTCATCGCTTCGCTAACCGGTACGCCTGTTCCATTGCCGAACGGTCTCATTCTACCTACCGGCATAACGGTGGATGGAGCCCATACCACATTTACAGTTAACGTAGCCGGCCGCTACCGGATTGCCTATGCTGTTAACACCACCGTAGCGCTTTTGCTTAGCACACATATTGTGCTAAGTGGTGTGCCAAGTCTCGCTTCCACGGTTGACCCCGTTTTAAGCCTTTCCAACTATTCCAATGAGATTCTTGTGGATTTGGCAGCGGGCACCACGGTTCAGCTACAGACGGTTGGAGCGGGGATTAATCTTACGCTAGCAACAGGTGCGGGTGCCACATTAATGATCACCCGGCTTAGTTAAGGGAGGGAATAATATGTCTTTACCACAATTCCCCTCAAATCCCGGCCTGACCCGGCAGGATGTAATCAATCAGGTGATTGCTTCGATTGCATCGGAAGAACTGGCGCTCAGCCATATTATCAACGCTGAAGGAGAGAAAATACAGTATGCTATAGGCTCAATCCCCGGATTAGCAGAGGATGCTACGATTGCGGAGGTAGCGGAGGTTAACGACGGTGCGGTTGACATGCTGGGCACAGTACTGGAGAACCAGATTGTGCTGACCGGGAAGCTGACGCAGGCTTTGCAGGCCCCGGTTATTGTAGGGCCAACAGGCCCTGCTGGCCCCACGGGGCCAGATGGGCCTGATATGGGCCCGGTCGGCCCGGCCGGCCCCATAGGAATGGCCGGGCCAGTTGGACCCGAGGGACTGCCCGGCCCGGTCGGGGCGGCAGGCGCAACCGGGCCTGCAGGTTTAACAGGCGATGTTGGCGCGACAGGTATGACCGGCCCCGCAGGTGCACCTGCGCCTACGCCGCCGCCTTCCGCCACAGCGGGGTTTGCGACCAATACCGCAGGCAGTTTGATTACCGTGTTGGTGGCGGGAACGAATATTTCTTTCCCCAGTGTACGACTGCTGTCACCGGATATCACTTTGACAAGCGGCAACACTCTTTTTACGGTAAACACGAGCGGACTATACCGGATATCGTATCATGTTAACACCACAGCCGCCGTTTTATTGGGAACGCGGTTGGTGATCAACAGCGGCAACATCCCTCAAGCTACCATCCCTCCCGCAATTGCGTTATCTCAGTTTTACAATGAAATTGAGGTAAGCCTTGCGGCCGGTTCCACGATACAGCTGCAAATGTATGCTCCTTTATTGGTCGGGGCAGCAACGTTGCTGGGCAACAGTCTGGGTGCGTCAATGATGATCATTCGGCTAGGTTAGCGCTTGAAAGAGCGAGTAGGGACGACAAACAGCACGCTGGGGCCTTGGCCTTTTAGGACACTGCCCAGTATGCTGTTCGTTTTCCTGTATTTTTTCCGCGAGGGGCATCAAGCTATCGTTCCACCATGTTAGCAGCCGGTATATTTAAGAGGGGATGGTTGTCAACGTATTTTCCAGCGGAAAGGATAATGCCGTATTTTCCAGCATAAAATGCGGCAACGCTTTTTTACAGAAATTCTCATGTAGACCAATTACCCTTTCCAGTGAAATACAAACTGCTTTTCTGTTGGATTTTTCCAACTTTCTTAGGCGGTCGAATAATTACACCAACAAATATATCGTTGTAAGAGGAAGCATCGACGCATGGCTGAAGCTCGGGCGCAGTGCATACAATGGTGTGCGTGTTCGTGTCCTGCATAATGGCATCATCCAGTGCAAACGTCCTATCAACAATCAGTGAGGTTTGTATTCTTTAGTTTATCGTAAAAAAAACAAGCCGCCACAATTGCGCCAGGCAAAGGGCGGTCGCTATATAGTTGCTATATATCTATGAACTGGTGAATAAAACATAAATCCGAACTCTATGCTAACAGGAAGAACCTGTTGTGAGCAGTTCGGATTATGTGCTGCTGGTGCGGGTAACCATAAGGGGCATGGCTTGCGGGCAAAAAAATACCGCAAACCATAAAGTATGATTTGCGATATTAGCTGCCCGGCCTTCCGGGCTGGTGCGAGAAACAGGACTTGAACCTGCATGCCGTTGCCGGCACACGGACCTGAACCGTGCGCGTCTGCCAATTCCGCCATTCTCGCAAATATGGTGGATGGGGGTGGATTCGAACCACCGAAGTCTTTGACGGCAGATTTACAGTCTGCTCCCTTTAGCCACTCGGGAACCCATCCATATTAATATACTTGTGGAGCTGGTGATGGGACTTGAACCCGCAACCTGCTGATTACAAATCAGCTGCTCTGCCAATTGAGCTACACCAGCAAAACCATGAAAATGGTGCCTCAGAGTGGAATCGAACCACCGACACAGGGATTTTCAGTCCCTTGCTCTACCAACTGAGCTACCGAGGCATGCCTCGCAACTAAAAATGGCGACCCGGAAGGGGCTCGAACCCTCGACCTCCAGCGTGACAGGCTGGCATTCTAACCAACTGAACTACCGGGCCATTTCGTAATTGATGGTGGGCCTTCAGGGACTCGAACCCCGGACCGACCGGTTATGAGCCGGTTGCTCTAACCAACTGAGCTAAAGGCCCACGAAGCATCAGCTGTATATACAAAAAAAGTGGTGACCCCTAGGGGACTCGAACCCCTGTTACCGCCGTGAAAGGGCGGTGTCTTAACCGCTTGACCAAGGGGCCATATAACCTTGGTCGGGGTGGAGGGATTTGAACCCCCGGCCCCATGCTCCCAAAGCACGTGCGCTACCAAACTGCGCTACACCCCGTATGCTTCTGAATGCGACGCTAATAACTATACAACATCCAACAATTCTTGTCAATATGCATTTCCCGAAATTCTTTCCAAGATGATTTGCGGGTTTTTGCTGTAAAGCCGGAAACCATTCTACTATGATTTAATTTATATTTTACCATAAATCAATTAATAATTCATCTATTCTTTGTAAATCAAAGCCTACATTTATTTCCCTGTAGATCAAGCCTTATAAAATAAGTTGTCGTACATGGACGATTAGGAAAAGGGTGGCAAAATTCCCAAATGGCCTGTTTTTATCCGGGCAGAAAGGTTGTTTGTATTAAACAGACAGTTTTCTGTGTATCCCGGGATCGGGAACTACATAGCAGGGCGGCGCATGGGGGAGATGGAGGCCGGAGCAGACGCCTTATTATAAGGCAGAGAGCTTACGAGACAGCTGACGGCGGAAGCACTTTTGCTTGCGGCAAATCGGAGGATGGTGTATAATAATAACTGTATTATTGTAGGGAGGATGACTATTATGAAACACATTAAAATTGTGCAAAGTGCCAGCCTGAAAAAATCCGCAGAGAAAGGCGGCTGTGGCGAATGCCAGGCTTCCTGTCAATCGGCCTGCAAAACCTCCTGTACAGTGGCAAACCAAAAGTGCGCCAAGAAATAAGCGCAAGGGGTGCAACATAAGGCGTTGTGAAGGCAGTAATATCATATTATATTACTGCTTTTTCCTGTTAGCGCGGAGAGGTGCGATAGATGGTTCATTCTTTTACATGTTTGGGGAAAAATATTTGCATGGATGTGGACAGCGGCTGCATTTACGATATGGACGACTTGGCGTTTCAAGTAGTTTCCTTATATAAAGAAGGAAGGCAGGCTGTGTTGGATGGTGTTGCGGGATATTCGCCTGCTGAAATTGAGGAAGCGTACCGCGAGGTGGACGGGCTTGTGCAACAAGGGCTTTTATTTACGGAATATGACTACTCTTTGGTGCAACGTCCTAAAACCGTGATCAAGGCAGCTTGCTTGCACATTGCCCACGATTGTAACCTGCGCTGTTGCTATTGCTTTGCTGCAACGGGCAGCTTTAAGGGCCAGCGCACGCTGATGGATGCTGAAACCGGCAAGAAGGCGCTGGATTTCCTGGTTGCCCAGAGTGGCAACCGCGTTAATTTGGAGGTGGATTTTTTCGGCGGCGAACCGTTTATGAATTTGGATGCTGTGCGAGAGATCGTGGCTTACGGCCGCGAGCTGGAACGAAAAATTGAAAAGCGCTTTAGCTTTACCATCACCACCAATGCCATGGAACTGGATGATCCGACAAGGGCGTTTCTGGATCGGGAGATGAGTAATGTGGTGTTGAGCGTGGATGGACGCAAGCCTGTCCACGATGCGATGCGCAAGACCCGGGAGGGGAAAGGCTCGTATGATACGGCTGTGGCCAACGCTTTACAAATCGCCCGGGAGCGGCAGGACAAGCAGCACTATGTCCGCGGAACGTTTACTGCATACAACTTGGATTTTACCCAGGATGTTCTGTCTTTGCGAGACGCGGGATTCGAGCAAATTTCCATTGAGCCGGTGGTGACGGATGAGAAGCTGCCCTTTGCCATCCGTGAACACCACCTAGAGCGAATATGCGAGGAATACGAGACTTTAGCGCAGGAATATATCCGTAGCCGCAAAGAAGGGAAGTGGTTCAACTTCTTCCATTTTATGGTGGATACGGAGGACGGCGGGCCGTGTATATCCAAACGGCTGGGCGGCTGCGGTGCGGGCAGTGAATATGTCGCCATTACGCCGGAGGGGGATATCTACCCCTGCCATCAGTTTGCCGGGGAGGCCGACTTTAAACTGGGCAACTTGTATGAGGGGGAGTTGGATACCGATAGGATGGAGCACTTTGCAGCTTCCACCGTGCTGACCAAGGAGGAATGCCGCGACTGCTGGGCAAAGTATTACTGCGGCGGCGGCTGTGCGGCCAGCGCCTATCACGCAAACGGCGATATTAGCCGCCCATACGGCATATCCTGCGCCCTGGAAAAAAAGCGCGTAGAATGCGCGTTGGCGATTGCTGCTATTGAACGGGAATCCGCGCAATGAAGTAAGGTATTTCATTGACTAATTATGGGTTTGCCGATATAATGGAATAGTTTTAGTATGTAAATAAGGAGGATACGGGATGAAATCTCGCAGCGCGATAAAAATAGGCGTCCTTCTTCTGTTGGTTATCATTCTGTTGTTCATTGGGCTTGTTGGGTTCCCGGTTGGGATATACGATGTTTTGCCCTTCGGCCACCAGGTATTGGAAGGACCGGATGTTGCCCAGGGGACCATCGTTACCTTTACCCCGGCTTCGACAACCGAGGCGACTGGAGAGGAACTGGACGCTCTGCTCAACGATACGGTGGTTGCTATGCGCAGCCGGCTGCTTGCGTTTGGCTACGATGAGGCTACCATCAGTCGAGTAAATGAGACTGAGATTCAGGTGGTGTTGCCTGTCGGAAGCCGAAGCATGGTGAAAAACGCTACACAGATGATCTCCGACATCAGCACCCGCGCGGAGCTGGAAGTGTTGGACTATGAGGGGAATGCGGTGTTTGACGGAAGCATGGTAGACTCCTATTCGGTATACACCGGCTCTTCCGGTATACTATCGAACGACTCTAGCACAGTGTATCTGACTGTTAAGCTGGACGCAGAGGGGACCGAGCTTTTAAAAGAGAACATCTATCAAAACGTTGGACGGCAATATACGGTGAAGCTGGATGGAACAACGCTCAACACAGACCTGCAAGGCTTCCTGATTAGCGATGGCGTCTACAACATCAGTGGTTTTGCCAGCGAGGAAAAAGCGGAGCAAGTGGGCAGGCAGCTGATAAGCGGCACCCTTCCTCTGACATTGGCTACCGGCTCCACCTACGTTTCGACTGCATACCAGGGGGAAAACCTTCTGACCAGTATTTCTACCGCAGTCGTGATTGCCTTTTTCCTGATCGCGATTTTGCTGGTGTTATTCTATCGTTTGCCTGGGCTGGTTTCAGCGTTTACCATCGGGCTGTACATGCTTTTAGCTATGTTTGCGCTGGCGTTATTTGGTGCTCAGGTAAGCTATCCTATGATGGGCGGCCTTTTGCTCACGTTGCTGACGACGGTGGTATTTACTGTGGTCGGGTGTATGATGCTGAAAAAAGAGATGCAAACCAGCGGCGTGTTCCCGGTTTCTGTGAAATATGTGTATGATGGCCTTTTAAAACGCTTTATAGATGCCTGTGTGGCCTTGTTTATCATGGCTTTCGTGTTGCTGTGCTTCTATGATACTCTATTGAAGGCCTTTGGAATCGGCCTTTTAATCGGCGTGGTATTGAGTTTTGCTGTATCGGTGTTCGTTCCACGGTTTCTACTGCCCAACCTGATGGGCTTGGGGCTGAACAAAACCTGCTTGTACGGCGTAAAGGAGGTGCGGGAATCATGATGAAAGGGAAATATCGTCTCCTGACAATCATTGGTTGCCTGCTTATCATGGTAGGCGCCGTGCTGGCTTTGGTAGCCGGCTTCAACTATGGGCCGGACCTGCGCGGTGGTGCGCAGATGACTGTCAATTTTGTAGACCGGGTGGAAGCTGCTGGAGTGGAAGCTGCCTTGAAACGCGCCGGTGCGCTGGATGCTCCTGTGGTGATGGTGGAAAAGGGGAAGAGCTCCTATGAGGCACTGATTACCTTGCGGGATGACTATGATTCCGCTTCTATGCAGACTGTGCAGGATAGGATTATGCAAGAAATTCAAGCAGATTATCCGTTTGCTGTGCAGACCGACTATGACGTTAAAGGGCCTACGATTGCGCCCAAGACTGCTTGGACCGCGGCACTGGCTTTATTGATTGCTGCCGCATTGATTTTCATTTACAGCGTGTTTCGCATACAATTCGGCGGCGCTTTTACAGTTTTGCTGTCTGGGATGTTCAGTGTGGGCCTGATGTTGGCGTTGTCGGCTATTTTCCGTGTAGAAGTGGGCAGAAGCTTTCTGATTGCGACGCTGATGACCATGGGGTATTCTGTGTTTACCTCGATGATCCTTTGCGGGACATTGCGCGACACCATCCAGGATTTTGAGAACCAGCGAAAAAAGGCTACGGTTTTGGAGATTGCTCAAATTGTGCAGGATGGTTCGAAGAAACGTGTGCTTACCTGTGGGATTGCGGGCTTGATTATCGTGGCGCTCATGCTGGCGCTAGGCTCGGTTGCCGTTGTGCAGCTGGCATTGCCGTTGTTGCTTGGGGTATTGGCTGTTACGTATGCTGCGCTGTTTTTCACCTTGCCGTTGCGGTATCAGCTGATGGGAAAGCGGACGGCGAAAAAGAATTAACCGGAATGTGTTTTATCATGCAAGCCTTTCCTTTGCAGTGACAGGGGAAAGGCTTTGACTATTAAAGGGTGGGATATGCTTAGATTTAAACCGGTTTTTCAGGAAGTGGATGAAGAGAAGGCGCAATCGATTGCCCGACGCTGTACGCTTTCCTTGGAAGTGGCACGGATTATGGCTGGCCGCGGGATGGATGAAGAAACGGCGCAGGCTTTTCTGCAGTGCGGACGAGAATCCCTGCATGACCCGTTTTCGCTATCTGGGATGGACGCTGCTGCGGATCGGATTCGTGCTGCAATTGCGCAGAAGCAGAAAATTGTGGTATATGGCGACTATGACGTCGACGGCGTGACGGCGACTGTTATCGTAGTCAGCGCCCTGAAAGACATGGGGGCCTATGTGGACTATTATTTGCCCAGCCGGCAAGGGGAAGGCTATGGGCTGAATTGCATGGCGCTGGATGCCCTGCGCGCAGAGGGGGCGGAGCTGATTATCACGGTGGATTGCGGTATTACGGCCTTGCAGGAGGCGCAGCATGCCCGTTCCATCGGCCTGGACCTAATTATTACGGACCACCATCAGCCTTTAACCCAGCTTCCTGATTGCAGCGCTGTTGTTTCACCATTGCTGGATGGCTATCCGTCACCGCATATTTGCGGAGCGGGCGTTGCCGCGAAGCTGGTGCAGGCGTTGCTGGGGTTGGAGGGCTTGGAGGATTACTTCGACTTAGTGGCCCTAGGTACGGTGGCAGACGTGGTGCCCCTGACCGGCGAGAACCGTGCTTTTGTGCGTCTGGGGCTTGAAAAGATGAACCGGGCGCCTAGGCTTGCGCTGCGTCTTTTGTTGGAGGAAGCCGGGTTTTCCGGCCAAGAGATCAGCGCCCAGACGCTGGCTTATGTTGTTGCGCCCCGCATCAATGCCGCCGGCCGCTTGGGGGATGCTGGGCTGGCTGTTGATATGTTGATAGCCCGGCAGAAACCGCCGTATATACGCGAGTTGGAGCAGATGAACCGCAAGCGTCAGGATGTGGAGCTGGAAATCTTAGAACAGGCTGAGGAAATGCTTCAAACATATGATTGGAAGAACAACCGCGCGATTGTGTTGTGCAGTGAACACTGGCACCAAGGCGTGGTGGGGATTGTCGCATCGCGTTTATTGGAACGCTATTATCGGCCGGTGGTGATGTTGTGTTTGAATGGGGAGGTTTGTACCGGCTCTTTGCGCAGCATTCCCGATGTGAATATTTTTAAAATTCTCAAAAGCATGGACCATCTTTTCCAGCGCTTTGGCGGGCACAGCGCTGCCGCCGGGCTGACGATGGACTATAGCCAGCTAGCGGAATTCTGTTCGGGATTGAACGCTCAGCTTCAAGAGATGGCACCGGAGGCTTTTATTCCTTGCATCACATATGATACAACACTCCGCATTCAAGACATCAAC
>JBMNTQ010000069.1:0-9690 GCA_050945815.1 Christensenellales bacterium
TTGTGCAATTTATGATAAAATAAACGTTCAATGTACTATTTGTTATTTGAGGTCGGCCCATAAGAGAAAGGTGTTTACATGGCTCTAGAAATCATTCTGCCCACTGCTTTTGCCCTGGCTATGGATGCGGTAGCCGTTTCCATTGCCAACGGCATGTGTATTGTGGGTCCTCGGACAAAAAAAGCACTTACGATCGCTCTTTTCTTTGGAATAGCCCAAGGGATCATGCCGATTCTGGGCTATCTGGTCGGCTCGCTCATGAAAGACCTAATTCAGTCGATCGATCATTGGGTCGCTCTGGTTCTGCTCTCGTTTATCGGTATTCGGATGATCGTGGAAGCAGTCCGGCGCATTAAATCCCCCGATACCTGCCCGCCGCCCCGAGAGCTGACCACGAAGACAGTCTTTGTGCAAGCCATCGCAACCAGTATAGACGCCCTAGCCGTAGGCATTAGCTTTGCGGCGCTGGGCTACAACATCCTGCTCGCCTCTGCCGTCATCAGCGGCACCACCTTTGTCTGCTGCCTCCTTGCAGTCTATATCGGCCGCCTTTTCAGTATCACCCTCAAAGAAAAAGCGGAGATATTAGGCGGCATCGTGCTAATCATCATTGCGCTGCGCATCGTCATTGAACATCTATCCACCGGTATTTAGCACAACCTCCCGCCCCAATCATCCATATACTACCCAGCATCCCTTTTTGAAAGCAAACCCGGGCAAAACTTCCCTAAATCCACCCTACCTCCGATAAAAAATCGGGGGTTTTTGTCGTTCAACTAGTCCTCTCACTGCTCTCCTGCTCCCCCCATTTGCCCCCTCCTGCTCCAACCAAGCCCGCCCTCATCAACCCCATCATCCTTCTTGCCGGATGCCGCCAGTTTCAGCTTCGCCTCTATCCCCGATACGAGACTATCCTGCCACCGCAAAACTAGTGGGAACGAAACAGGGCTTTCCTTATTATATTAATAGCAAAGGAGGGCAATCCGATATGATAAGCATTAGCCTGTGTATGATTGTAAAAAACGAAGAGGCGACACTGGGTCGCTGCTTGGACAGCGTGTCCGGTATCGCCGATGAAATTATTATTGTCGATACCGGTTCAACAGACCACACTCTGTCCATCGCCCGGCAATATACCGATTTTGTATACAATTTTGAATGGATCGACGATTTTTCCGCCGCCCGGAACTTCTCTTTCTCCAAAGCCACTCAGGATTATATCCTGTGGCTGGACGCCGACGACGTCATCCCCCCGGAAGAAGCAGAAAAATTCAAGCAACTCAAATCAACCCTCTCTCCCGATGTAGACATTGTCATGATGCGCTACATCATCGCCTTCGACGCTCAGGGCCGCGGCACCTATTCCTATTATCGAGAACGGCTGTCCAAGCGTTCCAGAAACTACCGATGGTGCGAGCCTGTCCACGAATGCCTAACGCTTTTCGGCAACATTCTGCATGCCGACATCAGCATCCACCATAAAAAAATCCGCCCCACACCGAGCGGCAGAAACCTAGCCATCTATGAAGGTATCTTGGAGAAAAACGGCATCCTCACCCCCCGAGGCCAATACTATTTTGCCCGCGAGCTCAAAGACAACGGTCAGTTTGCCCGGGCCGCCGAATTCTTCACCCAATTTCTATCTTCCCGCCTGGGTTGGCGAGAAGACAACATCAACGCCTGCAGCGAGCTTGCACGCTGCTACAACAGGCTTTCCCGGCCTAAAGACGCTTTGCGCGCCCTTGTACGAAGCTTTGAATACGACCTGCCCCGACCAGAAGTTTGCTGCCAAATCGGCTATCATTATAAACAAGCTACAGACTACGAAAAAGCGGTGTTCTGGTTTGACCTGGCGCTTCGGGTAAACGTGCCGGAGGATAGCTGGGGCTTCCAGCAGCCGGATTATTGGGGCTATATTCCCAGCATCGAGCTTGCCTTCTGCTACAGCAAACTAGGCAATCTGGGCAAAGCCATTGCCTACAACGAAAAGGCTGCAGGCTATAAGCCCGAGGCCCAAAGCGTACAGATCAACCGCACCTACTTCGCAAGCCTTCAAGCCGATAATTAGACTTTGTTTCGATAGCTCTCCTTGTCCGCCGCCTTCATAATCTGGTCGGCGGTCAAGGGTTCTCCCTCCGGATCAAAGGCAGACAGGCCCATGCTGATGTCTAGCTCATAGGGCTTGTGCTGTTCGTCACTCACCTGTCTCAAATGCTTGCGTATTCTCTCACATATCTGCCGCACCTGTCTCTCGTCTTTATTTCGGAACAGTATGACGAACTCGTCGCCGCCATAGCGAAATATAATGTCCTCGGCGTCCTTTTCGCTCTTTATCACGTCACATACCGTATAAATAAAATTATCACCCTCAGCATGTCCAAAGCAGTCGTTCACTTTTTTCAAGTCGTTTAAATCGGCAAATCCTACAACTAAGGATGGCCCGCCCCGCTTGGATTCATGCAAAGCCTGTTGCAATAGATCTATGCCTTTACGGCGATTATATACCCCGGTCAGCTCATCCGTTGTCGCATAGAATGCCAGCTCATTTTCCATACGCTTCAGTTCGGTGATATCCGTTACCTCACACAAAATCGCCGGTTCCCCCTCATATTCAATTTGTTCGAAATTGGCTAATACCCATTTTTTTTGCCCATCGGGATGCTGATGTTCCAAAACACGGTTTTGTATGCTGCCCTGTGTTTCCAGCTCTTCCAGAATAGTCTTCCAGTTTTCCTGGCGGATAAACGTGTTGGGCTGCTCGCTCCATTGGTTATTATCTTCCCGGATAGAATAGAACTTCAAGGCCTTCTGATTGGCCAGCAGAATCCTCCCGTCTTCCCGGCGCACCACCAGCACAGGTAGCGGATCGGCAAAGAACATCTTTCGGAAGCTCTCTTCACTGGTGCGCAGCGCCCGCTCGGTTATAAAGCTTGAGCGGCGGCTCCTTTCCAAATAATAGACCGCCACCAGCGCCAGTCCAACCGCAATGGTTCCGTTTATAATATGTGAGGTACGCAAGTACGGATTGTGCTGCAACAATAAAATGCCTATAATCTGGATGACATAGTTTCCTATAAAAATGGGGGTCAGCGTCTGAGGCTCGAACGGACAAATCAAAGCAACTGCCAGCACACACATGACAAACGCAGAGGAGCCCCCTCCTATTTCCTGTCCCACTAAGGACATATAATTGAGCAAAAGCATGGACAAGAGGATATACAGCCAGATCAACCACCAAGCGGTAGGGCTGATCTGCCGCTTTTTGAGGTATACCCGGCTGATTACGGCAGCAGCGCAAGACAAGATAAATATCCCGATATGAGCGGTAACATTGCCCTGCCACACTTCAGGAATATTCTCCCTCAAACTAACAGAAGCAAAGTCCACACATAGCAAATAAGCCATCAAAACGACGAGTGTTGAAGACAATAATTTTATGCGAATCATCGCCTGGCGCAAACTATACTGCTTATACTCCTCAATTCCAACAAAGCTCTTTTGCTTAAAAATCCCTCGTATATAACGTTTTATTCGTTGGGAACTTTCTTTCATTGGTATTCCTCATAACTCACAGGTCTATTTTCTAAAAGTATTAGATTAAATAAAGCTATTATGGAACGCAAGCGATACAAAACAGGCATGTTTATTATACCATATGCAGCGAAGCGAATATGGTATAATCCCGCGCCTATGCGTTTGGCCGCAGGGCAAAATTCGCACGCGCATAAAATAAAGTGTATACTAGACGCTTTGCGGCTATTATACCATATTGATGCGGAATATCAATCAATCCCCTCATCATTTCATACACTGTTTTTCTATTCAACACAATCCTAAAAATCTTTACCCTCCTTCCTTGCCCAAAATTACTTTGACACCCTACCGATACTCTTATATAATTTAGTCATAAATATACATCATTATCGATCATCATTTGCCTACCTGTTCATGAGAAACACTGCGGCAAACTGAATCTACAGGAGGTACGTTATGTTAAAGTACGGCATTGTTGGCGCCTCTCTGGATTCCTTCATCGGAGACGTGCATATTCGCGGCATCGAAGCCACTCGCAAAGCAGAGCTTGTTGCAGGCTGTTTTTCCAGAAGCCACGAAAAAACCCTGGCTGCTGCGAAAGTCTATGGTGTAACACCGGATCGCGCCTATTCCTCGTTTTCTGAAATGGCCGCGGCGGAAGCCGCCCGGGAAGACGGCATCGATTTTGTTGTCATAACCACCCCCAACAATACCCACTACCCTTGCGCCAAAGCTTTCTTAGAGCAGGGCATCCATGTTTCCTGCGATAAACCGCTGACAGTGGACGAGGAGCAAGCAAAAGAACTTCAGGCCTTGGCAAAAAAGAACGATCTGTTGTTCTGTGTAACCTATACCTTTGCCGGTCTGCCCACTCTGCGCCATATCCGCAGCATCATCCAAAATGGCGACATCGGAAACGTGCTGATGATCATGGGAGAAAACGCGCAAAGCTGGATCTTCGAAGACTCCAGCAACGCCGACATCTCCGCCTGGCGCACCCAGCCCGAAAGCACCGGTAAAACCAATTGCCTGGCAGACATCGGCACCCACGTGGAGTTTACCGCACATTTTCTCACCGGCCTGTCCATCAGCGCCGTATGCTGCAAATTGGATGAATTAGGCCCCGGTGGCCAAATGGACACCAACGTCCGCATTTTGCTGGAATACGACAACGGCGCCACCGGAATCTACTGGACCTCGCAGATCGCCCTAGGCAACGACAACGCCCTGCGGCTGCGCATCTATGGCGACAAAGGCTCTGTAGAATGGAAAAATGACGAACCCGAAGTATTCAGCCTAACCTTAAAAGGCCAGCCGACTATGCGCATTGCCAAAGGGAAGGACTATTTCGCATCGCCCTACAGCAACAAAGGACGCCTGCCGGCAGGGCACGCCGAGGGCCTTTTCTACGCCTTCGCCAACATTTACGACGATTTTATCACCGCCGTGCAAAACAAAAAGGACGGCAAGCCCTACGAAGTCAACTTCCCAACTGTAGACGACGGTTACCGGGGCATGCATTTTCTCGACAGCTGCATCCAAAGCAACAAAGAAAACGGCTGGGTAACCCTTTAGCTCCATTCCCCTAGCCCATACGACAGAGGAATTGGCCGCCGGCCCTCTCTAATTCTATGTAATTGAAACCGGATCCGGGGCTTACCGCATCGCAGCAAAGCAGCAAGCCCCGATGATCTGACCCATTCAGACTACCCTCATAAGCCAGATCGGGTTTGGACGCCCTTGCAAGCAGTTCGTTATCTGCCCGTTTATCTTTCCTGTCTCGTCCCATGTGCATACCCTGCATCCTATCTGCCCCGCCCCTCTTTTCCCACACCACCCATCCGCAGCTCCCTGCAAAATTCCACGGCCTATCCTGCCCTATTTTTTGTGGATCCTTCCCGCCAAAACTTCCTGCATGTTTTCAAGCCGCATTGCGAAACCATCGCTATTTTGCTATAATCAGCTTATTGGTACAATATTCTACATTTAAAGGAAGCGATTGCAAACATGCAAATCAAGAAACAGATCGGCACGCTCTTGATCGAAGCAGGCATTATTACCAACGAGCAGCTCGAAGAAGCATTGCATATACAACAAGAGAACAATCAGCAAGTCCAGGTGGGTGAAATACTCAAAAGCTTGGGCTATGTAACTGAACAGCAAATTCTTATGGCCCTGGAATACCAACTGGGTATTCCCTGTGTTGAACTAAACCGCGCAGTCATTCCTCAGGATATTGTCAACAGAATCCCGCCGGGTATGGCCCGCCGGCATGGCATCGTACCGGTAAAAATCCAGGAAAACATCCTGTACATCGCCATGGAAGACCCGTTCGACATTGTCGCCCTTAATGACGCGCGTCTGGTTTCCGGCATGGAAATCTACCCGATGCTGGCGCGCAAAGAGAGCATCCAGCGAAAAATAAGCGACCTTTACGGCAATGAATCTGCAGAGCGCGCCATCGAGGAATGGCGCAGCGAAGCTGTCACCAGCGGCCTGTCCGACGACCAGGATCTCGAGGATGAAATCGGCAACGCACCGATTGTACGCCTCATCAACTCCATCCTGGAACAAGCCATCCGCGATGGTGCCAGCGATATCCACATTGAGCCGCAAGATATGGAAGTGCGCATTCGCCTGCGCATCGACGGTACGCTGTACAACACCATCAACGCCCCCCGCAATGCCCACGCCGCCATGATTACCCGCATCAAAATCATGGGCAGCATGAACATCGCGGAAAAGCGCCTGCCCCAGGACGGCCGGTGCGACATCGAGCTGCTGGGTCACAACATCGACCTGCGCATCTCCACGCTGCCCACTGTCCATGGCGAGAAGGCTGTGCTGCGCGTATTGGATCGGGAAAGCTTCCTGATTCCCAAGGAAAAACTGGGCTTCACAAAAAGAAATCTGGAGAAATTCGACACCCTGCTCAAAAATCCCCACGGTATTCTATTGGTAACCGGCCCGACAGGCAGCGGCAAATCCACCACCCTCTACACCATGCTGAGTGAGCTAAACCGCATCAGCGACAATATTATCACCATCGAAGACCCGGTAGAATACCTTCTAGCCGGCATCAACCAAGTACAGGTGAACGTCAAGGCGGGCCTGAATTTCGCAACCGGCCTGCGCTCGATTCTACGACAAGATCCAGACATCATCATGGTCGGCGAGATCCGCGATCAGGAAACAGTCAGCATGGCTATCCGTGCCGCCATCACCGGCCACCTCGTGTTGTCCACCATCCACACCAACGACTCTTTCAGCACCATTTCCCGGCTGCTAAACATGGGCATCCCTTCCTATATGCTGGCAGCCAGCCTGGTGGGGGTTATCTCCCAGCGTCTGGTGCGTACCATCTGTCCCTTGTGCAAAGCGCCCTACACCCCCTCAGACGCCGAGCTGTCCCTCGCACGGCTGCCTGCCGACACAGAAGCTATAACCTTCTACAAGGGTGCTGGCTGCGACAACTGTACGCAAACCGGCTACAAAGGCCGCATTGCCGTCCACGAAGTATTGTCCATAGGGCGCGGCCAGCGAGACTTGATCCAGCAAGACGCCTCCCTGGATGAAATCCGGGATTATTCCGTAAAACAAGGGTTTACCAGCCTTAAACAGGAATGTATTAATCTGGTACGCCTGGGCCTGATTCCGTTGGACGAGCTTATTCGTGTCGCATACACTCAAGATGAATAATACTGCCGGTTTCCCCGGCCAAAAGGGGGCATTATGGCTATTAATATTTCTGAATTGCTAGACAATTGTTCCAGATTGGGGGTTTCCGACCTGCACATCACCGTAGGTGTCCCCCCCATCGCCCGAATCAATGGCCGTCTATCACCCTTGCTCGACTATATCCTCTCCCCCGCAGATACCGAGGCTGCAGTGCGCTCCCTAACCAGCGAGAATCAGTTTGCCGAACTCGAGGCAAACGGCGAAGTGGATTTCTCCGTCTCGATTCCGGGCAGCAGCCGCTACCGCGTCAATGCCTACCGCCAGCGGGGCAGCTACGCGGCCGCGCTTCGCCTGGTCGACTCGGTCATCCGTTCGGTGGAAGAGCTAAAGCTCCCCTCCATTGTCAATGATTTCTGTTGGAAGAACAACGGCCTTGTCTTGGTCACCGGCCCGACGGGCAGCGGCAAATCCACCACTCTGGCAGCCATGATAGACAACATCAATTCCCAGCGCGACTGCCACGTCATCACGCTGGAAGAACCCATCGAATACCTGCACAAACACAAAAAAAGCATGGTAAATCAGCGGGAAATCGGCTCCGACTCCCGCTCCTACAGCTATGCCCTGCGCGCAACGCTGCGGCAAGATCCGGACGTCATCCTCATCGGCGAGATGCGCGACTACGATTCCATCAGCATCGCGCTAACTGCCGCAGAAACCGGCCATTTGGTGTTTTCCACCCTGCACACCATCGGAGCAGCCCAAACCATCGACCGCATCATCGACGTTTTCCCACCCCACCAGCAGCAACAAATCCGTGTGCAGCTGTCTATGACCCTGCAAGGCGTGGTCTCGCAACAGCTTATCCCACTGACAGACGGCAGCGGGCGCATTGCCGCGGTGGAAGTTATGCTTGGCACATCGGCCATCCGCAACCTGATCCGGGAAGGCAAAACCCCGCAAATCAACAACGTTATCATGACTAGCGCCCGATCCGGGATGCAATTGATGGACAACTCCATAGCCGGCCTTCTGCAAAAGAATTTGATTTCCCACGACAATGCGTACTTATACAGTGTCGATCAGGATTATTTGTCAAAATTAATGAAAAACGGCATGTCATTTTAGAAAAAATCCCCATTTTAGCTGTTTTTACCTGCTTTTTTTACAAATTACATTCACAAAATGATTGATGCTTTGTAACGTATATGTTATTATAAGATCACTAAAATGATGTTGTTTTGCTGGAATTCAGCAAAGCGGGAGTTAGTCTATGCCGAGATATCGATATAAAGCAACTAACTTAAAAGGCCGGATGATCTCCGGTGTGTTCGAAGGAACTGACAGTGCTGCTGTCATCGCTATGCTGCGCCAAAAAGACTACTATCCTCTGGAAGTAGAAGAAGCGCAGGAAAAACGTAGCGGCAGCATAGACATTGAGCTTTCCAAAAAAATTCCGCTACACCCTCTGGCGCTTTTTTGCACCCAGCTCGCAACGGTTCTCAGGGCCGGCGTCCCCTTGGTCGCCGCTTTGGATATGCTGCGCCAGCAAACCGAGCATAAACGCCTAAAGGCCATCATAAATGACGTCTACGATAAAATCCAAACCGGGAACTCCCTGAGTGGCGCTTTTTCCGACCATGCAGAACGCTTCCCGGATATTTTCATCAGCATGCTGGAAGCCGGCGAATTGTCCGGAAACATCGACGAAGTTCTCCATCGCATGGGCATTACCTTCGAAAAAGACTATAAGCTTAAAAAGAAAGTCAAATCCGCCCTGACCTACCCGAAAATCATATCGATTTTCGCGTTGATCGTGGTGGTCGGCTTATTGATCTTTATGGTGCCCACCTTCACCAACCTATACGCGAGCTTCGATCAGGCGCTGCCCGGCCCGACGCAGCTTTTGCTGGATTTAAGCAGCTTTATCGTTTCCAACTGGCTCTTACTTTTGCTGCTAATCGCCATAATAATCGCCTTGGTCAAAATCTATTTGTCCTCACCTGCAGGCAAATTAGCCTTTGCCAAGATGATGCTGCGAATACCGGTGTTTGGCAAGCTCAACGTCAAAATTGTCTCCGCCCGCTTCACCCGGACGCTCAGCACGCTGCTCAGCTCCGGCGTCGCGCTAACCTCTTCCCTGGAGGTAACGGCCCGGGCGGTTGGCAATGTGGTGTTGGAAAAAGGCTTGCTGTTCACTGCCGACCAAATCCAGGAAGGCCAGAGTTTGTCCAGCGCCCTAAGCGGCTTGAACGTATTTCCGCCCATGGTCATCAACATGGTGCAATTGGGCGAAGAATCTGGAACCTTGGAAAGCTTCCTGTCAAAAACGGCCGATTCCTTCGACAGCGACGCCGAGGATGCTCTCTCCCAGATGACCGGCATGATCGAACCCTTGGTCATCATCGTCATGGGCGGGCTGGTCATGTTCATCGCCCTGTCCATGCTGTTGCCTATGTTTACCATGTACAGCTTCAT
>JBMNTQ010000070.1:0-9684 GCA_050945815.1 Christensenellales bacterium
CTATGCCTTCCGTACAGTTCTATACATGAGCGATCTGCCGCTCAGTTCCAGTCATAATGTCAAAACCATAGCCGAGCAGCTCACAATTCCTCCGCGTTTTGCATCAAAAATCTTGCAAAAACTCAAGCGCGGCAATATTATAAAATCCTTTCGCGGTGTATACGGCGGCTATTCGTTAAACCGTCCGCCAGAGGAAATCGATTTCCTCCAAGTGCTGGAAGCAATTGACGGCCCAGTTACCTTAAACCGTTGTCTAACCGACGAAGGGCTATGCTCCCGCGGCGCAGCGCCCGCTTGCTATGTCCACCAACAATTGAAAAAGCTGCAAAGCGAATTATGCCAAAGGCTCCAGTCGGTCAATTTCGGTTCTATCCAAAAATCCGAATTTTGCGACATTCTATAATTCCCCAACCCAACGCTGGCCAACATAATTACTCGTTTTTAATAAAATCCTTCCAAACCCAAAATAGCTGCGGCGCTATTCTACATACAAAGAACGTCCTGTGGGAAACAGGGCGTTCTTTGTTGTAGCTTGCAGCATATCTCCATTAAAAAAGCGCTGATTCCTATCCAATGGAAATCAGCGCCTACCTGGTAGCGGCGAACGGATTTGAACCGCTGACACTGCGGGTATGAACCGCATGCTCTAGCCAACTGAGCTACGCCGCCACATGTCTCAAAAACATCTGCAAAAGATAGTATACCATCATGCCCATCCGATTTCAAGTGCCAATTTTCACTCTCCAGTCCAAGTTGCCAACGTTCCCCTCGCCTTCCCCGAATGCTCCCGCAAAAAACCCTGGCCCATCAAAAAGCCGCCTGCCCTCATCCCAAGGCAAGCGGCTTTTACATTGCCCTACTTTGTACCAAAAAGCCTATCTCCCGCATCTCCAAGGCCAGGGACTATATAGCCATGTTCATTCAAGCATTCATCCACAGTAGCTACATAAATATCCACATCCGGATGATCCTTGCGAACCACATCAATCCCATACGGCGCAGCCACCAAACAAACCAGCTTGACGCTGCGAGCGCCCCTCCGCTTCAAAAGGGTGATTGTCGCAGAGGCCGACCCGCCGGTTGCCAACATCGGATCCAAAATCAGGAAGTCCCGCTCCCCCACATCAGCAGGCAGCTTACAATAATACTCCACCGGCTGCAAGGTCTCCGGGTCGCGGTACATCCCCACATGCCCCACCCTCGCCGCGGGAATCAGGTTCAAAATACCGTCCACCATTCCAAGGCCCGCCCGCAAAATAGGCACCACGCCTATCTTCTTGCCGCTTAAAACCTTGGCTTTACACATGCCTACCGGCGTCTCAATCTCCACTTCCTTTAAAGCCATATTCCGGGTCACTTCATAGGCCATCAGCATAGAAATTTCCCCCACCAACTCCCGGAATTCCTTCGGGCCCGTATTCTTATCCCGAATCAAAGACAGCTTATGCTGAATCAGCGGATGGTCAATCTCAATCAGCCTACCCATTGCATTTTCCCCCGCAGCCGTATTTTTTCTCTAGCGCCGTAATTTTATTCACCCGGTTTAAATGACGTCCGCCTTGGAAATCGTGGCTCAACCAGGCATCTACAATCTCCAACGCCAGCCCAACGCCAATCACGCGGCCGCCCAAGGCCAACACATTGGAATCATTGTGGTACCGAGTATACTTAGCGCTGTACACATCCCCGCACAACGCACAACGAATCCCCGGCACTTTATTAGCCGAAATGGAAATCCCAATGCCCGTACCGCAAATCACAATGCCCCGCTCCGCCTCGCCATTGGCCACCGCCACCGCCACCGCCTCACCAAAGTCCGCATAATCGCAGCGTGTAGAATCATAACAGCCTACATCTTTATACGCAAGGCCCTTCTCCTGCAAAAAATTTATAATTTCTTGCTTTAATTCAAACCCGCCATGGTCGCTTCCCAATGCTATCATAAACAAAAACCTCCCACATGCTATTCCATAAAGAATATTATATCAGCTTGGCCCCCGGTTGAAAAGGGAAAACAACGGTTTCTCATATTTGGGAATCATCCGCCAACATCTGCTCTCGAATACGCGAAAGCGCCTTCGAAACCGCCTCCAAGATGTCCTTTGCGCTATCCAGGTAAACATCCAGATCCCCGCCATACGGGTCCGTTATGTCGCCCTCAAGTCCGGCAAATTCTTTCAACACAAATGTTTTGCCCAAAGCTACAGGCTGCATTCGCTCCACCGCATCTTTGTGCCCCTGCTGCATACACAAAATCAAATCCGCCTCTCGGCCCAATTCGGCAGTCAAAGGCTGGCTTTTATGCTGCAAATAGGGAATCCCCAACGCCTCCAGCGCTGCCTTGGCATTCCCCGACATATCCTGTCTGCCAGCGGCAAAAATGCCTGCAGACCCCACAACAACCCTGCCATTCAATGCCGCATCCTTGCGTATACCCTCCGCGGCAATCGCCTCCGCCATAGGGCTCCGACAGGTATTGCCGCTGCAAACCAGTAATATTTTCAGCATCTATCCCACTCCCTCCCGTTCACCACGTGAAATCCCGCACTGCGCAGCGCCCGATTCATGATGGCCAAGCCCAATCCGGCCAGTTCCACCGTCTCCATCCAAATAATCTCCACGCCCTGCTCGTCCATTCGCCGCAGCACGCTGAAAAAATCCCGTGCAATTGTCTTGGGCTGCTTTCGGCTGCCCAAGGTCTCCACTATCCGATTCCCATAAGCCGCAGCCGTCTCCCGGGTGGCTAAAATAGCCCGGTTCTTCCCCGGCTCAGCGTCGTAGCGCACGCAAATCTCCCGAACTATCTCCTCCACGCTATCGCCGTCTACCAAAACCACCTTCGCCTTGGGCGCATAGTGCTTATATTTCATACCCGGCGATTTAGCCTGTCCGTCAAACGGGCACAACACCCCGGAAGAAATCTCAATCTTCCCAATACACGCTTCCAACATCTCCCATGTCACGCCCCCCGGCCGCAACAGGCAAGGCCTGTCTCCGGAAACATCCAGCACCGTTGATTCAAGGCCCACCTCGCAAGGCCCGCCATCCAATATCAAAGGCACCCGCCCACGCAAATCCTGCTCAGCGTGGGCCGCTGTGGTCGGGCTGGGGCTACCCGACAGATTGGCACTGGGCGCAGCAATGGGCCGCCCTGCTTTCCCAATCAGCGCCAGCGCCGCCTCATGCCGCGGCATACGCACAGCAATCGTAGGGAGCCCGGCGCTCACCTTCGAAGGTATATGGCCCGACTTAGGCAACACCAGCGTCAGCGGCCCCGGCCAAAAAGCATCCATTAAGCGCTGTGCCGCCTCCGGCAAAACAGCCGCAACCCCCCTTGCCATATCAATAGAATCCACATGCACAATCAAAGGGTTGTCCGCCGGACGGCCCTTAGCCCGAAATATCCTATCCACAGCAGTCGACGAGCAGGCGTCCGCCCCCAGGCCATATACCGTCTCCGTCGGAAATACAACGGTCTCCCCCGCCACTATAAGCCGCGAAGCGCGGGAAATGCCATATTCCATTCTTTCACTCAAATCAATGGTTTCCGTACAATAGATCATGTCTCTGCCTTCCGTCAAATCAAAATGGAAATCAAAAATCCCAAGGCCGCACCCAACAAAAGCCCCAAAGCCGACTTCCACCTCTTCCCATACCCAAACGCCTGAACCAGCAATTTATACACAACCAATATCATTGCCCCTGCCGCAAATCCCATACACAACCCGTAAAACTGCGAAGATATACCGCCAATACCATAGCCAATCACTGCTCCTATGCCCTCCGGCAAACCGGAAAGCATCGCATAGCCCACAATCGAAGCGCCCAGGCCCGAAGCCTTTAAAGGCACGCCCATCGCCAACCCCTCAGGAATATTGTGCAACAAAATCACCAAAGCCAAAGACGGCCCGATGTTGGCCGGCGACACAAAGCCCGAACCAATCGCCAGCCCCTCCGGCAGATTGTGCAGCGCAATGGAAATGCCCATCATGATGCCCGTCTCCCGCAGTCCAGGGCCGCTCTTTTCCTTGCCTGCAACCCACCGCCCCAAGAAAAAGACCAAGGCCATCCCAAGGGCGATTGCGCCATAGGCCAGCGTCCCGGCATTGTTCAAGCTTTCCGGCACCAAGTCCACCAGTGATACCGCCAGCATCATCCCAGAGGAAGCCGCCATCAGCGGCCCCAATATTTTCTGGGTACCGCGCATAAAATAGCTGATCGCACCGCCCAGCCCCGTGCCCGCCACGCCCACGGACGCCCCAATCAAACCTTGCAGCAGCCACTCCATCCTACAAGTCCCCTTCCAGAAAAACCTATAATATGTTTATGGCCCGCAAAAAGATTATATGTGCCCCACTTATTCCTTACCGGATAAAAGCGCCGTCCGTTCAGCGAGAATCAACGCCTCGATCATTTCATCGCAAGCGCCATCTAAAAATTCCGGCAGGTTATAAACCGTCAAGCCGATGCGATGGTCCGTCACCCGCCCCTGAGGAAAATTATACGTCCGGATGCGTTCGCTGCGGTCACCGCTGCCCACCTGGCTGCGCCTGTTCTCCGCCATCTCGCTCTCCCTCTCCCGGGTATACAGCTCCAACAACCGAGATTTTAATACCCTCAGTGCCTTCTCTTTGTTCTTAAGCTGAGATTTCTCATCCTGACAAGTCACAACCAAGCCTGTAGGCAGATGGGTGATACGCACCGCCGAATCCGTGGTATTCACGCTCTGGCCGCCATGCCCGCCGCTTCGATACACATCCACCCGCAAATCATTGGGCCCGATCTCTACATCCACATCCTCCGCCTCCGGCAAAACTGCCACCGTTGCAGCGCTGGTATGAATGCGTCCGCCAGATTCCGTCTCCGGCACCCGCTGCACCCGGTGTACACCGCTCTCATATTTCAGCCGGCTATACGCCCCCTTGCCG
This sequence comes from Christensenellales bacterium, assembly GCA_050945815.1. Taxonomy (GTDB): domain Bacteria; phylum Bacillota; class Clostridia; order Christensenellales; family JBMNTQ01; genus JBMNTQ01. The sequence continues at coordinate 4,929 of JBMNTQ010000070.1, forward strand.
GATATGACCAACACCACTTCTTTAACGCCGTTCAGTTCCGTAAAGTTGGTGGATAAATACTCCATTTTAAAGCCGTGCCGCTCAGCATAACGGGTATACATCCGCAACAGGTTCGCCCCGAAAAGCGCCGCCTCATCGCCCCCTGTTCCCGCCCGAATCTCCATAACCACATTCTTATCGTCGTTGGGGTCTTTAGGCAGCAGCAAAATCTTAAGCTCTTCCAAATAGCCGTCCAAGGCCTGCTCCAGCGCAGCACACTCCCCCTCGGCAGCCTGGGCGAATTCCTCGTCCTGCCCCATTTCTCTCCATTCGTCCAGCTCCTGCTGCCCCTGCAAATATTGTTCAAATTTCCGGACGATTTCCTCCAAGCCGCTATGCTCCTTCACAAGCTCCCGCCACCGCTTCTGGTCCGCAATAACCGCCGCATCGCTGACAGCCGCCGTCAATTCGTCATAACGTTTTTTAATCTCCTGTAACTTCTCAATCATAAACCATCCCCCGTGTCTATTCGAGTCGGGCGCAAACCACCCGTTCCATTCCATTTAAATCCTGTACAATGCCGGTCTGATACCCTTCCAACATCGAAGAAACAGCTGCCGCCTGATTGTGCCCCACCTCCAGCAGCAATACGCCCCCTTGGGTTAAATGATGCCGGGCCTGCTTCGCGATACGCCGGTAAAAATCCAGCCCATCCACCCCGCCATACAAAGCCCGATGTGGCTCAAAATCCTTCACCTCACGCTGCAGCTCCCCCATCTCCGTGCCGCTGATATACGGCGGATTACACACGATCATCTGAAACCGCCGTCCTTCCAGCCCGTCAAACAAGTCGCTGCACTGGGTCCGAATTTTGGTCTCCACACCATTTTCCCGGGCATTTTGCCTGGTCAGCGCCAAGCATCCCTCGTCTACATCCGCACACAACACAGCCGCCCCGACGCTTCTCGCCAGGAAAATCCCCACACAGCCGCTGCCGCAGCACAAGTCCAGTATAATCCCCTCGTCCGGACAACACTGCGCCGCACACTGGGCTAAAATTTCCGTATCCAATCTCGGGATCAACACCCCAGGGCGAACAGTCAGCTCCATCCCCATAAAATAGGCTTTACCCAAAATATACTGAACCGGCTCGCCAGATAACCGCCGATGAGCCCAAGCCGCCAGGGTCCGCCCCTGCTGGGCATCCAATACGCCGTCAAACAGCAGCATCTTCTCCAAAGGCAGCCCTAACCCTTCCATAATATAACGGGCATCTGCGTCAAAACAGGAAATGTCCGCCTGCTCAAATGCATGGCGAATGCGGCGGTAAGCCGCCGCATAACGCATACCCTCCAATTCGATCATCACTCGTTCGCCCCCTACGGCATATTCGTTATCGGCTCCGTCGCTGCGGCAAGCCCGGCGACCATGCACTGGCTCGGCTGCGCTGCCGTTTCCTCCGTCTGCTCTTCCTGCTCCTTTTGCAAAGGTTCCTGCTCCACAGGCCGGTTTCTGACATATTCTAGAATATCCTCGTCCGCATACCCCAAAACTTTTTTAAAAGCAGTCAAAGAAACTTCCAGCATGGCGTCGTCCGGCTCCTTGGTCGTCAGTTTCTGCAAAGCCATGCCCGGCGCACGAACAATGCGCGAGAGCAGGGAATCACTCTTGCCCACCAGCTTTAAAACCTCATAGGCAATGCCCGCCACCAGCGGCAAGAGCAGCAAGCGCAAAGCCGTACGCGCCAAATAGCCGCCACTAAAGCCGGTCATGGAAAACACCAAAATGCTCACCACCATCACCAGCAACATATAATTGGTGCCGCACCGCGGATGCATAGCGCTGCAATTGCGGGCATGCTCCACATCCAGCGGCAATTCCTGCTCATAGCAAGAAATCACCTTGTGTTCCGCCCCATGATACATAAAGGTGCGCCGGATATCCTTCAGTTGCGAAACAGCCACTACATACCCAAGGAAAATCCCAATGCGCACAATGCCTTCAATCAAATTCATCACAATAGGCGGCAAACCAAGGTTTCGAAACAGGCCGGTGATAAACGAGGGTAGCAGAAAAAACAGCCCCACCGCCAGGGCGATCGCCACAACCACCGCCATCCCCACCATAATCGATTCTGCAGATTTCCCAGTCCTTTTTGCGAGGAATTCTTCAAATTTGGAAGGCTTCTCTGTTTCTTCTTCCTCAAAGCCCGCCATGGAAGCGCTTCGACTAAGCATACGCACGCCCAATGCCATCATGCTCCCAAAGTTGGCCAGGCCACGAATAACAGGCCATTTCAAAATCTTAGGTCGATTATTCGCCGGTGCCTGCTGAGAATAGAGGTCTATGCTGCCATCCTGTTTGCGCACAGCCATAGCCAAAGCGCCCTCCTGCGTCCGCATCATAACCCCTTCCATTACAGCCTGACCGCCGATGTTACACTTTTTCATTCTCAAAAAACCTCTCCGCCAAACGCTTGATAGACGAAATGCAGACACAAGCAAGCCTGGTCTGCATTTTACTGTTGTTGTTCAATTAAAAACCTTACAGGCCGTACCTCTTGTTGAAGCGATCAACCCGGCCGCCCGTATCCACCAGCTTTTGTTTGCCGGTGTAAAACGGATGACATTTCGAACAGATATCCACCTTCAGTTCTTTTTTGGTGGCACCGGTTTCAAAGGTTTCTCCGCAAGCGCAACGCACCATACAAGCCTGATAATCGGGGTGTATGTCCTTTTTCATTTTTCTCACCTCTCGCCCAAAAACAATCGCAGATAATATTATAACACAAAATCCTTCAAAAGCAAGCAGTTTTTACACATATTCCGCCTATTTCCTCGCCCGATTCCAGCGCTCACGAACGGGAATAGCCCTGCTTCTCCCAGATATTCAGCCATTCCTTCAAACGGTCCAGAAACTCACTGTTGTTCTTAGTGCGCAACATCATGCCAATCAGTTGCTCCGTTGCCTCTACAGAATTCCCTACAGAAAGAACCTTACGCAACGACCAAACTCCCTCCAGCTCCTTCTGAGATAACAGTAGTTCCTCCCTGCGTGTACCGGATTTATTCATCTCAATGGCAGGAAACACCCGTTTCTCACTCAGACGGCGATCTAAATGCACTTCCATGTTGCCGGTACCTTTGAATTCCTCAAAAATAATCTCATCCATGCGGCTGCCGGTCTCCACCAATGCCGTAGCGATAATGGTCAGGCTGCCGCCCTCCTCGATGTTTCGGGCCGAGCCGAAAAATCGCTTGGGCTTGAACAGCGCCCCTGGGTCCAGCCCGCCGGACAGCGTACGTCCTGTAGGAGGAATGCTGATGTTATAAGCCCGAGCCAGCCTCGTGATAGAGTCCAGCAGCACCACAACATCCTTCCCGTGCTCCACCAGCCGATGAGAACGCTCCAACACCATCTCCGCCACCCGAGTATGATGCTCTGGCAGCTCATCAAACGTCGAATATATCACCTCGCCCTGAATCGAGCGCTGCATATCCGTCACTTCCTCCGGCCGTTCATCGATCAGCAAAACGATCAGGTGAATGTCCGGATAATTCGTTGTAATACTGTTTGCAATCTTCTTCAGCATGATAGTCTTGCCAGCTTTAGGCGGCGCGACAATCATCCCCCTCTGCCCCTTCCCAATCGGAGCAATCAGGTCGATGATACGAATCGCCAAATCCCGAGACACGCCCGTATTCTCCAATGTCAACCGCTCGTCCGGGTAAACCGGCGTCAAATCCTCGAACGCGGCCCGGGTCGTGGTCTTGCCCGGCTCCTCATCGTTCACCGCCGTAATATACAAAAGGGCCAGGAATTTCTCCCCTTCCTTGGAAGGCCGGGTTTTCCCCGTTACTTTATCACCGGTCTTGAGGTTAAACCGCCGTATCTGCGCAATGGAAACATAAACATCCCGGTTGCCCGGCAGGTAATTGTCTGAACGCAAGAAGCCATATCCATCGGGCAACACTTCCAAAACGCCTTCCGCATCGCCGCATTCACCGGTATTGAGCAACTCGTTCACTGCGGGGTTAGTCGTTCCCGTATCCCGGTTATAGTCATCGTCTTGGGCGTTGTAGTTCTGGCTGTAGTTCTGATTATAATTCTGGTTCTGGTTATAATAACGATCCTGCCGCTCCCTGCGCGGCCGATAATTATCGTGTCCCTGCTGGGTGCCCCCTTGGTTATCATAGTTTCTCGTATAGCTGCGCCTAGGGCTGCTCTGCCTGTCGTAATACGTCCGCTCCTCCCGGTTTCCATAGCCGCCGCTGTCCCTGCGATACGACCCGGTATTCTGAGCGCCCCCTCCCCCGCCTTGAGCCACATTGCCATACACCGGCCGCTGGGGTTTTTGCCGCTCCTTGGGCCCCGCATTCGCTGCCGGTGCCTGCTCGGCCGGCATAGTCTGAGGCCTGTTTACAGCAGCCGTATCCGACGGTGCAGCGCTGTTATCCGACACAGCACGTTTATCTTCCGCAGCACGTTTATCCGACGCAGAACGTTTATCTTCCGCAGCGGCGTTCTCCTCTGCTTTGACTACCAGCATTTGCGCCAGTTCAGCTTTTCTATATTTGGTAATGGATTTAATCCCAGCTTGTTTGGCCAGGTTTCGAAGTTCCATTAAACTTAATCCAGAATAATCAGTATTCACTCTCTACAACCTCCACATTCACTAGACAAGCCCCCCTCACACAAAACGCGCAAAAAAGCCGTCCTCACAAATATATTAAATCTTCTCTATTCTATTTTAACAAAGAAAGAATAAATTTTATAT